>JAYFQM010000133.1:0-10005 GCA_034927185.1 Oscillospiraceae bacterium | reverse complement strand
GAGCTCGTCCTTCAGCGGAACAAGCTGCCCCGTACCCTTGAAATCAAAGCTTTTTCTAAGGTACTCGCTGAAATCCGCCATCAGTTCCCTCGCTTTTTCCGGATCATAGCGAGAGGTGGAAATAAACGTGTTCATGGAATTGTACAAGAAATGCGGTTTAATCTGAGCCTGCAGGAACTTCAGCTCTGCATTCGTCTTCGCCTTGTGGTATTCTTTAATTCGCTTTGCCTGGATAAACATCTGGATAAGAAGCACCATATAAATGGCAAAGTAAAAAGTAGCACCTAACGCGCTGTTGAATTCATTCGCATAAAACAGAGAATCATACAGGAACGCAGCCAGAAATATGAATATGCACAGCATATTCAAAAGCCCGTCCGTTTTATTTTTTTTGAGCCCTGCCGCAGTGATAATAATACTGCATAGGAGTACCGCAAAGAAATTCAGATTCAACAGACCTACCTGAAATATGCCGGAATTGATGACTTTACTGAAAAAAAGTGGAGAAGTAAAGATAAAAAGCATCTGCCAGCATATTGAAGTAATTAAAACGATTCTGCAGATGATATGTGATACCCTTGATTCAAAAAGGCTATGAAGGAACGCGACCAAAAAGAACGCGCCCCATATATATGATGAATAGCACAGGAATATTACTCTGTCGATGCTCAGCCACGGAATAAACCTCGGAAGCAGATTGAATTCCAGGCCGTCGGCAAACAACAAGCTGAATATGCACAGGAGGAAAAAATATAATGTGTATTTTTGCCCTCTGTGCAGAAACGAAATAGCCAGATAAAAGACCGCTATTATAAGAAGCGCACCGTAAAGCAACGCCGTTTTAATTGCGTTTGAGTCATTAATGGCCGATATATCCGCGCTGCTTCCCAAAAATGCGGCGGACCAAAACCCGCTTAGTCCGTAATGATAGTTTGACGTCTGAATTATAATATCAAATTCGGATGCGGGCAGACTGAAGTAAGCATCCTGAGAGCGGAACACCCCGACTTCTTCCGCGGCATTGTCCGCGACATGGCCCGTCGAAGCGATCAGATTTCCATCAACATACAAATCATATGCGCTGGAAAAATTGCCGAGGTAAAGGCCTAATTGCGTACCTTCCGGAAGGTCTGATATCACATGAAGCCGGTATGTGGCATGGCCCTCCGCCGGAAGCTTTGTTCCGTTTAAAGTGTACTTCGTCCATGAACTTGGAATTTCCGCGTACAGTTCCGGTATTGAGGTTATTAAATCATTATAGGATAAAAACTTATCCCAGTAAAATTCCCACTGTCCGTCAAGAGAGATGAATCCATCATTTGCAAAGTCCCAATCTGTCAGGTCCAGCGTTCCCACCGACGCTTTGACCGCTCCGTCGTCCGTCCTTTTAGAGCAGCCGGACAGCGCAAGGCCGAAAAGAATGATTAAAATAAGCAAAATGCACTTTGATTTTCTCATATAAGCAGCTCCCTTTTCGGGCCGATCAATCTTCAGAAAATTCTCTTAATCGGTTATCTGGAAAATTTTTATCTTTATTGTATCACACATATCTGCAGATTTCTGCATTTACTTTGTATTCGGCAGCCATATCGCCTCTTTTAAACTTCATATGAAAGATTGCCTACCTCCGGCTGTGGTCGAAGTTTTCGTATGCGGGTATGCTTTGAGCAACTTTCGCTACTTCCTCGTAGTACTAGACCGTTTATTTACTATCAGACGAACGTGAGATAACGCTTATACATAGTAAAGATATTAAAAACACTATTTGTATATTTCGAGATAAAGAAATATAATAGGTATAAACGCACGTGGGGTGATTGAACATGGATTACTTGACCGTCAAAGAAGCCGGGGCCAAATGGGGCATCACGAGCCGGATGGTGAATTATTATTGCGCGGCGGGAAGAATTGCCGGTGCAGTAAAAAAGGGAAACCTTTGGCTGATTCCAAATAATGTTGGGAAACCGATAGATTGCCGTACACAGGGAGGCAGGCGCAATGACAATCTTAAAAAGTAAAGAACACAAAAATGTTCTCCGCTATGTACTGATAACTGTAACAATGATTGCCGCCGCCACAGGTATTGGCTGGACATTCCGAACGATTGGTTTTCCTGAAACAAACATCGTTATTGTTTATCTCCTCTCTATCCTCATGATCGCACGCTTGACACACGGATACGGTTATGGAATCGCAGCATCAGTCATTGCAACCTTTGCGTTTAACTATTTCTTTACAAAACCGTACTATACGCTTTCTGTCAACGATCCGTCGTATCTGATTACCTTTGCGATTATGACTGTTACCGCTTTTATTACTAGTGCCCTGACCTCAAAAGTTAAGCAGAACGCTCTGGAAGCCCAAGAAAAAGAAGCAGAAACAAGCGCCCTTTTTCAACTCACAAACCGGCTTACAGATGCTGCCGACATATACGATATTGCCAGCATTACGACGGATACTATCAGCAGTATCATGAATTGCCGCGCCGCCTGTCTTTGCTTTGACGAAAGCGGACAGCCTGAACAGAGCTTTATCCAGCAGCAAAGTGTGGGGAAACAGGTTCGGCGTAAGGTAGACGATACTTCTGAAATAAGACACCGCATAGAGGGATTGCGGACTGCTTTTGATGTTGGCGAAGAGTTTTACGACTGGCCGATCTATGGCAGAGAGATCATTTTGGGAGTGCTAAGGATACCCAGGGAAACCGCTGTTTCCATGAGTGAGCCGCTGAAGCGCCTTCTGCGTTCCATGATTGAAAGCGCGGCGCTTGCCATGGACCGTTTTCGCAGCGCGCAGGAGCAGCAAAAATCCAGGGAGGAAACAGAGCAGGAACGATACCGCAGCAATCTTTTACGCGCAATCTCACATGACCTTCGCACTCCTCTCTCCGGCATTATGGGCACATCGGAAATACTCATGGATATGACCGATATGGAAGACCCACGATACTCACTGGCACATGGAATCCACAAAGATGCCGATTGGCTTCATTCGTTGGTCGAGAACATCTTAAGTCTCACCCGCTTACAAGACGGCAGGCTGACGATTACCAAGCAGCCGGAAGCTGCTGAGGAAGTCATAGGCGGAGCGGTCAGCCACATTATGAAGCGGTATCCGGAATATGAAATCACGGTCAGCGTCCCCGAAGAAGTGCTGATCGTTCCCATGGATGCGAAGCTGATCGAACAAGTCCTGATCAATTTGCTTGACAATGCAATTAAGCATACGCCGCCTGATCGTGAAATCAGCGTCTCTGCAAGTGAAGAAATACACTCCGCTACGTTTTCCGTTGCCGACCGTGGATGTGGAATTGCCTTATTGGATTTGCCTAATATCTTCCAGATGTTTTACACAACCGGCTCGGCGGAAGCCGATGCGCAGCGGGGCGTGGGGTTGGGACTGACAATCTGTGAGGCGATTATTAAAGCGCACGGCGGCACAATCGAGGGCCATAACCGCACCGACGGACAGGGTACCGAATTTGTATTTACGCTGCCAATGGAGGTTTCAAATCATGGAGGAACGAAATGAACAAATTCTGATTGTCGAGGACGATCCGCAAATCAGGAACTTTATCTGCTATTCGCTGAAACAGGAGTGCTTTCCCTATATGACCACAGGAACGGCTCAGGGAGCGCTGTCCGCACTTGTCTCAGAGCAGATCGATCTGATGCTGCTTGACCTCGGCCTGCCGGATTTTGACGGCATGGAGGACATCAAAACAGTTCGCGAGTGGTCGGAAATACCGATCATTGTCGTTTCCGCCCGTGATCAGGACAAGGAGAAGGCGGCAGCGCTGGACAGCGGGGCCGATGACTATCTGACGAAACCCTTTTCAGCCACTGAGCTCATGGCACGTATCCGAGTCGCCCTCCGTCACATGCATAAAGCCGTTGGAATCAGGCAACAGACAAGCCTTGCAGTGGGCGGGCTCAGAATTGATTTCGATAAGCATTTGGTGTATCTTGACGATGCCGAACTGCACACAACGCCGATGGAGTATAACCTGCTTGCCTTATTTTTCCGGAATATTGGTAAGGTGTTGACAACAAAGTATATAATCAAAGAGATTTAGGGTATCTGATATGGCACGGACACACAGGCGCTTCGAACACTGATGGCCTCCCTCCGGCGCAAAATCGAAAAGAATCCTGCAAAGCCGCGATACATTCTGACGGAAATCGGTGTCGGCTACCGGCTTTCAGACGAATAAAACAAAAACTGAACCATTTTAAAAAGGCCGCTTCGGAATTTTCCAAGCGGCCTTTTTGCATCCTCACAGCTTTCTCACAGGTATTAGCGAGCTCTCACACTATGCTCACAGTCTTCTTGCTAAGATAATTATGCAAAAAAATCAACCTGCTTCAAAGGAGGCATAGAGCAATGAAACAGATCGGAATATCTGAAAAAGCGGAGGAACTAGACAGACTCTGCGTGACAGTAAGAGAGCTTATCAGTTTACAGGACTATGAGAAATGCGAAAGCTTGATCTTCAGTGCCATGGGAAAATATCCCCATGCACCTGAACCGCATAACCTAATCGGCATACTGCTCGAAAAAAAGGGGGATCACCTAACAGCGATGAATCATTTTCGCGCCGCTTGGGCACTTGATCCCACTTACATACCAGCACGGCAAAATCTTGATTGCTATGGAACATTTTATTCCAGCGGCAAGTGCGCATACAATGAGAGCGATTGTGAAGTGGAAGAAAATGCTGGAAAACAAAGTAACTATAAAGTCGAATACGACGCGCACGGAGTCGGTCGTTTCGTCAGGAGGGACTAAATATGGAATGGCTTATGGATAAAAAAGCAGACGAAAATTATACATTTGTAATCGGCTGTGGCAGACTGGGAGCCAATCTCGCGAATACGCTTTCCGATGAGGGTGGAGACGTTCTGATTATTGATAAAAACAAAGATGCTTTCCGCAAGCTTTCCCCCTCATTTGGAGGACTCTTTATAACAGGCGATGCCCTGGATCTTGACGTTTTGCAGGGAGCCCAGATTAATAAGGCAAGCGTCATTGTCGCCGTTACAAACAGCGATAATACGAACATCATGGTGGCCCAGATCGCGCGCGAAATGTTTCAGATAAAGCGCGTGATTGCCAGACTTTACGATCCCGAAAGGGAGTGCGTTTACCGCGAGTTCGGGATTGATACGATTTGTCCCGCTATATTGTCCGCAAAGGAAATCGATAAGATATTATCAAAAACAGGCTTGCCAAAGGATGGCTTTCAGGAGGAGAAAAAATGAAAACAAAGGTGTTACTGGTTGGAGGAAGAAGCAAAGCAAAATCTCTTGCAACTTCGCTCATTAAAAAGGGATACCAGGTAACAGTCATCAACGATACATATGAGGATTGCTTGAAGCTGGCTGAGATTGACAAGCTTACCGTTATTAACGGAGACGGCACAAGACCGTTTGTCTTGGAGGACGCGAGTACGGGCGACGCGGATATTGCGATTGCGATGACCTCAAAAGACGAAGACAATTTGGTCATTTGTGAGCTTTGTAAAAAGAGGTTTCATGTAAAGAAAACCGTCGCTCTTTTGACGGACCCGAAGAAAAAGGACTTTTTTTACAGGATGGGTATAGACAGCGTCGTCTGCGCGATTACGGCTATTACCGGCATTATTGAGCAGCAGGCTTTCGTAGACAAAATCGCCACCTTGGTTCCGATTGGGGAGGGACGTGTCAGCATAGCCGAGGTCCCCATACCCGGCACCGCACCGGCTGTTGGGAAAAAATTGTGGGAAATCAATCTTCCGAAACAGGTTATTATCGGCTGCATTCTCCGCGGCGATACGACCATGGTGCCAAGAGGCGATACACGTATTCTGGCCGGAGATATGCTTGTCCTGATCTCTTCCGACAAGCAGGAAATGGCGGCAATTAAGGAATTGACAGGACGGTGAGCAACGTGATTCGCAGTTTTTTAAATCGTAGCAATACAGGGAAACTCATGTTGCTGATCGGTCTGCTTGTAGCTGTGCCGCTAATTATTCTTCCGTTTTACCCCCAGGATAAGTCTTGCGCGCTTTCGTTTATAATTCCCGCTCTCAGTTCCGTTGCAATAGGCGCTATTGCCTGTTTGGTTGGGAGAAAGGATGACTCAAAATTTGAATGGCGCTCTTCCATGCAGCGCGGCAGCCTGACCGTGCTTTTTGCATGGGGCTGGGGTGTCATGATTGGAGCCATCCCTTTTGTCATTAGTGGACAGCTCACATTTGTACAGGCGCTGTTCGAAGCTGTCAGCGGATGGACGACCACCGGTCTTTCCGTGATGGAAGTGTCGGTAACCCCGCATATCTTCCTGTTTCACCGGAGCTTTATGCAATTCTGCGGCGGCCTGGGTTTTGTAATGATGATGGTTATGCTGGTGCAGGATAAGCAGTCCATGAATTTATACAATGCCGAAGGCCATCCCGATAAGCTTATGCCCAACCTAAAAAAAACGGCACAGACAATTTGCCTGATGTATAACGGCTTTCTAATTGTCGGTACGATGGCTTACGTAATTGTCGGGATGGGTTTGTTTGATGCGATAAACCATACAATGTGCGCGCTGTCAACCGGTGGCTTTTCAACGAAGCTGAACAGTATCGGAGAATATAACAGCTTTCCGATTGAGATCATAACAATCGTTCTGATGCTGATCGGCACAACAAACTTTGCCGTTCTGCTTCTGCTGGTAAGGGGGAAATGGCGGCAGGCCATCGGGGTAAGTGAAGTAAAATTTATGTTTCTTCTGCTTCTGATCTTTGTCCCAGTTACCGCACTTTCATTGATCAGCGGACTTAATATGGGCCTTGGAGAAGGATTCCGTCGGGCCTTGTTTGATGTGTCATCGGCACTTTCCACAACGGGTTATTCCAGTATGAGCTACACTTCTTGGCCTCCACTTGCACTCGGCGTTTTGATTTTGATGATGCTCTTTGGTGGCGGGATCGGATCGACTGCCGGCGGTATCAAGCTCTCCCGCGTTTACCTCATGCTGCGTATCACCATGCAGAACATACGGAAGCGGCTTTTATCGCCCAGGAATGTCGAGACGCCCTATTACATCAGGGCACAGGGGAAAACTACTATCGACACAACGCTGGCGATGGATACAACGGGCTTTGTGGCATGTTATCTCAGTCTTTTTATCCTTGGCGCATTACTCCTCACAGTAACTGCTGGCTGCTCACTGACTGAAGCGATTTTTGAGTTTGCGTCAGCGCTGGGAACAGTGGGGTTATCCATCGGCCTTACCACCTCAGCAACCGGTACGGCGACACTGATCGTAGAAATGTTTGGAATGATACTTGGACGTCTGGAAATTTTCATTGTGCTGATAGGAGCGTACTCTGGAATAACAGTACTAAAACAAAAGATCAGAAAGAAATAACATTTTCCAAGACCAATTAATCAATTTGTGTACCAGAGTACAAGTAAATATATGTCGTTCCATTTCGCGAATGTACACACAACAAATCACTCGTTAGGTTAGCAGAGTATGCTTTTCTGTTGCCCCGTACCGGTTATCCCCTCGGTTCATTTTCTGTTTCTATGAGTGGTAACCCTTGATATTACTGGATTTTCTCAAGTCCTATAATTTTATTCCGACCATAAAAACTGCTAACTTATGTCAGCGATTTTTATGGTAAAATATAGCTGCTATTATAAAAGCTCTTAAATATAAGCCAGAATACAGCCCCACATCTTGTGTTTATTTTGTTGATAGTCACAATTGACTTTTGGCATTTAACACAATATACTGATGAACAAAACAAAGCTCAATCGAAAGGAGGCCCGCAAATGCATAACATGACAACTAACTACATGATGAACGTCCGCACCGAGGCGGGCCTGTTTAGCTATGTCTATTTTTACTTTTTTATGGAAAAAGAAATGAACAGACATGCCAATACAGATTGATAAAGCCAAACCACAACGGATATTCGGCGGCTCGTCTGAAAAGGCGGGCCGCCTTTTTATATCAAAAACAGATTTTAAGGAGTAAAAATCATGAAAAAGAAAGCAATCGCACTCTTGCTCGCCGTCATGCTGGTACTGTCTCTCGCAGCCTGTGGCACAGCCAAAACAGCAGAAAGCACAGCACCGTCTAATGATGCCTCCCCCGCAGCCGATAAGGTCTATTACGTCGGTATCTGCCAGCTTGTGCAGCACCCTGCGCTTGATGCCGCGACCCAGGGCTTCAAGGACGCTCTAACTGAAAAGCTGGGCGACAAGATCAAGTTCGACGAGCAGAACGCTTCAGGCGATGTTCCAACCTGCGCGACGATAGCAAACCAGCTTGTATCCGCGAACGTCGACCTAATCATGGCAAACGCAACTCCCGCTCTGCAGGCGGCTCAGACCGCAACCAGCACGATACCCGTTCTCGGCACCTCAGTCACTGATTACGGCACGGCGCTCGGCATCGACAACTGGATGGGAACGACCGGCACCAACGTCTCCGGCACCAGTGACCTTGCCCCTCTCGACCAGCAGGCTGCGATGCTCAAGGAACTGTTCCCGGATGCCAAGAACATCGGTATACTCTATTGCTCGGCCGAGCCTAACTCGAAGTATCAGTCCGGCGTGGTCACCAAGCTTCTGACCGACATGGGCTACAGCTGCAAGGACTACACCTTCTCCGACTCTAACGACCTTCAGACCGTCGCGACAACAGCCGCTTCCGAGTCCGATGTCATCTATCTTCCGACCGACAACACCGTCGCCTCCAACACTGAGATAATCAAGAACGTCTGTGTTCCCGCCGGAATCCCCATCGTTGCCGGTGAGGAGGGTATCTGCAAAGGCTGCGGCGTTGCAACGCTCTCAATCAGCTACTACGACCTCGGCTACGCAACCGGTGAAATGGCCTACGAGATACTCGTAAACGGTAAGGACCCCGCGACTATGGAAATCCAGTACGCTCCCAAGTTCACAAAGGAGTACAACGAGGATATCGCAAAGACTCTCAACGTCGCTATTCCCTCCGATTACACAGCCATCAAGGCCGAATAAAGCTTTTAAAAGCATACTGACCGTCAGCGGTGCCCTCGAATGGAGGCACCGCAGCGGCATTTTATTTACGGAAGGAACCGTCTATGGATATTCTTCAATACTTTTCATCCCTTAATCCGATGATACTTCTGACCGCACTGCCCGGAAACATAGCTCAAGGCATCATATGGGGCATCATGGCGCTGGGCGTTTTCATCACTTTCCGCCTTCTCGACTTTGCCGATCTGACGGTCGACGGCTCGTTTGCGACAGGCGGCGCCGTGACTGTCGTTCTCATACTCTCCGGAATTCCCGCTCCGCTCGCGCTTTTAGCAGCTTCCGCCGCTGGAACAGCTGCCGGACTCATAACGGGACTTCTGCACACGCGGCTCGGCATTCCGGGCATACTAGCGGGAATACTGACGCAGATTTCACTCTGGTCGGTAAATCTGATGATATTAAGCGGAGCAAATAAGGCTGTTAATGTCGATAAGTTCACACTCGTCATGTCACTGCGAAATGTATCAGGCACTATCATCACCGCTCTTATTTTTGCTGCGGTGCTCATAACGCTGCTATACTGGTATTTTGGTACGGAGCAAGGGAGCGCAATACGCGCGACCGGCTGCAATCCCCACATGTCAAAGGCGCAGGGAATTAACATCGATACGATGAAAGTCATCGCGCTGTGCGTCTCAAACGGGCTTGTCGCGCTCTCCGGGGGACTTATGGCCCAGTATCAGGGCTTCGCGGATATCAAGATGGGGCAGGGCTCCATCGTTATCGGGCTTGCGGCCGTGATTATCGGCGAGGTACTCGGAGATGCGCTTTTAGCAAAGCACATGAGTTTTGCGATACGACTGATTTTTGTTGCGCTCGGCGGTGTCATTTACTACCTTGTTATTGGGCTTGTAATGTGGCTGAGAATGCCCACCGACCTGCTGAAGCTCCTCACGGCGGTAATAGTCGCGATATTCCTTGCAGTTCCTTATTTGAGGAACAA
>JAYFQM010000156.1:0-4415 GCA_034927185.1 Oscillospiraceae bacterium | reverse complement strand
TCAAGGCTGATTTCAGTCGGAGTAATCGCCACGACGATGCCGATAACGGTATCGCCGTTATATATCGTTTTAATAGATTCCTCCAGCATCTGATCAAAGGTCATTTCCGCTTCCGCAACGGTATCCTCCACCTTTTCATCGGCTGTGGTCTCTTCAATTTTCAGTTCATCAGTCATGGTTTGTTTTACCTCCTTAATAATCCACTCGGGCGTTGATGCGCCGGCTGTAATGCCGATAATCGCGGCCTCATCAAGGGCCTGCAAATCAAGCTCATCCGCGGAAGTGATGAATTGAACATTTGCGCAATGCTCTCTGCATATCTCCGCGAGGTGGACGCTGTTTGCGCTGTGACGCGCACCGATAACAACAACCGCGTCACATTTTTCCGATAGAACCGCAGCATCAAATTGCCTTATGGATGTAGCGCTACATATTGTATCAAAAAATTCACTGTTTGTACACTCTTTTTTAAGAATATTTTTGGTCTGTTCCAAATTATTTTTTGTCTGGGTCGTCTGGAACACAACGGTCAGCGGAATTTCCCGGCGTTCCGGTGAGCCATGCAGCCAGCTTTCAAACTCTGCCGCGTCCGAAAAGACCTTTGCATTCACGCACCAGCCACAGATTGCAATGACCTCCGGATGCTCTTTCATGCCGATAATGACCGGTAGCCTTCCTCTTGCAGAAGCGTCAGAAACTATTCTGTGAATTTTGAGCACCTTCGGACAGGTTGCATCAATTATTTCGCAGTTTTTGTTATTCAGCACCTCATATTCATTTGCGCCGACGCCATGCGATCGGATTATGACAGAGGCATTTTCGGGAACATCCTCAGCCGAATGAGTAGCCTTCAGCCCTAAGATGGCAAGCTTTTCTACAACGGAATCATTATGTATTAGCTCTCCAAGGCTATAGCAGGGCTCTCGGTGGATTTCAAGCATTTTTTCTGCCAGCTTAACGGAACGGCTGACGCCGAAGCAAAAGCCTGCGCTGTCCGAAATCAAAAGTTTTTTCAATTCTGAAACTCCAAGGCGTGTATTTTATCCATCAGCTCATCGATAAGAGGAGCATAGTCTTTTTCCTCCGGCTGCTGCAGCATATATGGCTCTCCGATAACGAGTCTTGACTGCTGGAAGGCCTTTTTCCCTTTTGACAGGTGAACCGGCAGGAGTGGAACCTTCAGTTTCAGGGCAATACGGACCGCTCCGCTTTTTGCGGCAACCGCTTCGTCCTCCCTGACCCTTGTTCCCTCCGGGAACATCATGATCTGCCTGCCCTTTTTCAAATGCTTCATCGCGGTTCTAATTGAATTGATATCCGTTTCGCCGCGCACGATCGGAAAAACGCCCACGGTTTTGAATATACCGCCAACAATCGGAATCTTAAACAGCTCGGCCTTCGCCATAAAGAATAGCTGGCGTTTATGCCCGAAAGCATACGCTATCAATACGGGATCCAAAATATTCGTATGGTTTGCGCAGACTATGGCCGCTCCATGAGGGATGTTTTCCCTGCCTTTAACCGCACAGGGAACGATAAGCTTTGCTAAGGGATATAAGATCATGTACCAGAAAACATAAGCAGCTCTCATCGCTCAAATTTCTCCTCAATAAGGACGCAAATCATCTCGAAGCTCTGCGTCAGACTATTTCCGGTGGTATCAAGAATGACCGCCCCCTCCGCAGGCCGCAGAGGCGCAGCTGAGCGCGTGCTGTCGTTTGAATCGCGGTAGCGGATATCGCGAAGCACTTCCTCATAGCTTGTCTCTGTTCCGCGCAGGCGCAGCTCTTCAAATCTGCGCAAAGCCCGCTCCTCCGAGGTAGCTGTAAGGAAAATCTTCAAATCAGCGTCAGGAAGGACGACCGTTCCTATATCGCGTCCATCCATTATGACGTTGCTTGTTCTTGCAAATTCGCGCTGCTTATCAAGTAAAAATGAACGTACCGCGGGCATCGCGGAAACATCGGAGGCATAAATCGATATCTCCGGCAGGCGTATCTCGTCGGTTACGTCCCTGCCGTTGAGTATCATCCTCTGCAGTCCGTTCTCGTCGTGGCACATGGATATTTCTATATCAGGGAGCAGCGATACAACTCCCGCCTCGTCTCTTGAACCGAGCCCGGCGTTGCGGGTAGCCACTCCGACAGTTCGGTAAATCGCACCGGTATCAATATAAAGAAAACCGAATTTCTCGGCGCACATCTTTGCGATAGTGCTCTTTCCGGCACCCGAAGGCCCGTCGATCGCAACAGAAAAATACTTACCCATTATGAAATCCTTTCATCAGGCTTGCCCAAGTTCCACGGATTTTGCCACAGCATAAGCGGTCGACCACGCTATCTGAAGATTAAAGCCACCCGTATAGGCGTCCACATCAATAATCTCGCCCGCAAAATAAAGACCCTTTACGAGTTTCGACTCCATTGTTTTCGGATTAATTTCCTTTATGTTGACTCCGCCGGTCGTAATTATCGCCTCGTCGACAGGACGCGGACCCGCAACGCTTACCGGAAACTCTTTGAAAAGCCGCACAAGCGTCCGCCGTTGTTCCTTTGTTACGGAATTCACTTTTGTTTCCCCCGGTATGCCCGAAAGTCGTACAAGTACGGGTATCATCGTGTGCCCCGCAAGATCGCTCAGAGAGTTTGCAAAATCTCTGTTCGCGTATTTTTTGAAATCGCGCAGTATCCTGTCGTCAAGCTGGCGCTCGTCCAGCCCCGGCTTAAGGTCTATCGAAAGACGGTATTTATGATTCTCATAGTCCCTCATATGCGAGCTTGCGGACAAAACTAACGGTCCTGTAACTCCGAAATGCGTAAAGAGCATCTCGCCCAGCTCCTCAAAATACAGCGCTCCATTTTCGTCAAATACGCGCAGGGTAACATTCCGCAGAGAAAAGCCCTGCATTTCGGCACAGTAGTCGTCATAGGAAACAAGCGGCACAAGCGAAGGCCGCGGAGGTATTATCGTATGCCCAAGGCTCTTCGCCAGCGCGTATCCGTCTCCGGTCGATCCCGTACCGGGGTAGCTGGCCCCGCCCGTACACAGAATAACCGCCTTGCAGATTATTAAAGTATCCTCGGCTTCAACTCCCGTCACCAAGCCGTCGCGGACGTTGATAGCACCTGCACGTTTATGAAGCAGCCGGACTCCGTTTTCACGTCCGAAGCGCTCAAGCGCGTTTGCCACATCATGCGCGCTGTCGCTGACGGGAAACACACGGCTGCCTCGCTCTGTCTTGAGAGGAACGCCTATGCGTTCAAAAAAAGCCATCGTGTCCGCGGCTCCGAACCTGCTAACGGCGCTAAAAAGAAAACTGCCGTTTCGGGGCACGTTCTCCATAAATTGCCTGGTATCGCAATTGTTAGTAAGATTGCAGCGCCCCTTGCCCGTTATGCGAAGCTTTTTCCCTGTGAGCCTGTTTGGTTCCAGCAAAAGCGTATCGAAGCCCCGTTCGGAAAGCAGAGATGCGGCAAGAAGGCCCGCCGCTCCACCGCCTATTACGACGACGTCAGCCCGCAGTGTTTTCATATACCTCGTTCTCCGACCAAACGGTTTCCAGACGCTTAAATGTATCGGACAAAGCGTCGTCGGAGCGCAGTCCGATAGATACTATCAGCGCGTTTATCAGGCTCAACGGCGCGACCAGAGAATCAAGGAACGAGACCATATCGCTTTTTGCATAAAGAGTTATGTCGGAGATCGAGACGAGAGGTGATGATTCGCCGTCCGTCAGGCTGATGGTTGTGGCTCCCGATTCTTTGGCAAAGCGCATTGCCTTCACAGTGCGGCTTGAGTAACGGGGATAACTCATAGCAATAAAAACATCACCCTTTTTGATTCGGATGACCTGCTCATAGACCTCGCTTACGGCTGTATCATGAAGCAGATGCACATTGTCGCGCAGCAGGTTCAGATAATAGCCGATAAAGCTCGAAAGGGCGGCGGAGGAGCGCATGCCGACTATGTATACCTGCTCGGCACCGATGATCGCGTCGACCGCAGCGTTGAAGCTGGGCATATCTATTTCTTCTATCGTTTTCTGAAGCTTTTCCATATCAGCTGTCAAAACGGCTTTAAGTACGTTTGATCCGTTAATAAGATCCCTTGACACCTCAATGCGCTGTACTGAGGTGAGCCTGTTTCTGATTATTTCCTGAAGAGCTTTTCTCATACCCGGATAGCCGTCGTAACCAAGGTCGGCGGCAAAACGGACGACGGTCGATTCGCTTACACCGACAGTCGCACCGAGTTTGCCCGCGGTCATAAAGGCCGCCTTGTCATAGTTTTCCTGAATATATTTTGCAATTCGCCGCTGCCCTTTTGAATAGTGGATCGTACTGTTCGCGATAACGGCAAGAACGTCTTTTTCCATCAAATCACATCCTCAAAATTTCGGTTTCATAGCATCGCTT
>JAYFQM010000117.1:0-14822 GCA_034927185.1 Oscillospiraceae bacterium | reverse complement strand
GACAGTCGAGGGGGTTTTTGCTCCGTCATATTTTCCTTCGTCGTCCACACCATAGTCGTGGCAGAGCTTCTGAAGCTCGCAGCTGCCGGAACGAATGCAGGTAAGGCACTCGCGTTTGTGGTTTGAAAGGAGGAGCTGAAGGTTGGTTTTACGTGCGTCGAAAACCTTTTTGCTGTTTGTAATGACCTCCATACCCTCTGCGACAGGGAAAACGCAGGAAGCGTTGAGCTTTGGGGATCCCTTGATTTCGACAACGCACATACGGCAGGCGCCGATTTCGTTAATATCCTTGAGATAGCAGAGAGTGGGGATGTCGATATGCGCCTCGCGGGCAGCCTGCAGTATGGTCGTTCCTTCGGGGACAGTTACAGGCACGCCATTGATTTTAAGATTTATCATTTTCATTTCCATATCCTCCTCTCCTTATTTCTTGGAAATCGCATGGAATTTGCAGCTGTCCATGCAGGCGCCGCACTTGATACACTTGGCGCTGTCGATAACGTGGGCCTTTTTGACTTCGCCAGTGATGGCGCTTGCGGGACAGTTACGCGCGCAAAGCGTACAGCCGCGGCAGCGCTCCGGATCGATGCTGTAGTTAAGAAGCTTCTTGCAGACTCCCGCCGGGCAGCGCTTCTCGATGATATGAGCCTCGTACTCGTCGCGGAAATAGCGAAGAGTCGAAAGAACGGGGTTCGGTGCGGTCTGCCCAAGGCCGCAGAGGGCATTTTCCTTGATGAAGTAGCAAAGCTCTTCCAGTTTGTCCAGATCCTCCATCTCTCCGTTTCCGGAGGTGATCTTTTCGAGTATCTCGAGAAGGCGGCGGATTCCGACACGGCAGGGAGTGCACTTTCCGCAGCTCTCATCTACGGTGAACTCCAGGAAGAACTTCGCAATGTCGACCATGCAGTTGTCCTCGTCCATGACGATCATTCCGCCGGAACCCATGATGGAGCCGATGGCAATCAGGTTGTCGTAGTCGACGGGAACGTCCATGTGGCAGGCCGGAATGCAGCCGCCGGAGGGACCGCCGGTCTGAACGGCCTTGAACTTTTTGCCGTTTGGGATACCTCCGCCGATCTCCTCGATGATCTCGCGGAGTGTCGTGCCCATCGGAATCTCAACAAGTCCGGTGTGGTTGATCTTTCCGCCGAGAGCGAAGACCTTTGTACCCTTGGACTTCTCCGTGCCCATGGAGGCAAACCACGCGGCGCCGTTATTGATGATGCGGGTGACGTTGGCTAAGGTCTCAACATTGTTTATGATAGTGGGCTTTCCGAAAAGACCCTTGGCGGCGGGGAAGGGAGGGCGGGGCCGCGGATCGCCGCGCTTTCCCTCAATGGAATTCAAAAGGGCCGTCTCTTCGCCGCAGACGAAAGCACCTGCGCCCAGACGTATGTCGATGTCGAAGCTGAAGCCTGTCCCCAGTATATTATCTCCGAGCAGTCCCGCTTCCCTCGCCTGAGCGATGGCAATTTTTAGACGCTTGACCGCTATGGGGTATTCTGCGCGGACATAGATATAGCCGTGGGAGGCTCCGATTGCATAGCCCGCAATCGCCATGGCCTCGAGCACGCAGTGAGGGTCGCCCTCAAGTACGCTGCGGTCCATGAACGCGCCGGGGTCGCCCTCGTCGGCATTGCAGCAGACATACTTGTCACCGGCGGGCTGATTGGCCGCGAATTCCCACTTCCTGCCGGTGGGGAAGCCGCCGCCGCCACGCCCGCGAAGCCCGGAAGCTGTAATCTCCTTGATGACATCCTGCGGAGTCATCTCGGTAAGTACCTTGCCAAGAGCCATGTAGCCGTCGTAGGCAATATATTCGTTAATGTTTTCCGGGTCTATAACGCCGCAGTTCTGCAGAGCGACGCGCTTTTGCTTGCGGTAAAAATCGGTGTTGTCCAGACTGAGTATCGTGTCCTCTGCAACTGTTTCGGTATAGAGCAAACGCTTTACGAGTCTTCCCTTGAGCAGATGCTCCTGAACAATTTCCTTGACATCCTCGGCTTTAACCTGAGAATAGAACGCGCCTTCGGGATATACGACGACTACCGGGCCGAGAGCGCACAGGCCGAAGCAGCCTGTTTTGATGACCTTGACTTCCTCCGCGAGACCCGCGGCATTGACCTCGGACTCAAATTCGCTGAAAAGCTTATCGCTTCCCGAGGAATGACAGCCTGTACCGCCGCAAACGAGGATATGTGAACGTACCATTATTGCTTTACCTCCTTAATTTGCGTTGGCGCCGATGGTGTATTCCACCACTGGGCTGCCGTTCACAACGTGCTGTGCGATGATCTTGGGGACTTTTTCCGGGGTGATATGAACATATGTGGTCTTTGTGCCGTCGGCATCGTAGATTTCGACTACGGGCTCGAACTGGCAGATCCCTATGCAGCCTGTCTGAGCCACGACAACATCGGTAAGCTTGCGTGTCTCGACTTCCTTGATGCAGGCTGCGAGGACGGGACGCGCTCCCGCGGCGATTCCGCAGGTTGCCATGCCGACGACGATTCTCATACGGTGTTCACTGTCTTTGCGGACACCGACTTTTGTCTTCATCTCGTCGCGCAAAGCCTGAAGTTCTGCTAAACTCTTCATCTATGGACTACCTCCTGTTTTGTGGGCGCGCCTGCCGGCACAGCCCGTTATTTGTGTTTTTATGTTATTCTTCACTGCCTGACAGCAGGTCCGCGGTGTTTTCCGCCAGATATTCACGGATGAATTTTGAAACGCTCGGATCGTTCAGGCCGATCCCGCCAAGAATCCGGCGGAATTCGCGCGTATCCAGAGTCATTTCCTTATCTTCGAGACGGCGCGTATATAAAAAATCGATTTGTGGATTGCAGTAGATGAGAGAACATATCGTTTCGTTTATGTTGCCAAGAGGCATAAGATCGATACTGGAACGGACAAAATCCGCCCTGACGTCGGTACCCTTGCCGACCTCGCTCTCAATTACAAATTTGCCGCCGGTAAGCTCCGCCGCCATTTTGAAGAACGGTACGCCCAAACCGACTTTCCTTGTCAAGCGGGTTGTGTAAAAGGGATCGGTGACATTTTTTACCTGTTCGGGCGACATTCCGCATCCGTTGTCGGAGATGGTGACAATGAGAAGGTTTCTACTAGGCTTTTCATCAATTTCAATTCCGACTAAAGTTGCACCGGCACGGATGGAGTTTTCCGCTACGTCCAGTATGTTCATGGAAAGCTCCTGCATCATTGCGATTCCTCCGCGAATTCTAAATCGCTACTCACACTTTTTCAGTATACCTTCTATTTGGTCTGGAGTCACCTTGCCGTAAACGTCGTCGTTAATCGCCAGAACGGGAGCAAGACCGCAGGCACCCATGCAGCGGCAGGCGTCAAGAGAGAATTTACCGTCCGGCGTGCAGCCACCGTCCTCAACCTTGAGTTTGTCTTTGATTTTTTGATAGATTTCTCCAGCGCCCTTGACATAGCAAGCTGTTCCGAGACAGACAGAAATAGCGTATTTGCCCTTCGGACTGAAAGTAAATTGAGAATAGAAGGTGGCGACGCTATAAATACTCTCTGTGGATATATCCAGTTCTGAAGCGATTACGTCGATCGTCGCTTCGGGCAGATAGCCATAGATTTCCTGCGCTACCTGCAATATCTGGACCAGTGAATGATCGCCGTGCAGAGACGCAATGCTTTCCCGCAGCTTCTTGTCTTGCTCAGGGGTTCCGACGACAGAAGACTTGCATGTTTTGCATGACATTTGTGAGTTCCTCCAGTTTCATAAAAAATGTTTTACGCGACAGATGTATGTTAAACAGCTGCTGGCACTATTTTCGATGATAGCACAAAGCAATTTGTTTCACCATGGTAAAGAATTGGTTTTATAATTTATAACTTGACACGGCATTGTTTTTATCTCAGCCCCTGTGCTATAATTGAAACGTGCAAAAAACGTGGGCAACGAAGTTTTACAAAACCGCAGAAATTTTTTGGATAGAATGTGACATATTTAACAAATGGCCGTAAACCTAGATTTCGACAATACTGCTATAGGGGGATTATCTATGCTAATCAAGGATATGCAGAGGATTCTGGACGCTCAGATCCTTGTGGGGGAAGAGTTTCTGGAAACCGAGGTCCGCACGGCCTGCGGAAGCGACATGATGAGCGATGTGCTTGCTTTCGTCAAGGATCAGGCGGTTCTCATAACGGGGCTGCTCAATCAGCAGGCAATCCGAACCGCGGCGATGATGGACATGGTTTGTGTTGTGTTCGTCCGCGGAAAAGTCCCTGGTGAAGACATTCTCGAAGCGGCGAGGGAAAATGGTATCGCGGTTATGACGACTACTCACCGGATGTTTACCACCTGCGGACTCCTTTATGCGGCAGGATTGAACGGAGGATGCCACATAAAATGAATGAAAACAGCCTGCACTACCACTACATCATACCCGGGGACGATTTCACACGGGCGGGAGCGGCGTCCAGCGCCGTGAAAAAAACACTGAAGCAGCTGGGCATTAACCCCGAAACTGTAAGGAAGATTTCGATTTCGCTTTTTGAGGGCGAGATAAATATGGTGATCCATGCCGGAGGCGGCGAGATTGATGTCTGGATTGACGATGAAAAAATCGTTGCCGAGCTCGTTGACAAGGGACCAGGAATCGAGAACATCGAGCTTGCAATGCAAGAAGGCTGGTCAACCGCCTCCGAGCAGGTAAGAGGGCTCGGCTTCGGAGCCGGAATGGGGCTGCCCAACATGAAAAAGTATTCCGACGAACTGATAATAGACAGCACTGTTGGCGTCGGAACAAAGGTAACGCTCGTTGTGAACATTGCCGGATAATATACTCAACGGAGGCTAAATATGACCGAGTATTTTCATTCCGTCACACTGGACAAGGAAGCCTGCCGCGGGTGCATAACCTGCGTTAAGCGCTGTCCCACGGAGGCAATCCGCGTCCGCAACGGAAAAGCTCAGATAATTAAGGAACGATGCATTGACTGCGGAGAATGCATCCGGGTCTGCCCGCATCACGCCAAGCATGCCGTGACAGATCCGCTCAGTGATATTGAAAAGTATAGATATAAGGTGGTGCTTCCGCCTCCGTCCCTCTTCGGGCAATACAAGAGGCAGGAGGATCTGGAGCTGATACGGGCAGCGCTATGCGAACTCGGATTCGACGCCGTTTACGAGGTTGCGGCGGCTGCCGAACTGGTTTCAGATGCCACGCGAAGGCTGCTTGAATCGGGTGAGCTGAAAAAGCCGGTGATATCGTCGGCCTGTCCCGCTGTTTTAAGGCTCATCAGGATACGCTTTCCAAATCTTCTGGAAAATGTGCTGCCGCTTTCTGCACCTATGGAAGTCGCAGCGCACCTTGCGCGAGAGAAGGCAGTTGCAGTCACGGGATTTAAGCCCGAGGAAATCGGCATTGTGTTCATAACTCCGTGTCCGGCGAAGGTGACGGCAATCAAGAATCCGATGGGAACGGAAATAAGCGGCGTCGATATGGCTGTTTCGGTCAGCGAGATATATCCCGCGCTGCTTGCAGCCATGAATAAGTGCGCGACCGAGGGCTCGGGACCGGATACCTCTCAGTCGGGCCGAACAGGACTCAGCTGGGGCAACAGCGGCGGAGAGGCCGCAGCTACCTTCACTATGCGCTATCTCGCCGCGGACGGGATAGAAAACGTTATCAAGGTTCTTGAGGAGATGGAGGACGATCGCCTGTCGGATCAGGACTTTGTTGAGCTCAACGCCTGCCCTGCCGGCTGTGTCGGCGGCGTGCTGAATATAGAAAACCCTTATGTTGCTGAAACAAGGATGAAGCAGCTGAGAAACTACCGCCCCGTTTCGTGCAACAACATATCGGGAGATGCCATTCCGGAAGAAATTTTCTGGGACAGAAAAGTGGAACCAATAGCGGCTTTACGGCTGGACCCGGTTCCGGAGCGGTCTCTTGAAATGATGAGGGAGATTGACGAGATCGAAGCCAGACTTTACGGATTGGACTGCGGTTCCTGTGGAGCGCCGAGCTGCCGCGCGCTGGCGGAGGACATAGTTCTCGGCTTTTCGACAGAGGATGCCTGCATATACCTGCTCAAAGACAAGGTAGACGCCGTTAGATCCAGTATGCTGTCTCTCAAGATAGACAGCAGGGATAAGAGTTCGGATAAAAGCGGGGAAAAGCAATGAGAGTAAAAGAACTGTGTACCGAACTGGGCTGGGACTTTGCCTGCGGCGACGGTGAGCGCGAGATAAGCGGGGGAATATATTGCTGCGACCTTCTGTCCATCGTAATGGGCAGAGCGCCGGCCGGAAGCCTGTGGATAACGGTGATGGGAAACGTAAACTCAATGGCGGTGGCGACACTGGCCGATACTGCCTGCGTTGTAATTGCGGAGCGAATGCCTCTTGATCCGGAAGCGCTGGAGGGAGCAAAAAAAGGCGGCATAACCGTTCTGAAAACAGAACAGCCGGTTTTTGAGGCAGCTTTATCCGCGGCGAAGGCTATGAAGCTGATAAGAACTTACGATTAAGACAAGAGGAGGTAGGGGTCGTGCCGCTTTATGCCTATGACCTGCATATACACACCTGCCTGTCGCCCTGCGGAGACGCGCTTATGACTCCGCCAAATATAGCGAATATGGCGCATATAAAGGGGCTTGATATAATTGCAGTCACCGATCACAACAGCGCGCGAAACGCGAGAGCCGTTATGATGGCGGCAAAGGACCTTCCCCTGACGGTGATACCGGGGATAGAGGTCACAACGGCGGAGGAAATCCATGTTGTCTGCCTTTTTCCTGACGCGGACAGCGCGGAAAAGGCAGGGACGGAGTTCGAAAAGCGCTTGCCGCCCGTTCAGAACCGCCCCGAATATTTCGGCGAACAGGTCATAATGGACGAAGAAGAGAGAATCGCGGGGACTTTCCCGCTGCTCCTCCCTAACGCGCTGGACTTGTCTATCGATGAGCTGCCAAAGCTTGTCGGTTTTTACGGCGGTCTCTGCTATCCCGCGCATATCGACCGGGCCTCCAACAGCATTATCGCCGTTTTTGGAGGGGTGCCCGACAGCCTGAAATTCACAGCGCTCGAGGTCTTTGATCCGCAAAGCTTCTTCTCAAAAGCTGAGAATATGCCTTACAGGGAACGATACCGTATAATAAGCTCATCCGACGCACACAGGCTCCAGGATATTGCGGAGAGGGAGCGTTTTATAGAGCTTTCGGAGCCGAGTTTTTCCTGCATTTGCGCCGCTCTCTGCGGGCAGGAGGAATAAAACAATTTTTTCACAAGTTGTATTTTACTACAGAAACACGGGCTTGTCAAAGAGTGAAATACCAATACAAATTACAAATGATAAAATTGTGACAATAAATAAAAGCTATGCGGCAGCGTTGTTTAATTACAACACATTTTATAAATATTGTATAGACAAAACCAGATGGAGGGCGTTATGAAAGTCGCTTTGATCAACGGGCAGAACCACAAGGGCTCGACATACCACATTGGTAGGATGCTTGCGGAAAAACTGACGGGAGGAGAGAATGTCACGGAGGTGTTTCTGCCGAGAGACATGCCGAACTTCTGCCTCGGCTGCGCGGATTGCATAATGAAGGATGAAAGTGCCTGCCCGCATTATAAATACATAGAGCCGATAACGCGGATAATTGATTCGGCGGATGTGATGATTTTTACTTCGCCCGTTTATGTGTTCCATGCGACGGGCTCAATGAAAGCGCTGCTTGACCACTACGCTTATCGCTGGATGCCGCACCGCCCCGAAGAAAAGATGTTTCGAAAGCAGGGCGTCTGCATAGCCACCGCCGCCGGAGCCGGAATGAGGAGTACAATAAAGGATATGCGCGACAGCCTTTCCTTTTGGGGCGTCGGCAGGATATTTAGTTATGGCATTGCCGTCAATGCAATAAAATGGGACGAAGTCCCGGAAAAGAAAAAAATTAAAATCGAAAAGGCAACCAGCCGGCTCTCCCGAAAAATACTGGCAAGGGTGGGGAAAGTCAGGCCCTCGCTGAAAACCATCCTTATATTCAGCGCGATGAGGCTCATGCAGAAAAAGCCGCTTAATCAGGCGGATGGGGCATACTGGGCGCAAAAAGGCTGGACAGGCGCAAAAAGGCCGTGGAGATCATAGGCCGATTGCACTACGGATATGGGCAAGTACCCGGCGCTTAAATAGTCGTGCTTAATTACGGAAAAGATGATTTAAATCCGCGTATAAACGAGCTTTTATGGCAGAGAATAAGAGAAAACAAACAGGGAGGGCAAATCAGTGGCGCTTCTGGGAAATCCTTTCGTTGCCAACGTAGCGAAGCAAATGACCGAGGAAGAAACGATTCAGGCTCTGCGTGTTGACCTCGCCGGAGAGCTTGAAGCCATAATCGGATATGAGGCTCATGCCGTATCCACTAACGACGAGCGAGTGAAGAAGGTGCTGTACCACATTGCCGACGAAGAGCGGCAGCATGTCGGGGAATTGCAGCAGCTGCTATTTATTCTGTGTCCGAAGGAAGCGGAAAACATGGAAAAGGGCAGGCAGTCGATCATACAGCAGCAACAGCAGAATTTTCAGGGACAGATGCAGTGATCTAAGACTTAGCGCGGTAAGCGCGAAGGCCGGGTTCTTAGAAAAATAAAAGACCGGAAGGTACGACGCTTATGCGTCGGACCTTCCGAATTTTTATATAAAGCATGAAAGCTCGGATATCACCAGGGATAGACATATTCGTCGGCCGGCTTTTCGGCGGCGACCACGGAGGTGACCGTCACGATGGGCTGCTCCTCGCCCTGATACATCCCGACGTGGATAATGCCCGTAACTGTCACCCAGCTGTTTTCTTCAAGCGAGGAAGCTCCATCGTATTCACAGACTATGCCGCAGGGGGCAAGATCCGCGGTGCAGCAGTACATGAGCAGCCGGGCTGGCACAAACTCATTTTCGGTCATGGTGGCGGCATCTCTGAAAACAAAGCCTTTGATCGTTATGGATACGCCCTCGTAGCTGCCCTTGTTGGTGTATATTTCGGAAAGCCAGGGATAAAACAGCTCGTCGGAGACGATCACGGACCCGTCGGTCTCACTTTCGAGTCCGAACTGTTTAATTATGTTGTCGTCCGCCTTCTCCGAACCGGACTGGTTGCTCTCGGCCTGAGTTGCTTGTCCGGTTCCGGAAGCCGCGCTTTCGGACAGGCCGACGTCGTTGAGATACCCCGCCGGAACGTCCGACGCGCTGACGGAGCCGTGGGGCATAAGAAGAAAAAGCACGGGCACAAGCAGAACAAGACAATGCGCGGACCTTATCCTGTATTGGGGGCGCAGCAGCTCCGGCAGCTTGAAAATCGCCCATACCAGCACAACCGCGGACGTCAGATAAAGATAAGGAAGTATTCTCGGAGCAACATACGACAGGTATTTGCCGCTGACGGCAATATAGAGTATCACAAATGAAAACAGCAAGAGACAAATGAGCTCCAGAAGAGCCTGGGGATTAAGTTTTTTCATCGCCTCATCCTCCCAATAGCGGGCGTGCAAACGCCGCGACCACAAGAAAACAGATCAAAAAGACCGCGATGAGCAGCTTGAGTACGAATTTTTTTGAGAAGCCGCCGGACAGCATCAGAAGGTTCTTAATGTCCATCATCGGGCCGAATACGAGAAAGCCCATTATCGCTCCGGCTGGAAAAACGGAGCTGAAGCTCCGGGCTATAACCGCGTCGGAGGATGAGCAAAGAGAGAGCAGGAAGGCCAGCGCCATCATAAGCAGTACGGACAGAGCATAACCGGGCGTACTTTGAAGAAACAGCGATTTCGTACCGGCCGCCTGGAAGAGTGCCGAGATAAACGCGCCTATTATTAGAAACTTTCCTACACTGAAAAACTCTCCCTCGGCGTGCCTTAAATAGAGCGCCAGCCTGCTTTTCAAGCCTTTTTCCTCAAGCGTTCCCATACCGCAGCCGCAGGAGCACAGAGCGCCGCCAAGACCAGCCGAAAGCACGCTGCCTCGGGATGGCCAGCCCGCAAAAAAGAGCCCAAGCAGGAGAGAAACCGCGATTCCGAGCCCGGCTCTTACCGCAACGACGCGCAGGCTGCCGTTGAATGCATAGTAGGTCGAGAGCATTACTACGGGGTTTATCACCGGCGCCGCCGTCAGAAAGGTGACGGCGGCGGATATGGGAACTCCCTTTTTCACAAGGCTTCTGAAAATCGGAACGGAGGCGCAGTCGCAGACCGGCAGAAAAAAGCCCATCACTACGGCACACAGCATTCCGGGTCCGAGCTTTTTAGGAAACCTGCGCTCGATAGATTCGCTTGAGACAAAAACCTGTATCGCCGAGGATATGAGCACCCCTATCAGCAGAAACGGAACGGCCTGAAGAATTATGCCGATAAAAACGTTTATCAGAGTGTTCAGAGGCGTGGAGGAAAAATCTATGTAATGTGAACAGATTCCGAAGAGCGCTATAAGATAAATGACGCACAGGCTCAGAACGGCGACAGGATTCGCCTCCCGGCGCCCCAGCAGACTTAGGATGCGGGCGCTGTCTTTTGCGTCAGCTATTTTGACGCCGCTGTTCAGGGACCGCGCAAGACGGGCGGCCTTTTTCATTTGAGCCTTATCGTTACCGTGCCGCAGCGCCACTATATCGCAGGCGGAAAGCTGCGCCGGTAAAGCTGCTCCGGTTTTTCCAAGCAGATTTTCCAGCGTGTCCGCGTCGGCCATGTGGACAACTTTTTCGATCCTGCAACGGCGGGAAAGCTCCTTTGCCAGAAAAATTGAATGAAGCTCTGAAAACGGCGTCATCCCGTTCCACTCGACCCATATTTCGTCAATGGACTGCTCCTTAACGCAGTCCGAGATTCTTTCGGAAATGCGCGTGGGAGAACTTTCAAGCTCTTTTTTCGATATGGAAAGGACCCGGCAGACATACTCGTTTTTGCCGAACTCCTCTTCTCCGGATTCGAACGAAACGAGAAGAAGCCGTGTTCGTTCCGCCGGACGCTTGTCCAGCAGCTCATTTATCAGCGTTGTTTTTCCAGAACCGAGAAAGCCGGTTACTACATAGACCGGTATACGCAAAACTATCACTTCCCGTCGAAAAGAGTGTTCAGTCCTGTACTGCTCAGACCCGTGCCGATAAAGCAGATGATGTTACCCTCCGTTTCGGTTGCGGTTACTTTCAGCTCATCCCCAGCATACTGGAGTTCGAGATATCCGTTTTCGCCATGAACGATGCCCTTTGCGCGCAGCACGGCTCCTGGAAAACGTCGTGCGAGCCGTGAAAACCGGGTACGCAGCGAGTCGGGCGTATACTTGAGGTCCGTCCGCATCGACACGGTATCGAAGGTTTCCTCAGCGCCGTGGTCGTGAGCGCAGGAGTCACCGTGCTCATGCCCGCAGAGATGTTCACCGCTTTCCGGCGTTTCGGGCGAGCGCTTTGCCGCAATCAATACGTCTTCGGCGTCAAGCTCGTCCCACGGCACAGAAAAAATAGGAGCTTCGGAGTTTATTCCGCGAATCAGCTCAACGGCCTTTTCTGCTTTTCCAGCATCCTCGGCGCGGCTTAGAACAATCGTATCCGCGTGCGCGATCTGATCTTCAAAAAACTCGCCGAAGTTCTCTAAATACATACGGCAGCGCCCAGCGTCCACCACAGTGATTTTTGTAACGTTCATTGCGGGATTTTCAAGCCCGGAGCTTTCCAGTGCCGCTTCAATCGCGGAGAGCTTTCCAACGCCGGAAGGCTCTATGATAATTCTATCGGGATTGAAGCGACTGACCGTTTCGCCGAGGGCCTTGCCGAAGTTTCCCGAAAGACTGCAGCATATACAGCCGGAGTTAAGCTCCCGGACCTCCAGGCCGCCGGATCTCATAAGCGCTGCATCGACGCTTATCTCACCGAAGTCGTTTTCTATAAGCGCGACCCTGCGGCCCTGAAACGTATCTTTCAGGAGCTTGCGGATAAAGGTGGTTTTTCCGGCGCCGAGAAAGCCGGATATAATGTAGATTTCGATTGCCATAGCTCTGCCTCCGATTCGATACGGACGGCATCCCTGTTGGGGTACTGCCGGCCTCCGTATGCTTGCCGATAACATGATTATATTTGATAACTATTAATAAATATAGCAAAAACAGTTACTGAACAAAAATCCGCGCCGCTGCTTTGGTCTCGTCTGCCCCCCTGAAGCGGCGAAAAAATGGGACACGGCGCCGCAGACTAATGCGCCGTGTCCCGCACAAAAGGAGAGAGGCAAACTGACGCCTGTTCTCTTTGCCTTTCCGCCACTCAGCAAAAGTGCGCGAGAGCCAGTTTTTTTGCTTTTTCCTTCAGATCGGCGAGATCCTTTTCAGTAGGGAGCCCCCTGATGTCACCCATACGGCCAAGGGTGCTCATTTCCTCCGAACCTATGAATTCGCAAAGGACATACCATTTATCCAGAATGTCGAAGCCCATGTGATCGAAAAACTGCCCCATGTAGAGCCCGGTAGGTATAGCCTCGTCAATTCCGGTGTGAGGCCCGGAATACGTGCAGAAGACGAGCGCCTTCTTGCCGACCCGCGGGCTGTTCGGAACAATTTTTCCGATGCTTTTGTAGTAAGCGAACTTTTTCTTTAAAAAATCATTGAAGGGCAGCGGGACGCTCCAGTTATAGGAGGGTGAGCCGACGCATACGAGGTCATAGTCGAAGTAGTCAAGCTTATCGGCATCCTTGAAATTGACGAGTGAGGTTTCCATGCCGCCTTCAGCCAAGCCTGCTTCGATAGCCCCGGCTACCTTCTGCGTATTTCCGGTGACGGAGCAATAAAGCAAAAGAGCTTTCTTCATGCTCATACCTTCCTTAATGCCCGCACTCGTCATGGTGCTTGTGCTCATGACAAATCGAGCCGGTGGTTTTCAGTTCACCCTTAAGATATTTTTCGACGGCGGCCTTCGCATCGCCCGAAGCGCCGACAATGACCTCGACCTTTCTTTCGTTGAATATGTCTACGGCCCCGCCGCCCATTCCGCCGCTGATAATGACGTTAACGCCGCGGTCGGCAAGATAGTTGGGCAGAAAACCCGGTTTGTGGCCCGGATTGGGCAAGGCCTCTTCCCTGACGATTTTGCCGTCTTCAACATCATAGACGAGGAAGACCTCGCAGTGACCGAAGTGTTCCGTAACGTTTTTGCCCTCGCCGGCAATTGCAATTCTCAACATTTTTTTCCTCCAATTTTATATTATTTTTGCTATGGGATCAAGCCAGTCGCCTTCGAACAGCTCTATAAGGCCCCTATCACAGGCAGATGATATCCGGGAATCTATAGGCAGCTTGGCCAGAACTTTAAGGTTGTGCTTTTCCGCGATTTCTTCAATGTGGCTTTCACCAAAAACCTTGTACTCTTTATCATTGTCAGGACACTTGAAATAGGACATGTTTTCAACCAGCCCCACTATGGGAATGTTCATCATCTCGGCCATTTTCACCGCTTTGCTCACGATCATGGAAACGAGCTCCTGAGGAGAGGTGACAACGATGATACCATCAATCGGAATGGACTGAAATACGGTGAGCGGAACGTCGCCCGTGCCGGGCGGCATATCCACAAACATGAAATCAACGTCGCCCCATATTACATCCGTCCAGAACTGCTTTACGGTATTCGCAATGATCGGCCCTCTCCACACGACCGGATCGGTATCGTTCGGCAAAAGCAGATTTACCGACATGATGTCTATCCCGGTTTTGCTTTTGACGGGATAAATGCCAAATTCGCTGCCCGTTGCTTTTTCACTTATGCCGAAAGCCTTGGGAATGGACGGGCCTGTTATATCGGCGTCGAGAATCGCGGTATGGTATCCGAGCCTGTTCATCGTTACCGCGAGCATCGATGTGACTGAAGACTTTCCAACGCCACCCTTGCCGCTGACAACTCCGAATACCTTGCCGATCGAGCTCAGCTCATGCGGCTTTTCAGCAAAATCTGTACTTTCTTCTTTTCTGTCTGCGCAGTCCTCTCCGCAGCTGTCGCAGCACTTATTGCAGTTTTCACTCATTTTGTCTTGCTCCTTATGTTTGTTCTGAAAACACCGCCATGGTGTTATTGAAGACCCGCTTTACTGCTTCCCCGGACGGGCATTCGGCATCGACTATCGTGAGGCCGCGGTTTATCGCCTTCGCCGCTTCCGGGTCGTAGGGGATTTTTCCTACAAACGGAAGGCTCTTTGTCCTGCAGTATTCTTCGATTTTCTCAGTATTGTCGGGATTCATATCGTACTTGTTCACGCAGACTGCAATCCGAGTCCCGAACATATACGCTGTTTTTATAATACGCTCCATGTCGCTGATTCCGGACACAGAGGGCTCAGCCACGATCAAAACCAGATCAGCTCCGCTGAGCGACGCTATAACGGGGCAGCCTATGCCCGGCGAGCCGTCGATTATCGAAAGATCGGCACCGTCCGCGCAGTTTCTCAGCTGACGCTTGACTTCCGTGACAAGCTTTCCGGAATGGCCGCTGCCCATTTTCAGTTGTGCCGTTGAGAATACTCGGTGATCTTCGCTGTAAAGCACAAGATCTCCGGCCTTTGACGGCACCAATGATATAGCTCCGGAGGGGCAGACGTATTCGCATAAGCCGCAGCCCTCGCAATCAAACAGCTTTACCTCGTACGACGAAGCCTCATCTGAAATTGCGCCGAATCGGCAGAGCTCAAGGCATTTGCCGCATTTAACGCACTTGTCGGCGTTAATTTCCGCCTTCTGATTCCCGAAATAGTCCGTTTTTTTCGGTGAGGAGCCGTGCTCCATAACAAGATGCAGATTGGGAGCGTCCACATC
>JAYFQM010000143.1:0-9861 GCA_034927185.1 Oscillospiraceae bacterium | reverse complement strand
AGGTTCAAGCGGACGACGAGCTTATCCGGCGTGTCGCGGAGACGATAAGGCAATACTGTGAGGAAAATGAATAGGAGCGTGAGACTTTTATTATGAATTACGATCCCAAAGCGCTTGAAAGGCTCTTCGCTCAGACGTCGCAAGGGGCGGACAAGCCGGTGTCCGAAGCAGCTGCTGAAGCTAAAATTACGGAGGCCATACAAGCAGAGACGCCTCGGCCACGGTCAGCTCCCAGACAGATAACAGACATCCCCATAACGGAGTTGAGCGACTATCCTAAGCAGATGTTCAAGCCGTATACCGAAGAAAAGCTTAGAACACTTGAAGCCAGCATACGCGAGAACGGCGTCATTGAGCCGCTGATCGTCAGGAGTATCGACGGGGAATATCAGATAATCTGCGGACATAATAGAAAACGGGCTGCGGCTCAGGCCGGTTTTGAGACGCTGCCCTGTATTGTGGAAAACCTGTCAGACGATGAAGCGGATATAAAAATGGTGGAAACCAATCTGCAAACCCGTAAGGGTTTGCTGCCTAGTGAGAAAGGGTTTGCGTATAAGCTGAAGCTCGAAGCCTTGAAGCATCAGGGTAGAAAGCTGGGTTCGACTTCTACCAACGAAGTGGTGGAAGCAGGTAAGGAGTCTGCCGATCTAATTGGGGAACAGGTCGGAATAAGCGGCAGCTCCATAAACAATTATATCCGACTGACATTTCTTATTGCGCCGCTTCTCGATCTGGCAGACGGCAATACGCTCCAGCTAAAGCCCGCAGTCGAGCTTTCGTATATGTCCCCGGTCAATCAGGAAACTGTTTATAACTACTTCTACGTGCTGCACAAGCTCTACATAGACGAACAGCTTGCAAGGCAGCTCAAGGAACACAGCCGGACAGAGGATCTGACTGATGAGAGCATAACGGCTCTGCTGCCGCGTTCAGAAGGAAAGACGGTAAAACAGACCAGTAAGTTTTCTATTCCCACAAAGCCTCTTATTATGCTTTTGGACACGAACGCGCTCACAAAGGATGTTGAGAAAGAAATACTCAATGTCCTTATAGAGTATTTTCGGAAGAAAAAGTGTGACAAGCTTGAATAGAAACTTTCGGGCAAAATAATTTTGTTGAAAACTTTAGAATAGATAAACGGCATTGAAATTCGACGTTTGTTTGTGATATAATTTTTCAGTAATATCTAGATTAGTGTAAAAATTGATTGTGGAGGGGAAGGTGATTTGATGAAACCGCAAAAGCTCACAGTGGATGAGATAAGGAAAAAACTTTTTTCTGTCTTCGACTCCGCACCCGTATATAAAGCTGTGCTATTCGGGTCATATGCACGCGGCGAAGAAACTGAAGACAGCGATATCGATATTGTGATAGACAGTAATAATCAGCTTTTGAATATATATTTCTATGGTGTTCTTGAAAACATAACGCAAGCCTTGGGAAGGAAAGTCGATTTGTTTGAGATATCTGAGATAAAGCCTGGTTCTCCAATATTCAAAAACATACAGAGGGAGGGCGTGCTGCTGTATGAAAAGAAAAGACAGGATCATATTCCAGAAGGTTATCGCTTATATCAATGACACAATCAGGTATGTGGCCGGATATGATTTCGACTCGTTTATGAATGATACCAAGACGATTTCGGCATGTGCGTTTGTGGTTATGCAAATAGGTGAAATTATAAAAGAAGTAACGCAGGAAACACAGACCGCATATTCGGAGATTCCATGGAATAGCATTAGGGGTATGAGAAACCGTATTGTTCACGATTACGAAAATATAGATGTCACAGTTTTGTGGGGAACAATACAAAGGAGCTTGCCTGAACTTTCAAGGCAGCTTGACAAAATTCTGTATCAGCAAGTCGAAAATACCAATATTCTTTATTCGGAATCGTATGAAGACGAACCGGAACCGTAAAACTGAATAATAATCTGATGAAGGGCGCAGCTTTGGCTGGGCCCTTTTTGTTTAAAAGAGAGAAAGAAAATGGCAAATTGGAGGCATCAGGGTGAAAACCAAATTGACAATAACAGCGGAGCTTGCTCTGTCCGCGGCTGAAGAACTCGCATATAAGCGCGGAGCGTGGCCGTCGTTCCTTAAAACGGCGTCACGCGTTTACAAGTACCCTTTTAAGGATCAGCTGCTAATCTACACGCAGCGCCCGGACGCAACGGCCTGCGCTTCAATTGATGTCTGGAATAAGCGTATGAAGCGCTGGGTAAATAAAGGCGCGAAGAGCATTTCGCTAATCGAGGACAGCAAGGACCAGCCCTGTTTGAGGTATGTTTTTGACGTCTCAGATACATGCGCAGGACGGAGCGATTCCAGGAATCCGTTTATATGGGAGGTTCAGGAGAATTATCCTAATGTCGACGATGTCAAGAGGTCAAAGCTGTACAAGGAGGATACAAATGAGCTTCTGGAAAGATATGCAGCAACTCAGAAAAAGACGAAAAGCGAAGCTATACGAACTCTGCTAGACAAAGGAATGAAGACTGAGGGCTATAAAGTAGAAGACGACCGCCTTTTCGAAATGGTAAAGGCGGCCGTTTCTGAAATATCCAAACCGCAGGTGGAGCGCCTCGCAGCGATTTCCGCAAAGGCAACGCAAATCTCGTCAGCGTCTTATTTCCTGTTGGTCAGTATGATGCGAATGCTGCTCCCGGAAGGAGAACGTGATGAGCTGGACGAACTAGCAGCAAAAGCACGTAAGCTCGGCATTGAATATTTGAAGCTCCGTGATAAAGACATTGATGTCTTTATACGAAACGGCATTGAAAGGATTAGAGCTGATTAATGATTAAATTACAGATTGAAAAGACAAAATACCCTCTATTTTTGATATGCTATTCGACATTTTACGGCATAATTCGACATATAACTTCCTTATAATAGGTTGTAGAATTTGGTCGATCTATTGCCGCAACAAGAGAAAGATCGATTATCTTGAGGGGGATTACCATGTATAAAAAAGTGATTAGTTTTTCGTGTGCAGTTATTCTTCTGTTCTCCGGAATGCTAACAAACGCATCAGCGGTGACAGTCATTAACGAAGATGTGAGTGTAGAAACGCCTATCTATGGAGGAATGGAAACTGCTGCGGAAGCGCAGGCTGTTGATTCTCAACTAACTGCTACGGCAAGCAGTGCCACTTTAATAGATGATGCAAAAGAAGGAGAGTTTGCACTTAAGGTCAATATTGCAAATGAAGATACGGACAATTACGCTCAATACACTCTGGTTAATTCGTCATCTTTCAGCATAGCTTCGTTTAGCCGTGTCAATCTCTGGGTTAAGCCAGGGGCGGGTGCGAGCTGGGTTTCTTTTTATACCAATGGTGCGCTTATTTTGTCCGATATTAACAAGGATGGTAAATTCGAAGTTGGCTCTGATCTGGAGAGTGGCAAATGGAGCAAGTTGACGCTGGATCTCACCTGCGCCGATGTGCCTGTCACCTCAGGAGATGACCTCGTCGTCAGAAGTGATGAGTATTCAGTTTGGAATTTTGATGGGGTTATTTGTCAAGGTACTCAATGTACGACCATCGATCTTTCGGCCATGGTGAATAATGATACAGAGCTATATAGCAACAACATTAGATTTAAAAAAACAAACAACGATCTGACATACGATATCTCGCCGTCTGTTCTAGTCTCCAACAGTGGCGTTTCGCAGGAATTGGAGCCACTGAACGGAACATTACAGAACATTAAGATTACAAGCGATATTGTAAATATTTCCGGTAATCCCGCGACTCCCAATGACAGTTTATCTGTACCTAATTCATATAGTTGTACTAAATTTGCGTTTTCAGGAAATGGAAAAATGTTCTTTTATGTAAGATCGGATGGCTATCTATACTCGTTAGATATGGATACCGGAATAACTTCTAAGCTTTCTATATCAGTTCCATCAGGTTATACATTTAAATCAATAGAAAGCTTTAAAGTAAATTATGATGGGACAATATTATGTGTCTATGTAGCATATACTTATATTTATAATTCCAGAACGGGTTATATGTTAATTAAGTTTAACCCAGCCAGCGCAGTAACTAATACATTGCTTGATGTTGACTATACTAGATCAGGAGTTATTTACGACATTCAGGATAATGGAGGAATTGTGTACAGCTATTTAGAAAACAACAATACATTTTATTTAATGTATTGCTATCCTGCATATAGTTGGTCAACAACGATTGGTACATCTACGCGCACGACAGATTTATTCGATTTTCGTTATGTTACTATTGCAAAAGCCTCCGGTGATATATTTTATGTTAATTCAACAAGTTGTTTGTGCTCTTTAAGCGCGTCATCTTCATACATAAATTCACTAGGTTCCGTCAACAATGTGTATTCTATTAACTGTGCAAAAAACGATGGTACTGAGGTTTATTTAAATAGCGGCACTGCCGTTTATAATTATTCAACAAAAACAATGTGTCCCATCAGCATCAACGTCATTGGTTCTATGAATAATGGCTATTTACTAGGGCTAGCAAACAGCCGTTATTACATATACAACCCTTCAACCAATGAAAAAAAAGACATTACTCCATCTGAACAAATCAGTACAGTATCAATTGATTCTGTTGGAGAAGAACTGGCATATGTAACTACGACTGGCTATTTAAAGATGAAACACTTAAACATGACAAACAAGGTCAATAAGTATTTGCTTTCTTTTGACGGTAAAAACACGTGGTATAGTTATAAGAACGGAACATTGAAAATGGTATCTAGTGATAAGACGCCGGAAGTTTCATGCTTCGATACCTATGGAATGACAGCGGAAGAAATTAATGCATTAAAGAAATCAGATTTTGATAAGCTTTATGAAGACGGGGCAGAAATTTATTCCGTAGATGTAGCAGTTTATTTTAACTCTGTTAGCTATGAATATTCTCCAAGTATAAGCTCAATAAATATAATTACCGACGCCAACAGCTATGGGGATGCCAGTGCAAGTACGGCAAACCCGTTGTACACAGCAAAAAAGACTGATTTTGCCGGCTCCAAATGGCGCTATGTGAACAAAGTTTACCCCGTTGAGGTCGCAAAGACTGCCGCGGACTTCACCTACTTTTTCTATGCTGATGGAAAATACATGTATTACGATAATTCTGCTTGGCATGTTGAGTCCATAGATGAAATATCTAGCCTGATTTCTGATGTGAAAGCTAACTGGATTAACCTCAAACTTATCGGTATGACAGCAAGCGAGGTGCGCTCAATACCAAAAAGCGCTTTGACTTCGCAGTTTGCCGGCGTTGATTTTTCTGTTGTATATTGTATGCGTGTATCTGATAAATCCACAAAAGGCTACTTGAGTATGATAACCGCAGACTACACGGAGGACCGCTATGAAAGCAATGCGCTGACATTAAACGTTATATATAGCAATGGTAAAACAGAACAAATATCAGGCATGACCAGTACGCAGATTGAAGATTTTATGGACTGGCTGCTGAATCGCACAAAAAGCAGCCCAAACTACTTTTCATTTAAGGTCGGCAGCGTGAACTATTACGTTAATTACTACATGATCAGTAACGTGTCCGTAACAGAAGCTTAAAGCTATCTCATAAATTGGAGGTAGCAAAATGAACACAAAAAAGAAAAGGGGAGAGGAAAACCTCTCCCCAAGCAGATTTACCAGATCAAAAAGAACGCTCTTTATTAGTGCCGTTTTGGTCCTAGGGTTTTTGCTTGCGCCTTTATTCTATATACAATCAAGAGCGTCTACGGCAACAACAGTCTCAAGCCTCATGGTATCCTTAAAGCAGAGCAATAAGGATTCTATTTATAATACCAGCCTCAACGCACCTTTTTCAAAGGAGTCAAGCGGAATTCGCGAATCTGTCAGTACTGAGACAGGCGCAATGAATGTTAGCCAAACGCTCCTTTCTATCCCGGGACGTGCAGGTATGGATTTGGAGCTGAATCTTGTCTATAACAGTCAAAGTGCAAAGCTCTACGATGAGGGAACCTCTAGTGCAGCAATAACAAAGAGTGCTGGCACCGTAGTAACTGCATACTATGAGGTTTATGACAGCTATGGGAATTGGCTTCGCACCTCAGCTCAACAGTATTCTTCATCAGAACCCTCGTTAATTGACATACTTACGCAGACACCGACAAGTGGCACTACCGTACCAGGTAGTACTACCTCAGGTAACGAAACGTGGGTCTTCAACGGATACTATGAGTTTTCGCCTTCAACAGGGTTATTAAAAAGTGATAGTATTATCAATGCGACAATAGCAAAGAGTGCAACCGATTCCGCAAAGAACATCTTCGGTGTAGGTTGGCGCCTTGATCTGCCAACGCTCAACATTGATACCGGTTCTGTTTACGTTACACTTGCTGATGGACAGACTTATCTTTATGATTCCACGGCTGTGACGGGACTAAAAAACTATCAACTAGGAGATGTCAGCTTTGCAACCGATACCAGCGTTTCAAACGGAACCGATACCTCTGCCTACAAGCTCAGGTATGCGAGCGGTTTTACACAGTATTATTCTTCATACGGCGATTTATTGCTCGAAACTGACAGGTTTGGCAATCAGATAACCTATTACTGGACGACTAACAACGGACTGAGACTGCTTACAAAAATTGTCGACTCAGCAGGAAGGATAGTAACGCTTGATTATAACGAAAGCGGAGCATTTATCCGATATGGTGATAAGACGATTACGCTCTCAAAGGCTCAGATTCCCGGTATAGCGGGCAAATACTGCCTTTCAAGCTATATGGATGCGAACGGGAACACAACAGGTTATACATATACTTTTGACAGAGCGAATTTTGACATTTTAGGTAAAACCGCTGCCGTAAACACTTATGCCAATTTGGCATCGATTACTTATCAGACGGGCTTAAGGACAAGCTACCTGTACAGCGCTTCGACAAAGAACCTTGGTTCAAGCGGGTCAATGACCTATTTCAAGGCTGCAAAACGCTGGGATAGCTATGGAAATGCCGAATATAGTACTCAGGAGTACTACTATAGCGGCGAACCGGATGGATATCCATCTTACAAAGCGTCTACGATACCGACGAGTTATTCCTACAGTACCAAGGTGTTCAACAAAGATGGAGAAGCCGTTACATATTTCTATAACTACAAACATCTGCTTGTGAAGACAGAGAGTACAGCAGACGCCCTGACGATGAGCAAAGATATCTGGTACGATGAAAATAAAAATGTACCGGTCAAAGACGTTACTACAAAGACAGCTAACGGCCTGAGCCGAATATCAAGCATTGATACCTACGAATACGACAGTATGGGCAACATGGTTTTGGAAAACCATCCGGTCGACCCAGATGACCTTGAAGGCGGCGAGTACATAACGCGTTATTCCTATGACTCGGCCTACAATATCCTGACGGGAAAAACCTATAAGCAGGACAAGAATACTACTATCATCGAAAAGTATACATTGAGCAGCGACAAAAAAAGCATTGCTGTAGCTGAGGTTTACAGCAATGACGCGCTCCTTAAAAGAACCTGTTATGATTATAGCAGTAACGGCAATATGCTTAAGTCCGCCGCGATGATGGATTCGGACAGTTGGTCGATAACAAGCTATACTTATGGAAGCGATTACAAAGAACTATACCCGACGATGATAACCTGTGTCGAGTCCGATACGGCGTCAGGAGAACACAGCGTCAAGCTCAAAAGCAGTACCGCAACATACGATTTTTACACGGGCAAGGCGCTTACATCGACCGACGGCAACGGGAACACTACGTCCTATGAATATGATGTTTTGGGACGAGTCGTGAAGGAGCTTCTGCCGGATGGACACAGCCGTACGACAAAATACGACGACAAGAAAAATACAGTACTTACGACGGATGCAGAGGGTGGCAGTCTGCTGTACTGCTATGACTCTGTGGGGCTTCTTGCATCAGTCACAAAGACTCTGACAGGTGAGGTAATCGTCAGCAATAGCTATGATGCTAGGGGTAATCTTATCAGTAGCACTGACGCAAACGGAAATGTGACGGCCTACGGCTACGACGTGTTGGATAGGCTTATATCCAATATTCTTACGGACAGAGAAGGCAAGATAATTTCAAAGAAAACTATAAGCTACACTGACAACTTTAAAGATCAATACGGGAAAATCTATTACAAGGTTGCGGTGACGACCGCCGGCGATACAAAACCGCTTATCATGGAAAGTTATTTCAACGGGCGCGACCAGCTTGTAAAAGAGAGCCGTGTCGGGGCGTCAACAGTTCAGTACAGAACATATACGTTTGACTATTTGAGCAATACGCTCAGCATAACAGGGTATGATGGGGCGAAAACGTCCTATACATATAATGCCTTTGGAAAAGGGCTGACGGCCACAGATCGTAATGGGAACACCTCTTGCTTCAGTTATGATATGCTCGGCAATCAGATAACGGCGACAAATGCATTGGGCGTAACAGTGACAACGCGTTACGATGCACTGGGGAACGTGACAAGTGTAAGCATACCTCAAGACGACGGCAGGAGCGCAGTAACAAAATACTACTACGACTTGGCTGGAAACATGATTAAGACCGTTGACGCGAATGGCGGTGTCACCAAGCAAAGCTATAACAGCCGTGGCCTTTTGACCGCTGTCGAGCAGGTCATATCACCAAAAAAGAGCATTATTGTCAAGCTTGAATTTGACGGAGAGAGCCGTGAAACCGCGCGTATCACCGGCCTTTACAGCGAAGCCGACACAGGCTTTTCAGTACAGACCAAGAAATACGATGCCTACGGTTATCTTATCCTTGAAAAAGATGCCGTGGGCAATACGACCACTTATAAATATGATGCCAACGGTAATGTTATTTCAAGCATAGATCGCAACGGCGTCACGACCTATAACACTTATGATGGATTGAATCGTATTATTCGAAAGTATAACAGCAAGGACGGGCAGGATGCCGAAACTACGTGTGTCTATGACCTCAACGGAGGGCTGAAATCCAGCGCAAACAGCTCGTCCTCGGCTGAGTCTACGTACGATGGATTCGGTCGGATAACAGAAATAAAGTTTGGCAGTGGGGTAAAAAAGTCGTATACTTATGATGCGGGTGACCGGGTGACGGATTACGCCATCAAGATCGGGAGCGTCGAGGAATACAGGGTCAAATACGAGTACGACGCTGGAGGACGGCGCACGGCTGTCGTGTATAGCGGCCTGCGCTCGACCTTTGCCTATGACGCGGCGAACCGGCTCGTGAGCGAAACGAACGGATTGACGGGAGCGGTCACGACCTACAAATATACGCTCGCGGGTGCTGCGAAGACCATCGACACGGTCCTCGCGGATGAGCTTGTCAACCACTGCGAGTACAAATACGACCTTGTCGGCAACGAGACCGAAAAGGCCGAAAATGGAGAAACAACTACATATACCTACGATGCGCTCTCGCGGCTTGTAACTGCCGCGCTGCCGGACGGAACGACGCAGAACTATGAATACGACGACTATGGGAACATCTCAAGCCTGACGGAAATCAAGGGCAACAATATAGCTGAATCACTGTATTACTACGATAAGGCTGGGCGGCTGAAGCTCAAGAGCTGCGAAAAGGATGGGACTCAGAGCCGGTTTGAGTACGACGACTGCGGCAATCTCATTTATCGTGAGGACGTGACGACGCGGAACGGCGGCAGCGCAGGTTCTGAAAACAGGTACGTCTATATCGGATACAATCTGCTCGCGATGTCGGTCACTTCCTATGGCGAGACCTATTTATATACCTATGATGTCGAGGGACTGCGCAATGGGAAGGATTCTGCCGAGGAAACGACAAGGTATATCTGCGAGTCTGGAAACGTTGT
>JAYFQM010000105.1:0-2193 GCA_034927185.1 Oscillospiraceae bacterium | reverse complement strand
ATCTGGCTTTGGCTCGTGACATACTAAGCTCGGCGAGGTGAAGTCTTATATGAAAGACTCAAATCTTTGGGGTATGTTCTGTGAGACGGGCGAACCGTTCTGCTACCTGTTGTACAGGTCAGCCATGAAAGAAAAGAAATATAAGCCCGATACTCCCCCGAAAGATACACTCGCTTTTGGCGGAACGGGTGAGAAACCCAGGGTCCGCTTTTGAAGAAAGCCGCGTCGGCCTGTGATGGACTCTGCAAGCGAGGCTTGATTGCCCCGCAACGCGGATGTCCGAAGTCGTTTTTCCAACCCGAGAGGGGACACGAAAAAATGAAATATAAAATCACAGGCCGATGCGGCTGAAGGTTTACATACTATGTTTATAACAACCAGAGCGCTTGTTCTCAGGGAAACAAAATATAAGGAAGCCGATAAGATACTGACCGTTCTGACGGAGGACGAGGGAAAGCTTACCATTTCCGCAAGAGGTGTGATGCGCAGGGGCAGCAGGGTTGCCGCTGCGTGCCAGTTATTGACTTTTTCTGAAATGACCCTGTTCGAAAACCGCGGCAGATGGTACGTTCAGGAGGCTCATACGGTCGAACAGTTCCTCGGCCTGCGCGAGGACATCGCGCTGCTTTCGCTCGGAACGTATTTCGCGGAGCTTCTGGAGGCCGTTTCCGATGAGGACAGCCCGAATCCCGAGGTGCTGCGGCTTGGACTAAACAGTCTTTTTGCTCTTTCGGGCGCTTTATATCCGCCGGATCACATCAAAGCGGTGTTCGAAGCGCGCCTAATGTGCCTTTCGGGCTACGAACCGGCGCTGGAAGCCTGTCCCGTCTGCGGAAAAGAGGACATGGATTCACCGGTTTTCAGTACGCTTGGAGGCACCGTGCTCTGCGGAAAATGCCGGAGCGCACAATACGGCGAGACCTATCCGCTGTGTGAGGCATCGATTGCGGCGATGCGGCATATTGCCGGAGCGGAGAGCAGAAAGATTTTTTCCTTCGCTCTTGAAGAAGCCGCGGCAAAAAAACTGTACGCCGCCTGCGAAGCCTATGTGCAGGCCCAGCTTGAGCGCAGATTTTCTTCGCTCGACTATTGGAAAAGCGTAAAATAGGCGGACAAATTTTATTACCCTTATAACTACAACGGAGAAATATATGACTGAACTATACGAAAAATCTGTCGGGACACTCGAACTGCCGGCGGTGTTGGAGCTTCTTTCCAAAGAGGCCGTGAGTATTCCCGCCAAGGAAAAGGCTCTGATGGTTCGCCCGTCCGACAGCGAATTTGAGGTCAGGCGCAGACTGGGTGAGACCACCGCCGCAAAAGACATGATGGTGCTCAGGGGCAGCCCCTCCTTCGGCGGAGTAAAGGATGTGCACTCCTCGCTGTCCAGGGCTGACATAGGCGGGATGCTGAACACGCGCGAGCTACTGGATATCGCGGGGGTTTTGCAGTCCGCGCGGACGGTCAGGGCTTACGCGGACGCAGAGAGCGGCGAAAGACACGATCTGGATTTTTTATTTTCGTCGCTGATGGCGAACAAATATTTAGAGGAAAAAATTACCTCCTGCATTATCGGCGAGGACGAAATGGCCGACGGAGCGAGCCCGGAGCTTGCAAACATCCGCCGCCTGATGAGAGCCGCTTCCGCCCGCGTCCGCGAGGCACTGCAAAAAATTATATCCTCGCCGGCATATTCCAAGGCACTTCAGGAGCCGATTATAACGACGCGCTCAGAGCGCTATGTCGTACCAGTTAAGGCCGACCACAAGGGAACGATTCCGGGACTCGTGCATGATATTTCCTCGAGCGGCGCAACGCTTTTTATCGAGCCTATGGCAGCGGTCAAAGCTAACAACGAGCTGCGCGAGCTGCACGCGAAGGAAAAAATCGAGATCGAGCGCATACTGATGGAGCTGTCCGCGGAATGTGGAGACCATTCTGAGGATATTATCAGGGATTTTAATGCGCTGGTCGAGCTGGATTGTATATTTGCAAGAGCAAAGCTGAGCTATAAGCTGGACGGACAGGAGCCCGTTATCTCGGAGAGGCGTGTTAGCCTGAAAAAAGCGCGCCACCCGTTGCTGCCAAAGGTTAGTGCCGTTCCCGTGAGCATCGAGCTCGGTGGAGAATTCGATACGCTTGTGATTACTGGGCCCAATACCGGAGGCAAGACCGTCTCGCTCAAAACTTTGG
>JAYFQM010000120.1:0-5672 GCA_034927185.1 Oscillospiraceae bacterium | reverse complement strand
GTATTTTTTAAAAAGCAGGAAAAAGCCACGACTTTCAATGTCAGCATAATAAATTTCATTCTGATAATGGGTGCCGACACCTTAGCGGCTTTTCTGGCAGTTTTGCTGTACAGAAGCTGATTGCAGAACGCTTTGCTTTTATTATTCGCCCGGGATACCGGATTTGAATAAAAGATCGATGTTACAATATAAATTGGAGGATAGATATGAAAAAAGCAACAATTTTGTTTCTCTGCATTGCTTTGACGCTTGGAGTTCTCTCAGCGTGTAAAAAAGAAGAACCCTCGGCGTCGGAATCTCCCAGTGCAGCGCAAAGCGGCACTCCGGCGGAGGAGACTGCAAAGACAGGGCTTGCGGTCATAACATCCGTCGCAAAGTCCACACCGGCAGGTACGGAGGAGGGGCTTGCACAGGCAGATTCTCTCGCTGTGGCCGTGCTTGTCTCAGGAGACGGAAAAATCCTGGCCTGCAGCATTGATTCCGTTCAGTCCCAAATTTCTTTCACCTCGGACGGAAAGCTGAAAACAGACAAAGCAACCACCTTTAAGACAAAGCAGGAGTTGGGCGAAGAATATGGAATGAAGAAAGCTTCAGAAATCGGTAAAGAGTGGAACGAACAGGCCGATGCCTTCGCCAAATATGTAGTCGGAAAGACTTCAAGCGAGGTTAAAGGGATCGCGGTCGACGATGAGGGCTATGCGACGGAGCCCGACCTGACCTCTTCCGTGACCGTTCATGTGACCGACTTCATTTCCGCCGTAGAAAAAGCCGTAACGAACGCAAAAGAGCTGGGGGCAAAGCCCACCGATAAGCTGGGGCTGGGAATTACCACGGAAATGTCCAAATCCAAGGACGCAACAGCCGAGGAAGCCGGTCTAGCGGAGGCATATTCCTTCTATACGGCGGCAACAACAGGAAGCGACGGGAAGATTACAAGCTGCTATATAGACGCATCGTTAAGCGATGTTGACTTTGATACGAAGGGCGCGATTACTTCGGATATTAACGAGGCACCAAAAACCAAGCAGGAGCTCGGCGATGAATATGGTATGAAAAAAGCGTCAAAGATCGGTAAAGAATGGTTTGAGGAGGCTGATGCCTTTGCCGCTTATGTAAAAGGAAAAACGGCGGAGGAAGTAAAGGGAATAGCGGTCAGCAGCGATGGCTATGCGGCCGATGCCGACTTGATAAGCTCGGTGACCGTTCATGTAGGACCGCTGATAGCGGTCGTTGAAAAAGCAGCCGCAAACGCAAAATAGAGATACCCTGATAAAATTATGGGGGGATGCATTATTTGAAAAATGAATGCATCCCTCGCAATACTTATATGGATTTTTGAGGTGACGGAATGAGCAGGAAAATTACAGCGGTTTTTCTGTCCGCGGCAATTGCAATAACGATGACATCCTGCACGGCTAGAGCTGAAAAGCGTTATAAGTCAAGCTTTCTACAGCTTTTTGATACTGTGACTGAGATTGTCGGCTTTTCCGAAAGCCGGGAGCAATTTACGGAACACAGCCGGGTTATATATGAACAGTTATATGAATTCAACAGGCTCTATGATATATATCACAATTATGAAGGGCTTAATAACCTGAAAACAATTAACGATAATGCCGGAGTCATGCCTGTCAAAGTTGACAGGAGAATTATTGATCTTCTTTTGTTTTCAAAGGAAATGTACGCGCTTACGAACGGCGGCGTAAACATTGCCATGGGCTCGGTGCTCTCGCTATGGCACGAACACCGCATTGAGGGGCTGGAGAACCCCTTGAGCGCGAGTTTACCTAACGGCGGGGAACTTCTGGAGCGCGCCGCTCATACGGATATAAGAGAAATAAAGATAGATGAAAAAGCGTCCACCGTATTCCTTTCGGACCCGATCATGAGCATTGACGTCGGAGCCGTTGCAAAAGGCTACGCGGTCGAGCAGACGGCTCAGGTGGCCGAAAAAGCGGGTTTTGTAAATGGAATGATATCCGTCGGGGGCAATATCAGAGTGCTGGGCACAAAACAGGGCGAGTGGGGGCAAAAAGAACCATGGAGCGTCGGAATCCGAAATCCGGACCCGGAAAGCCCGGAGCAGATACTGGAAATTTTGGATATCTCGGATTGTTCCGTCGTAACCAGCGGAATTTATGAAAGGTACTATATAGTCAACGGAAAGCAGTACCATCATATTATCGATCCGAAGACACTGATGCCTGGGGGGTATTATCTTTTTGTAACGATCATATGCAGGGATTCCGGACTAGCGGATGCCCTTTCGACTGCGGTGTTCTGCATGCCCTTCGGGGAGAGCGCCGGGCTTATTGAAAAGCTGGAAGGAGTTGAGGCAATGTGGGGATTTCTCGATGGAACAAAAATGTACAGCAGCGGATTCAGGGCTCTTCTAAAGCCGTTGTAGCGCGGGCAGAACGAGCAGCCTAAAAACGGAGAGAACATTAAGCGCCGCGCGCTTCCGTAAGAGATGGATACGCGCGGCGCCTGATAAAATGCCAATTATTACCGGGTATTCGAATCTAAGATACAGCGTATCGACGCGGGGTCACTTTCCCTGCGTCAACAGAATTTTACTGTAATCTGCGGCGGCACGAGCCGCGGATTCTCTTCGCAGGTTTTCAATAGTCTTATAGTTGTTTTCAAGTAATGTAACTATCGGCTGAGAAATGCTTCCGTTTTCGACCATATGGGCGAGAACGGTTTCAGCCTTTTCCTGAGTCATACCTTTCCGGTAAGGTCTGTCCTCTGTGATTGCGGTAAATATATCCGCGACAGCCATTATACGGGAGCCAAGCGAAAGGCCTTCGGCCCTAATATGAAAAGGATACCCGCGTCCGTTCAATTTCTCATGGTGATAAGCCGCCCATTGAGCTATCGATTCGAACTTGCTGATCGGTGTAAGCAAATAGTAGGTATAAAACGTGTGAGATTTTATTATGTCGTATTCCGCAGGCTCAAGCGCGTCGGCTTTCTCAAGAATCTCTCTTGGAATCGCCAGCTTTCCAATATCATGGAGGTTTCCGGCTATGCTCATCATTTTGCATTCGCCTTCTGAAAAACCCGACAGTTCGGCCAGTTTCAAAGCGACCGCCGCGACCCCGGCCGAATGAGTGGATGTGAATCTGCTGCGGAAGTCAATTATTTGAGAAAGTATCTTAGTGAAATCTACGGTTTCATCCAAAGTCAGATTGATTGACTGAAGGGACAGATCGTTTTGCCCGGTGAAAACCGTAGGACGATAAACCAGCTCGAGCCACAGGGCCTCCTCGTCGCATATGCTCATAAACGCGTCCACAAGCTCCGGTACAAAGACCTTATCTCTTGCACTCATTATGTACTCTTTAATAGACATTATCTGGCTGATAACGTTTTCATTGCGGTCTATTCTTATCGCAACTCTATCCGAAAGATGAAGAATATGTGACAGCAGAGGAACATATTCGCCATTATAGGAGCTGCCTTTACCATTGTTCCATGGAATATGGTGAAATTTGATTACTTCCGCAACATTCTTCATTATTGGGGAACTGCCGAACAGCCTTGCTCCAATGAAAGCATGATTGTTAATCGTCAAAGGTTCTTCTTCAAAAAAGTCCATTTTGTCATCCAGAGAAAGAGCCCCGATATCATGCAAAAGCGCGGCAAGAACCAGCGTTCGTTTCTGATCGACAGGAAGGCGCATAGCATCGGCTATGTTAAACGCCATATAAGCGACCTGCTTATGATGACTGGAGATTGAGGGGTTAATTAAATCAACGGCTCTTGTCAGACAGGCTATGAGGTCATACAAATTAGCAAAGTATTGATCGATGTATGGCATTTCATGCCTCCTTAATCTAATTTTTTCGACAAAATTTTACCATAAAAATTACCTATTTTCAAGAATGGAGGAGTAATAACTAGAGAATATATGCGTAAACGGCAGAGCGCACAGGCGGAAACAGCATCTATGCGCTGAGAAATTTCTTTTATATAATAATAGAGGACATCCCGGTATCATTAAACTGGGATGCCCTCTATTATTATGGAGAATTAATATCCAACACATTTAATTTGGCTGGTCTACTTCATTGCTGATTATTCCGGCCATATATTCTTGCCTGCCTTTAGACTGTCCGCTCAGGGCAGACAGCGGCTCCGGTTACCTGGAAGCTTCAGCCTGCTCCGTAAGCTGTGGAAGAGTTATCATTAAATAATATACTTCCGCATCCGTCACGGACAAATCCAGTGTTTCGGCGCCGGTATTAAGTATAGCTTTTAGTTTCTGATAGAGATTACTGCTGTGCTCGATAGCCGCATAGCCGTCCAGAGGCATAGGAATGGGATCAGCTGTTGAGATACGCTCGAACATGGTGGCACAGTGGATGTAGATGCGGACAATCAAATCGGGGGGGAGAGGTACCTGATAGAGCTGGATAACTTTTTCTATGATATATAGCGCGCCTTTGTCCACCTTCTTGACATCAAGAGAGGGAGCAAAATAATACAGGTGCTCCCTGATATGGTTCAACTGCATGTCCAAAGGCATCTTTGAGAGGTCTTCAACTTCGATATCGTCGCTTAAGGGCAGACTGATGCCCTTGCTCCGGAGCAGATCGCGGGAACCGTTGGCATACAGGAACTGCTCTATGCTGACATACGGTACACCCGAAATATCCGGATTCATAATGCCGATAATTAGCTTCAGCCGCTTGCCGAGTTTATGGGAGATAGAAAAAATGTCGTCCTTAATGCCCAGCGGCAGTATATCTATAGTGGAGGCGACCGACAGGTCGCGCAGCAGCATTTCCCGTACTATGCGTGCGCTTCCTACGCCGGTGATGCAGTAGGTGATGATTACATCACGCATATCGTCCGTACTTTCATCGGCTGAGATGTCGGCAGCAGGATAAATTGTTGTGTGAGGCTCGTTTGTAGCCGCGTCCAGGTAATCCCTATAATCACTGATGAGCTTTGCGGTTATCTCATCGATTTCCTTGCCGGTCATCAGGATCATCCGAGCACTCTCAAGTGCAATCATGGGGTCAAGTATGGGGAGTATACGGAAATACAGCAGCGAGTCCTTGGAAAGGGCGCGCCTAAGGATGGCAGAGATGTTAAACCCGCAGAGAATAAGCGTGTCCCTGAAGTTGTTGCCAAGCGCACCGAAAATTTTTGAGCGCAGTGCCGCCGGGTTAATATTGTCGGGCATATCCAGAGCTTTGATAAAATTCGTGTTAAGCATGCTGTTTGCAAAAGCGGCGATGGCCGATGCCGAGTTTGCGTATCCGCAGAGAAGGAGATTGACCGAAGGCCGATACTGACTGACGGAGCTGTGTGCCAGCAGCATTGCCAAAAGAATAATCTCGCCATCCATTAGCTCTATGCCCAGATAGTTTTTCAAAAGAGGCATCATTTTTACAACAAAGGCATTTTCATTCGGAAACTCAGAGGTGTTTTCAAAGCTGTTTGGACTAAAAATAATGCGCCCGGCGTTGGCGTAGGACTTGAGCTGCTGCAGATAGTATGCGATTGAGCTGATGATGCCCTGATCGTAGGTCTTGTCGAACTCAATGGACGCGTATTGGATCAACTCATTCGTCGCCTGCCAGACGAACGGTGCTATAGAGCCGTATATTATACAGGAGGGAGCGGGGCCTCCCTCGGCGGAGCTTCGTCCATGCTGATTA
>JAYFQM010000135.1:0-1874 GCA_034927185.1 Oscillospiraceae bacterium | reverse complement strand
GGCCTGCTGAAAACCATCGGCGCTACAGGATGGCAGATCCGGCGCATCATCCGCAGGCAGGCGCTCATCCTTTCAGCTGTTGGAATACCGATTGGCCTAATTATTGGCTTTTTCACCGGGAAAACCTTTGTGCCACTCATTATGGAACGTTCCACATACGCGGGAAGCGCGGTTTCCGTTTCCCCGAATCCGTGGATTTTTATCGGCTCGGCAGTTTTCGCAATCCTCACGGTGCTGCTCAGCACCTTTAAGCCTGGCAGAATTGCGGCTACCGTATCGCCTGTTGAAGCCGTACGCTATACCGATGTCGGCCGCAGGGGAAAAAACAAACAGAAAAAATCCTCCGGCGGAGCTAAAATGTACCTTATGGCTTTATCCAATCTTGGACGGAACCGGAAACGCACGATTTTGGTTATTTTAAGTCTCTCCCTTAGCCTTGTGCTGCTCAACACGGTGTTTACCCTGTCCCAAAGCATAGATATGGACAAGTACCTTTCCAAGTTTACGGATACCGATTTTCTGATCGCACACGCCGATTATTTCAACGATGACTTCTCCGGACCGGAAAACGAAACGACCGAAAGCTTTATCAAGGCGGTGGAGTCCCAGCCCGGGTTCGAGGAAGGCGGACGGTTTTACGGCGGAATAGCAGAACTATTCACAACCGAAGACGGTGAAAATGCCACACAGAATTACAACAAAGACAGCTATGGCAACTTCTTCTCGGCGGTTTACGGACTGGAGGAGCTCCCGCTCGAGCGTCTGGAACTCATTGACGGCGAACTGGACTTCGACAAGCTTGCCTCCGGAAAGTATATCCTCGAAGGTGTACGGCTTGATGATTTTAACAATCCCATAATGGAAAGGGCACACTTTGAAATCGGCAATACCGTCGTACTCCATAACTATAAAGGAACGTCGGAAGCATTTGCGGACCGGGAGCACACGACGCGAGAATTCATCGTGCTTGGACATGTGGCCATCAAGCAATACACCAATTCCGACCGCCACGGATGGGACTATAACTTCTACCTGCCCGCAGAAGTGTACAAAACGCTTGTGGCACAGCCTGCGGTCATGAGTTATGCTTTCAACGTCTCCGATGATCAGGGAGAGGGTATGGAGAGTTTTCTGAAAAGCTATACCGACTCGGTTGAGCCAATGATGAACTACACCTCGAAGCTTACCGTATTGAATGAATTCGCGGGCACGCGAAACATGGTCGTCATGATCGGCGGCGCACTCAGCTTTATCATAGGTCTGATCGGCCTCCTTAATTATGTGAATGCAATTCTGACAAGTATAATAACCCGCCGACGCGAGTTTGCGATGCTTCAGAGCATTGGTATGACAACGAAGCAGCTTCGAAAAATGCTTATATTTGAGGGACTCTATTATTCACTTGGAACCTGTTTGCTGTCTCTTGTTTTCGGTGTGGTTTTCTCACTTTTGATCATACGCCCATTCTGCGGCCTTCTGTGGTTTTTAAGCTATCGGTTTGTGCTGCTGCCGCTTGTATTGGTATTTCCCATTCTGCTGATCCTTGGGGTACTTATTCCGCTCATCTCGCATATATTGACCGGCAAAGAGAGCATAACCATCTATTCAACATAAGTAAATAGAGTTCTCCAAAACTAATTAGCAGTTCAGTTGTAGCATAGCACTAAACCGCTAACGCGGTGGCCTTCTAAAACATAATAACTGCGTTATCTACAAACCTGCTGCAATAACGGCAGGTTTTTGCTTTCTAAGGTACAATGGGATCATCTTTTAAAGGAGAAGGTTCCATGACAAACGAAGAAGTTTATCAACGTGCCTACGATGAAGTCAAGCTGCGAGGGCTTTCGCCGCATACGGTAGAAGAGTATCTCGGA
>JAYFQM010000026.1:0-3368 GCA_034927185.1 Oscillospiraceae bacterium | reverse complement strand
AGACGGTCGGCTGCCGTGACGACATCATGCTTTATCTGATGGAAAAGGGCATGGAGCCGAAGCGTGCATTCAAGTTCATGGAGGCGGTCCGCAAGGGCGCGATACACAAGGGCAAGCAGTGGCCGGATGGAATCGTCGAGGAGATGCAGTCTCTCGGCGTGCCTGAATGGTATATTGAATCCTGCCGGAAGATACAGTATCTGTTCCCAAAGGCGCACGCCGTAGCTTACGTCACAATGGCGTTCCGCATTGCGTTTTTCAAGGTGCACTACCCGCTGGCTTACTATAGCTGTTATTTTTACCGCCGTGCGGACAGCTTCGATGCTGCACTTATGACGAAGGGAATAGAGCCTGTCCGTCAGGCGATAAACAGAATAAAAAAAGACCCCAATGCCAGCAAAAAGGACGAGGATACCCTGACGACCCTCGAAGCCGTATACGAGTTTTATCTGCGCGGCTTCAGCTTTGGACGCATGGACCTCTACAAGTCCCAGGCAATAAAATTTGTAATTGAGGACGGCTGCCTTATTCCGCCTTTCATCGCGATCGCGGGGCTGGGTGAAACCGCCGCGAACGACCTCGTCAAATGCCGGGAGGGAAAGCGCGAGTTTATCTCAATTGAGGAGGTAATGGGCGCCTGCCCGAAGGTCAGCCAGACGCATATACAGCAGCTCAAGGAGTTGGGCGCGCTCGGTGACATGCCTGATACCAGCCAGATGAGCCTCTTCTGAACTTCGGCGGATACAAAAACAAGGTGCACATGACAACAGAAAGCCGCTTCCGGTCAAGGAAGCGGCTTTCTGGCGGTTTTATTTAATTGGAAGAATGACCGGCTCAGCCTGCACGGTATAACGGGAATAGGAGGGGCATAGCCAGACCTCATCAGCGAAGTAATCCTTGAGCGGCAGCATTATGCCGAAGCTGTTTTCTTTGATCTCGCGCCCCGGAGAGTAACCTGAGCCGACGGAACTGAAAGAATAGCTGTCGATATTGTGCTTTTCGCCCTGAGAGTCGTAATAGACGCTCTGCCAGACCTGATGGCTGAAGTTTTCGCGGTACGCTTCGGCTGTAAACTCCAGCAGCCAGCCTTCATCACGCCGTTCTGTGGAGACGAACTCAACCCCCTCGGGCAGTGCTTCGGCGGTAACGGCGTCAAGATCAAGCCTTACCCTCTCCATATTCTTGTCGAGCCAGACAGCACTAGTTATATGGAGTGTCAAATGCTTGCTTTTTGAGAAGAAGGCGCTTTCGAGCATATAGGTTGCCATCATGGGGCTGTCGGGTTTGCCGAAGGCACTGACGCCGTTTGAGATTCCCTCAAAGCGCTCGCCTTTTTCATTTTCGACATAAAATCCCAGGCTTTCGAGCCAAGCGGTATTGCTTTCGCTGTCATCAAAGACAAAGCGCATATGCGTAGGATAGATTTCTGCGGACACAAGAGTAAGTTCCTGCCCGTCAAGAGTAAAGCGCGCATCAAGCGGAATTATTTCGCCTGCATCCGTATATGTCGGGTCGAAGCGCAGCTTGAAGGAGAGCTGTGTGAGAACTTCCGGCTGCGCCGAATCCGTCTCGAAGAAATAGTCATATTCCGAAACATGCGCTGGGGCGGATGACATCTCACTGTTTTCAGGGAAACGGGAAGGATAAACCAGCAGAGTAAGCGTAAGGGAGTCAGGCATCGTTCCTTCGGAAAAGTCCACTGTAATTTTGCGCAACGAGTCGTCCTTTTCGCCGGGGCCTGAGTACATTATGCTGAAACCCTCCATGGCGCTTCCGTCCCCTCCGGAGATTTCCGGGGATGACTCGACAGATTGACCGGTAGCGGAAGATAGAGTATAGAAAATATTCAGCTGCTTCAGGTCGACAATAACATATTCGATTTTAGCTGTGATACCGTCCGCGGTCTGTTCAAGACCCATCGGCTGAACATATTCGTTTTCGACCGCGGCTGAAAGTGAGGGCGAGAGAGCAACAAACTTCGCCAGATCGCGGAGCATCGGAACCCGCCCTGCAGCATAGGCGAAAGTCGGGGAGATGTTTACCAGAAGCATAAAAACGGCTAAGACGGCGGCAACAGTTCCGAGCGGTGTAAAAACTGCTTTGCGTATACGGCGCCTATGTCCGGCTCGTCGCGCGCGCGCCCTGTCCAGTGTGAAGTCAAGCTTAACAGGGGTCTCCTCAAACTCCTCGAGGAGGCTTTCATATTCTTCATTTCGATTCATTAAATACTTCCTCCTCAGACAGTTCAAGTCTCAGTACACTGAGCGCGCGACGGATGCGCGTTGCGGCGGTACCCTGCGGAATTTTCAGCGCCGCAGCTGTTTCAATTGTTGTCAGGCCGGAGAAATAGCGTAGGATTACTGGCTCCTTCAACTCCTTTGGAAGCCTCAGAACCGCATCTCTTATGGGAAGTGCGTCATACTCCTCAACTGATGTCTCAGGCAGCTCAGGCAGAGAGATTATGCGTTTTCTTCGCCTAAGCTCCGTTTTGCATTCGTTTATAAGTATTCGCGTCATCCAAGTTACGAAGTATTCCGGCTCACGTAGCTTTTTATAGGAGAGAAGCCCCCTATACACTGCTTCGTCTACGGCGTCCAGCGCGGCGGCCTCGTTACCGAGATACAGATATGCAGTTCGGTAAAGGCTGCCCCTCAGGTCCTGGACCCGCGCGGCGAATTCGTTCTCGTTCAAAGAATTGCCCCTTCCTGTACTTCGTGTTGCTTTATATATATTAGACGCGGAAGTACATAGAATTTATTTCACATGAGAAAATATATTTTATTTGCTAAGCTCGGACATGAAAAGCGGCATAAAAAACATTTTCCGGCTATCATAATGCAGGCGTGAAGACATGAAAAACCCCCTTAGCTGTTTCAGTATAACATACTGTCCGGCTTTGGGGGTGTATTTCATGTCGGGGGACGTTGCTTTTTCAGCTTTTTAGTGGCGGAAAGCTGCCTAGCCCTCCATCTGCTTGCCGAGAAAGCTTGCGACCGTGACAGCCAGCTTGACCTGAACCTCGGTCGGCTCGGGCGAACCTTGCTTGGCGGCAAAGACCACGCAGCCCATAATATCGCCCTCCGCGACTATCGGCGCGGCGACCGAAACGAAAAGTATCTCCTCGCCCTCGGCAAACGGAATGTCCGTTTTCTGCGTTGCCGCGTAGATTTTGCGTGAATCCATGATTTCGGTCAGTCCAGCGCTGATTCGCTTGTCAACGAGCTCTTTCTTTGGGACTCCCGCGAATGCTATTAAATTGTCCATGTCACAAACCGCGTCGACACAATCTCCCGATTTATAGAGCGCATCTCATATCTGAGACGCGAAATCAGACAAATCGCCCACAGGAGAATATTTTTTGAAAATGA
>JAYFQM010000113.1:0-9666 GCA_034927185.1 Oscillospiraceae bacterium | reverse complement strand
CGGCTTCTGCCAGCGCCTTGCAAAGCTCGGTCTTTCCGACACCGGTCGGACCGAGGAACAGGAAGCTGCCAATCGGCCGCTTCGGGTCCTTAAGCCCCACGCGCCCGCGGCGTATCGCACGCGACACCGCAGATACTGCTTCGTTCTGGCCGATTACGCGTTTGTGGAGGATTTCCTCCATTTTGAGAAGCCTTTCGCTCTCTGACTCGGTAAGGCTAGTGACGGGGATGCCGGTCCAACCGGAAACAACCTCAGCGATATCCTCCTCGGTGACACATCTGACCATGCCGCCGCGCTTTTCATCCCACTTTTTGCGTGCGGCGTCAAGCTCATCGCGCTGCTGCTTTTCCTTGTCACGTATACGCGCGGCTTCTTCGAAGTCCTGTGACTTGATCGCGGCTTCCTTTTCGTTGATCAGCGCGTCTAAGCGCTTTTCGATTGCCTTCAGCTCGTCTGGAGCGGTCAGCGTTTTCATGCGCACGCGGGAGGCGGCCTCGTCCATGAGGTCAATTGCCTTATCAGGCAGGTAGCGGTCGTTTATATAGCGCCCGGACATTGTTACGGCGGCGCGTATAGCCTCGTCTGTTATCTTGAGCTTGTGGTGCGCCTCATACTTATCGCGCAGGCCTGTTATTATCGCAATCGATTCCTCAGCCGAGGGCTCGTCGACCATTACTGGCTGGAACCTGCGTTCAAGCGCCGCATCTTTTTCTATGTGCTTGCGGTATTCGTCGAGCGTCGTAGCGCCGATGACTTGAATCTCGCCTCTGCCGAGAGCAGGCTTGATTATGTTCGCGGCGTCTATTGCGCCCTCAGCGGCACCCGCACCGATGATCGTGTGAAGCTCATCTATGAAAAGTATGATGTCACCGGCCTTCTGGGTTTCCTTGAGAGCAGTTTTAATGCGCTCCTCGAAATCGCCGCGGTATTTTGTACCAGCAAGCATTCCGGTAAGGTCAAGGGAAACTATGCGCTTTCCGCGAAGATCCTCTGGAACGTCGCCGGATACGACCATCTGTGCAAGCCCCTCGGCTATGGCGGTTTTTCCGACGCCCGGCTCGCCGATGAGTACGGGGTTGTTCTTAGTCCGGCGTGAGAGGATCTGAATAACGCGCTGAATTTCGCGCGAACGCCCGATAACGGGGTCGAGCTGCCCTTCCTGCGCGGCGGACGTTAAGTCGCGGCTGAACTGGTCCAGAGTTTTGGTTTCGGTTTTCTTCCCGTTGCGTACGGAAGCGGGAGACGCGGCCTGAGGCGATGCCTGACGGTAGTCGGAGCTGCGGAAAACGTTCACTATGTCGGTATATATTTTGTTTAGATCGGCGCCTGTTGAGGCGATAAGCCTCGCGCCCGCGCATTCGGGTTCGCGAAGCAGCCCCATGAGCAGATGCTCGGTGCCTATATAACTATGTCCCAGACGGTTCGCGTCGATGATCGCAAGCTCGATAACGCGCTTTGCGTCTGGCGTAAGCCCCTGCGCGGGTGTGCCCGGAGAGCCGCGCCCGACGAATTTCTCCAGAAGCTCGGATATAAGCGTGTCGACAAGCCCGTTGTCTCGCAGTATCTTTGCTCCAAGACCTTCGCCCTCGAGCGCTATTCCGAGGAGGATGTGCTCCGTCCCTACATAGCTGTGGCCCATATTCTGCGCTGCTTCCTGTGCTTTTGAAAGAGCCAGATGAGCCCTTTCTGTAAATCTATCCTGGTTACGCATTCACATTCCTCCTCAAAATGGATTTGTTTAGTAATTATTTCTCAAGCTCGCGTATCTTATCCCTAAGTTCGGCTGCTTTTTCTAAATCCTCGGCTCTTACGGCTACCTTCATCTGGTGCCTCAGAGCAAAAAGCTCGCGTTTTTTGCGAAACTCCTCACCGGCGTCGCTGGGAATATTATCCGCCTGTTTTTCTTCAGTTTGCGTCGCTTTTTCGGGTTCGCCGACAGAGATGTTTACGCTGGGGGCCTCAAGGGTCGGAGCGAGCAGGCTTCTTCCAAAGAAACCATCCGTAAGCGTTCCGAAGGAACCGAAGGGGTCTCTGAAAAAGCTGTCCATCAGGCCGAAAGGCTCTCTGAAGAAGTTTTCGAACATGGAACGGGGACGAAAGTCGATCATCTCACCAAAGCCGGCGGCCTTCGCGCAGTCAGCACAAAGATGATACTCGGTTTTTTCACCGTTTATATTCGACTGATAGTGGAATACAGCCTCGTTGTTGCATTTTTCGCATTTCATAAAACTTACCTCCTAAAAATGTATATGATATTTATTCCAATACTGCCAAAATGCTGACCAGCATTTGTTTGAAGATCGAAGCTCTCACTATGTCCCGGTGTTCAGGAGAAATCGGCCGCAGTGAATTATCGCTTATAGCCGTCATAATCAGTCCTGCGGTTCTTTCGTCCACCGCGTCCGAGCCAAGCATATTCGACACAAATGCGCCAGCTGTCCGAAGGTCAAGACTGTCTCCGACGGAATTAACGGTGTGCATAATGAGCCGCTCGGGACTTGCCTGAACTCTCGTTATCCTTATGAACCCTCCGCCGCCTCTCCTGGACTCAACAATATAGCCGTGCTCGGGAGAAAATCTCGTTGAGATCACATAGTTTATCTGACTAGGAACACATCTGAACCTTTCAGCCAAATTTGAACGCTGGAGCTCTGCGATTCCGCCCGCGCTTTCCAGAGCGTCTATTATAAAGCTCGCTATCATATCACTCGTTGCCATATCATCACCTCGCTGGATTGCTTTTTGACTTTGACTATCTTTGACCTTTGTCTATTATAATAGTCAGGAAAGGTCAGTAATGCAAATATTAATTTGACCAATCCTGACCAAATAGATTCAAGTGGCGCGACTTAGCTCCCGAAAGCTCCTGTTTTCGTTGTTTATCGCAGTTTTGCTTCTGATGACGGGAAATTAAATGCAATTTGTGAAATTGTCTTGCAATACTATAAGTATATGTTATAATTCAAAAGTGAGAAACTCAAAACAGCCAAGGAGGATACATAAATGTATGTAATAGGAAGCGATTGCATTGCTTGCGGCGCTTGCTCGGACAGTTGCCCCGCGGAAGCTATCTCGATGGGTGATGAGCACTATGAGATCGATCAGGACAAGTGCCTTCAGTGCGGCGCTTGCGTTGAAACCTGTCCCACAGGCGCTATTTCAGAGAAATAATATGTCGTAATTTCAAAGAGCTTGTTGCAACGTTTGTATTGCGGCAGGCTCTTTGATTTTTTATGGAGAAGAATGAAGTGGAAGTGTTTGATGAACTCTGGCGCGGAGGGCCGCGCTTCATGCAGACCGAGGAGAGCTTTAAGCTCTCGACGGATTCGGTCCTGCTTGCGGATTTTGCGAACATGGGACGAGTAAGAAGCTGCCTTGACCTCGGCAGCGGAGCGGGCGTCCTCTGTGTTCTGCTTGCGGAGAAAAACCACGGCGCTTCTATAACCGGAATCGAGCTCCAGCCCGATTTTGCGGAGCTCAGCCGCAGAAATATGTCTGAAAACGGTATGGGAGACAGAGTGGGTATAATAAATGCCGATCTGCGGGAGTACAGGAACCTGATAAAGGCGGAGAGCTTTGACCTTGTCGTGTCAAATCCGCCGTATTTTGCGAGAAACTCAGGTTACAGCGCGCCTGCAGCTCACCGCTCATCCGCGCGCGAGGAGAAAAACTGCGCCCTTTCAGATATCTGTGCGGCGGCGAAATGGGCTTTGCGCTGGGGAGGACGCTTTGCGCTAGTACACCGCCCGGAACGTCTGAGCGAGGTGCTTTGCGCGATGACGGAGGCGGGAATCGAGCCTAAGCGGTTGCGGGTGGTTTCCCACAGTGCGCTAAAAGCGCCGAGCCTGATTCTTGTTGAGGCCAGACGAGGGGGCGGCAGAGGGCTCAAAATCGAAGCTCCGCTGATCCTTACGAATGCCGACGGAAGCGATTCCGACGAAGTGCAGAGAATATATAGAAGGGGAGCCTGTGCTCCCGCGGGAGAGGGAAAATGAGCGGAATATTATATCTGGTTGCAACTCCGATCGGAAATCTAGGTGATCTTTCCCCGCGTGCGGTGGAGACGCTTCAAAGTGTCAACTTTATCGCGGCCGAAGACACGCGCGTCACGCTGAAGCTGATGAACCATTTTGGAATCAAAAAGCCGCTCATCAGTTATTTTGAACATAACCGGGCCCAAAGCGGGGAAAAGATCGTTGAGAGGCTGAAAAACGGTGAGAACGTCGCTCTGGTATCGGACGCGGGAATGCCTGCAATAAGCGACCCCGGAGAGGACCTTGTGCGCCTGTGCGCGCGCGAGGGGGTTACCGTATGCTGTGTACCGGGACCCTGTGCCGCGGTTTCGGCGCTTGCCGTCAGTGGACAGTCAACCCAGCGCTTTACTTTCGAGGGTTTTATTAATAACTCGGGCAGGAACAGGTTGGAGCATCTCGAAAGCCTGAGAAACGAAAAGCGTACGATGCTAATTTACGAAGCTCCGCACAAGCTGATGGGAACGCTTGCGGACTTAAAGGGAGTTTTGGGAGGCGGCAGAGAACTTTCGCTCTGCCGGGAAATCACCAAGATATATGAGGAGGTTATCAGGACCACACTTGACGGGGCTTTGGAGTATTATGCGCAAGTTCCACCCAAGGGCGAATTTGTGCTGGTAATTAAGGGCCGGGAAGAGGACGTGGAGCCGGAAATGACGCTTCGGCAGGCGCTTGACCGGGTGAATTTTTACCGCGGCGAGGGAAAGTCATTGAAGCAGGCGTCAAAGCTTGCATCCGAGGATACGGGCTATTCCAAGAATGAGCTTTATAACGCGGCGGTGGGGGACGAGCGAAAGGCTTGACAAATCGAGCCGCCGGCATTATAATACACAACAACATATATGGACAGGGGAGCTTGTTATGCAGGCTGAGAGGAAGTAATCCAACTTCGACCCTTACACCTGATTTGGGTAATGCCAACGTAGGGAGAGCTTACAGCTTTTTAACGGGAAGTACCTATTTAGGTACTTCCCGTTTTGGCATGGTTCGTGGAAAAGAGGTAATTATGGAAGAAAAGGTCAGAACAAGTGTTTTTTCAAATGGGCTTATTTGGTTCGGTGCTGCAGTATCCATTGCGGAGATACTGACGGGCACGTTTATTGCACCGCTCGGCTTCGGCAAGGGACTTGCGGCAGTCTTGATAGGCCATATTATCGGCTGCGCGCTCCTGTATCTTGCGGGGCTGATCGGCGCGAACACCGAAAAAAGCGCGATGGAAACCGTCAAAATCTCCTTTGGCGAGAAAGGCTCGGTTTTGTTTTCTGCGCTGAATGTCATACAGCTCATCGGCTGGACGGCTATTATGACACATTCGGGAGCGTCGGCCGCAGGACTTGCGGCAAACCTCGGCGGGGACTGGTTATGGTGCCTTATAATCGGCGCACTTATTGCCCTGTGGATAATGATGGGACCGAAGAACCTTGTAAAGCTTAATACCGTCGCGATGCTGGGGCTGTTTTTGCTGACCTCAGTTTTAAGCGTTGTTATATTTAAGGGGAAAATTATAGGTGAAGCGGGCGGCGGCCTCTCGTTCGGAGCGGCAGTTGAGCTGTCGGTGGCAATGCCGCTTTCGTGGCTGCCGTTGATTTCTGATTATACTAGAACGGCAGAGAAAAAGCGGAAGGCGACACTCGCAAGCGCGGGAGTTTATTTTGTAGCAAGCTGCTGGATGTATGTTATAGGTCTTGGCGCTGCCCTCTATACGGGTGAGAGTGATATCGCAAGAATAATGGTTACGGCGGGGCTGGGTATCGCGGGACTGATTATTGTGGTCCTTTCGACAGTTACGACGACCTATCTCGACGCGTTTTCGGCGGGAGTCAGCTCCGTCAGCATTTCGGGAAAAATAAACGAGAAGCGGGCTGGCGTCGCGGTATGCGTCATCGGAACCGCGCTTGCGATTTTCGCGCCCGTTTCGGGATTCGAGAGCTTTCTGTACTTCATCGGCTCCGCGTTCGCGCCGATGGCAGCGATTCTGATAACGGATTATTTCATACTGAAAAAGGACAGGTCGGAAAGCCCTGTGAGCGTCCTGAATCTCATTATCTGGGCCATAGGCTTTGCCGTCTACCGCTTATCAATGCAAATCGATCTTCCCGTCGGATACACGCTGCCGGTCATGGTCATAGTTTCACTTCTTTGCATAGCAACGGAAAAAATATTTGGGGGTCAAAAAAATGCTGGGTAAATATCTAGAAAATGTGAGGGAGAAGAATCCGCTCATTCACAATATCACAAACTATGTCACGGTTAACGACTGTGCGAACATTCTGCTCGCTTGCAGCGCATCGCCGATTATGGCGGACGACTGCGGAGAGGTCGAGGAAATTGCGTCAATATGCGGCGGGCTGAATATCAACATCGGGACGCTGAACAAGGACACCATCCCCGCGATGTTCCTTGCAGGGAAAAGGGCGAACGCCCTTGGTCATCCGGTTATTCTCGATCCGGTCGGCGCCGGGGCTTCTAAGCTGCGCACCGACACGGCGAAAAAGCTGCTGGGCGAGTTGAAACTTACAGTCATTAGGGGAAACATCTCGGAGATCAAGGCTCTCGCCGCCGGAACAGGTTCGACAAAGGGCGTCGACGCCGATGCGGCGGACATCGTGACGGAGGAAACGCTTGAGAGCACCATCGCCTTTGCCAAGAAGTTTTCCGGAGCTACCGGCGCCGTTATAGCGATAACGGGCGCGACGGACATAGTCGCAAGTGCCGACAGAGCATTTGTGATTACTAACGGACACCCAATGATGGCACGCATAACGGGCAGCGGATGTATGCTCACGGCGATGACAGCGGCCTACATCACAGCCAGCCCCGAAAATGTTCTGGAGGCTGCCGCGGCGTCGGTCTGCGCGATGGGAATCTGCGGCGAAAAAGCGTTTGAAACGACTGCGAAAAATCATGCCGGGAATTCAAGCTTTCGAAATTTCCTTATCGACGAAATATACAGGCTGGACGGAGCGGCGCTTGACAGGAGCGCGAGGTACAGGATAGTCTGACGGAAAGGAATGAGCTTTTTTGAACACATTTAACAGAGAGACGCTTTTGCTTTACGCTGTGACGGACAGAACGTGGCTCGGCGGAAGAACGCTCGCCGGAGATGCAGAGGAAGCTCTCAAGGGCGGCGTTACCATGCTTCAGCTCCGTGAAAAAGACTTGGAGTTTAACGATTTTCTGGCCGAGGCGTTTGAAATCAAGGAAATCTGTAAAAAGTATGGAGTGCCGTTTATAATTAACGACGATGTGGAGCTTGCACTCGCCTGCGGCGCAGACGGTGTACATGTAGGGCAGTCCGACATGGAGGCGTTCAAGGTTCGGGAAAGGCTCGGGCCGAACAAGATCCTCGGCGTTTCTGCCCAGACCGCGGAACAGGCGTTACTCGCGGAAAAGAGCGGGGCGGACTATATCGGCGCGGGCGCGGTGTTCACAACCTCCACGAAAAAGGATGCGGACTTTGTGCCTTATGATGAGCTCAGGGCGATTTGCTCGGCGGTTTCAATACCCGTCGTTGCAATTGGCGGAATCGGCGCGGGTAACATGGAAAAGCTGGCGGGCTCCGGTATAGAGGGCGTAGCGGTGGTGTCCGCGATTTTTGCGGAAAAGGATATAAAAGCGGCGGCAAAAGAGCTTCGTGCTCTTGCCGAAAAGACCGTTGAAAGAGGGAACAAAAAATGAAAAAGGTGCTGACCATCGCGGGCTCGGACTGCAGCGGGGGCGCGGGTATCCAAGCGGATATCAAGACCATAACGGTTCACAAAATGTACGCGATGAGCGCGATAACTGCGCTTACAGCGCAGAATACGACGGGGGTTTACGGCATCGAAGAGGCAAGCCCCGGATTTGTTGCTTCACAGCTGGACTGCATTTTTTCCGATATACGCCCCGATGCCGTAAAAATCGGCATGGTTTCAAATGCCGAGATAATTTCGGTGATTGCGGACAAGCTGATTGAATACAGCGCGGAGAACATCGTTGTAGACCCCGTGATGGTTTCAACCAGCGGCAGCCGTCTGCTATCGCCCGACGCGATCAATGCGCTTCTGACGCGGCTTTTGCCGCTCGGCACGGTGATAACGCCCAATATTCCCGAAGCGGAGGTCCTCTGCGGGTTCGAAATCAAAAGCAGGGACGATATGCTCCACGCAGCATCGGCTATCGGGAAGGGGCTTTCCTCCGCGGTCCTCATAAAGGGAGGACACCTTTCGAACGACGCTAGCGACCTGCTGTATTCAGACGGAAAAGCCTTGTGGCTTAACGGCGAGAAGGTTGACAATCCCAATACTCACGGGACGGGCTGTACGCTGTCATCAGCGATAGCGTGCAACCTCGCCGCGGGACACTCTCTCGAAAAGAGTGTTGAGAACGCCAAAAGCTATATAACAGGTGCGCTGAAGGCGAAGCTTGATCTTGGACGCGGATCAGGGCCTCTCGACCATACTTACGCCATCTGAGATATAAATTCCGCTTGATTATAAAAACTGGGTATGTTAGACTGAATCCAACATTATTTCATTTATTCCGCGGCGGCGTGATTTAGTGGAAATCTGAAAAAGGAAACTGATAAATGAGTAATTCGTATCCGTTCGACCTTATGGTCCTGCCCTATGATTATTCGGCTCTCCAACCGTCCGTCAGCAGGACGACTCTTGAATTCCATCACGACAAGCATCACCAGACCTATGTTAACAACCTTAACGCGGCGCTCGAGGGCAGCAATAAGGAGTTACGCAAAAAGAATCTCGAGGAGCTTCTGAGCAGCCCGGACAAGCTTCCGCAGGATATCGCCACGGCGGTCATAAACAACGGAGGTGGAGTCTTCAACCACAATTTCTATTTCGAAGCGCTTGCACCGCAGAGCACGACCGCGCCAACAAAGAAGTTCGAGGATGCCATAACGGCGGCCTTCGGCTCTTTTGAGGGCTTCCTTGGCGAATTCAAAAAGGTGGCTCTGGCGCAGTTTGGCTCCGGATGGGCGTGGCTTGTTGTCGATGAAGACACGAATCTTGAAATATTGCGTACGGCCAATCAGGATACGCCGCTCAAGGATGGGCTTAAGCCGCTTCTTACGATCGATATGTGGGAGCACGCATATTATCTTGATTACCAGAACCGCAGAGCAGACTACGTCGACGCATATTTTAAAATTATCAACTGGGAGGTCGTTTCCAAGCGCCATGCGGTCAGCGTGTTTTCAAGCTTTCGAAACGCCGTAAATCTTGAGGAAGCACAATAACGGGAAATACCCGTAAGCTATTTGCGGCCCAAATGGGACTCATACCGGACCGTTGATATATGTGAAGGCAGGCAGCATTTTTGCTGCCTGCCTTCATGCGTTAAATGGAAAGTCAGTTCCTGTTTTATGAAGGCCTTGGGCCTTTCGCTGTCACGATGACAAATGGCGGGTTTTCAACCAGTGAAATTAGAGTCTGCCGGATGGAATGCGATGCAGCTCAGCCGCGCCGCATATAAACCTGCGGGATGTCGTTGGTAGGCGTTGCGAAAACCATATGTTGTATTTCCTGAAAATAGGTCATGGCAAAATCCCTGAAGCTTCTGGCATTGCGGCTTTCTATCGCGAGCTTGCCGTAGCTCAGGCCGAAATAGGCCTGACGCTCCTCCTGAGGGGCGTTGA
>JAYFQM010000075.1:0-24477 GCA_034927185.1 Oscillospiraceae bacterium | reverse complement strand
GCTTTTACCGCGGAAGTTCATAATAGCATATCGCTACTACTCTTGTCAAGCCCTTTTTTGCCCTTTATCTCGGCTTTTCGGCCTGCCCCCGTGGCGAGAGCTTGTTTATAATAACACCTCATCTCCCTCTTGTCAAGCTGTATTTTCCTTTTTCGACGAATTTTTTATCCGCCCTTATTTCCGCATTATACATGCCAATTTAATTGCTTATTGCTTTTAATATTAAAGCGATATATACTATTTCTAATATATAATTATCACCCGAAAGGAAAGTTTTATGCCTATCAGAATTCCCGATTCTCTGCCCGCGAAAACGACGCTTGAAAAAGAGAACATATTTGTAATGACGCAGTATCGAGCCCTGCATCAAGATATTCGTCCGCTTAAGCTTTTGATACTTAATTTAATGCCTACCAAGATCGTTACTGAGACCCAGATTCTCCGCAAGCTTTCGAATACACCCCTACAGGTCGAAATCGAATTGCTCCGCACAATCAGCCACGAATCCAAGAACGTGGATTCCGATCATCTTGAATCTTTTTATACCGGTCATAACGATATTAAAGATAAGTTTTACGACGGGATGATAATAACCGGCGCGCCCGTGGAAAATCTTGATTTTAAGGATGTCGATTACTGGCCGGAGCTGTGCGAGATTATGGAGTGGTCAAAATCGCATGTACACAACACTCTTCACATCTGCTGGGGAGCCCAGGCTGGACTATATTATCATTACGGCATACAGAAGAGCACCCTGCCCCAAAAGCTTTCAGGAATATACAGCCACCGTATTTTAAAGCCGAATTCTCCTTTTTTCCGCGGATTTGATGATATATTTAATGCTCCTCACTCCCGCTACACAGAGGTACTGCAATCGGATATCGAAAAAGTTCCCGAGCTCGAGCTGCTTGCCATTTCCGACGAGGCGGGCGTCTTCGCCGTTAAGAACCAGCGGAGCCGACAGTTCTTTGTCTTCGGCCACCCCGAATACGACAGGGATACGCTCGCCATGGAATACAGGCGGGACATCGCCAAAGGGCTAAACATTAAGGTACCGGCTCATTATTTCCCCAATGACGATCCCACAAAGGAGCCTGTCGTTACCTGGCGCTCAGCGGCTCAGCTGATGTATACAAACTGGCTCAACTACTATGTTTACCAGACCACGCCCTATGTTATCAGCTCGATTAACCCGGATATGGCGGGCGAGGACCCAAGTCTGGCGGAATACGCAAATAAATAGAATAATAAAATAAAATGAAGCGCTGCAAAACGCAGCGCTTTATTTTCAGCATCAGTTATTCCGTTTTCATAAACACACGGTCCGAAGGAGGCTGCTGCCACGAAACACAAGGCCGAAATATTTGATAAGTTTCAATACCTGTATGAAGCCACCGGCTACAGCGACCATCAGGTGCACTGCGTTGTTAGTTTTAAAGGCAGGGCGGATCTTGAAGCAATGAAGCGCGCCGCCTCCATGATGCTCAATGCAATCCCAATACTGTCATGGACTTACACAGACCTTGGGAAAAACTCATATTGGAAAGACAGCACCGGATCATTATGGGATGATTTGTTCACACTTACGTATAGTCGAAAGGACTTTGAGCGCTTTACCGGTTCCAGAACTGATGAAAAGGCCGGGCCACAGATAAAATTTTGCCTTCTCAGGGAGGAAAACGACTCACTTTCGGTTGTTATAAACCACATGGTGACGGATGGAGGCGGATTCAAGCAATGCATGTATTTGTTTGCCGGATTCTATTCTCAGCTGCTGAAAAGCCAAAACTTTGTGCCCGAACACACCTTGTATGGGGACCGTGGCTTCGAGTCCATTGTCCGCGGACAGAGTATCATTCACAGGTTGGGTCTGCTGCTATCAGGCCGCAGGGACAACAACCAGAGATCCACCTTCGGATTCCCTATGGATAACTCGAAAAGTACTTCACCGTTCATTGTTTCGCGCGAAATCCCAGAGGAGCTGTTTCGGGCGCTGAAGCTGCAGAGGCTTCGGAGCGGCGCGACGGTAAATGATTTTGTGCTTGCGGCCTATTTCCGTGCACTATCGAAAATGCTCGGTATGGAGGGCCTGGAGATTTCGATCCCTATAATGATCGATATGCGCAGGTATCTTCAGGATAAGGATTTCATGACCCCAACTAATCTTTCTTCAACTACAATAGTAAAAACGGCCGTTTTGCCCGGCGATAGCTTTGCGGATACACTTAATAAAATCAGTTTCATCATGAACAGGAAAAAATCCGGAAAGCTGGGTATGAACACGTTTTTGAAGCTCGACGCAGGTTTCAGAATCCCTTTCGTCAACGCATACGGAATTATGGCAAAGGTCTTGAAGCATCCCAGTATTTCTATGACAAACATCGGCATAATTGACTCGTCAAAGCTCGTTTTTGACGGTCTGTCCATAGAAAACGCTGTGATGTTTGCATCGATAAAATACAGACCGTACCTCCAGCTTTCGGTCACCAGCTTTGGTGAAAAAATGACCCTCGGTTTCGGCCTATACGGAAGTGAGCGTGACAGGGAAAATATCGAGGTCCTTCTTGATTATCTGGATAAGGAGCTTAATAGCGCCGTTGAAGTTAATGACAATTAATCAAAACTAAAACAGGAGGCCGCTTTTGGTTTGCGGAACTCCTGTTTTATAGTCTTTATTTTAATACCTGAATCTGGCCGATGAGCGGTAGCTCCTTCATCTCGCCGTTTAGAACGTTTACGATTCCCAGGATAAAGCACACGAAGATAAACACGCCACATACCAAGCCGATCGCCCAGCCGATAAACGGAATTTTTGACACGATCCCAACAATCAAAGCCAAAATAAAAAGCACAAGGCCCTGATTTGAGTGGAACTTCACAAACGGCGAATCCTGTTTCGAAAGATAGGGTACAAGAAAAAGCAGGCCGAAATAACATAGTATCGAGATCATCTTGTTGTCTTCAACATCATTCGGCTGATGAGGCTCTCTATCATAACGGGCTTGACCAAAGCCGCCTCCGGCCTCGTCTCTTGCCCCACAGGATGGGCAGAAACTCGCTCCGTCGGGCAGCTGTGCTCCGCATTGTCTGCAATAAGCCATAATCATTCTCCCTTGAATCAGAATTAATGCATACATTATATTATAAACTTACGCTCGATTCAAGGGAAATAAGCTTTACGCACAGAATCTGTGTTTTCCGATAACAACTATAAGCGGTCTTGACCATATCCATTTGTTGGTGGCCGTAGCCGGATTGAAGTAATAAATAGCTCCGCCGCAGGGGTCAACACCATTCAGAGCGTCCCGGGCCGCGCGATATGCGCTGTCCGCGACAGGCTTGTTGAATTCCCCGTCCGTTAGACAGGTGAACGCCCCTTGCTGATAAACGACTCCGGAGATGGTGTTTGGAAAAACAGGGCTGTCCACTCTGTTAAGCACGACGGCGCCGACCGCAACCTGCCCCGAATATGGTTCGCCTCGCGCCTCACCGGAAATGACCCTTGCCAGCAGAGCAACATCCCCAGAATCGGAGCCGCTGGCGGAATTCTGAGATATCCCCATAGCCTGGAGTGTCTTTGGTCCCGCCTTTCCGTCGACCGTCAGACCATATTCCTTCTGAAAACCCTTCAGCGCCGTTTCCGTACCGCTGCCAAACACGCCGTCAACCTTTCCCCCGTAGAAACCCTGGTTTTTTAGCACCGTTTGAATCTGGGTCACGACGCTGCCCGTCGAACCTTTTTTATATGAGGCGGCGTCGGCATTTGATACTAGCACTATTGCAAAAATATTTAAAATAAATATCACAACAAGCATGAGACACATCTTTTTTCTGCTCATGATGTAAGCTCCTCCCATACAAATTTGTCCGCGAAAACCCTGGATTTTAGAAAAAGGCTCCTTTGCAGACCTTATCAATAGTCTACGAAGGAGCCGATTACGTTATGCGGTTTAATACGTTTGAAAATTATAGCAGTTTAGTTCTTTTTGCTGTCAATCTCTTCCCTGATTTTCGACATGAAGGCATCCAGCGTCATGGTTCCCTCGTCTCCACCCAGACGTGTGCGGACCGCGACAAGCCCGGATTCGGCTTCCTTGTCGCCGACGACCAGCATATACGGTATCTTCTGCAATTGCGCCTCGCGGATTTTATAGCCGATCTTCTCGCTCCTGTAATCGGACTCAACACGAATTCCGGCGTCGAACAAGGTCTTATATATGCTCTCTGCATAATCGCGGCTGCGGTCCGTAATGGGCATGACCATTGCCTGCACCGGCGAGAGCCACAGCGGAAAAGCGCCCGCGAAGTGCTCAGTGAGAATTCCTATAAAGCGTTCGATGGAACCGAGAGCCACGGTGTGGATCATGACGGGACGGTGTTTTTCGCCGTCCGCACCGGTATATTCAAGCTCAAAGCGCTCCGGCATCTGGAAATCAAGTTGGATCGTACCGCACTGCCAGGTTCTGCCGATGGCATCCTCAAGATGGAAGTCTATCTTAGGCCCGTAGAACGCACCGTCTCCGGGATTTACGATATATTCCCTTCCGTTTGACTCAAGAACCTCCCTGAGGACGTTTTCGCTGTATTCGCGGACCTCCTGGCTGCCAATGAAGTCCTCCGGACAGGTTGAAAGCTCGATATGATACTTGAACCCGAACATGCTGTAAACGCCGTCAATTTTTTTGATGACTCCGAGAATCTCCGAGTGCATCTGTTCCCGCGTCATAAAAATATGAGCGTCGTCCTGAGTAAAGCAGCGCACGCGCATAAGCCCGTGCAGGGCGCCGGAAAGCTCATGGCGGTGGACAACGCCCAGCTCGCCAACGCGCATCGGCAGGTCCTTATACGACCATGGCCTGCGCTTATAGGCGAGCATCCCGCCGGGACAGTTCATCGGCTTTATGGCATAGTCCTCGCCGTCTATCTTTGTGAAATACATATTATCCTTGTAGTGGCCCCAATGTCCGCTCCTGTGCCAGAGCTCCTCATTGAGAATCATCGGTGTTTTAATCTCCTGATATCCGCACCTTCTGTGAAGCTCGCGCCAGTAGTTTTCAAGCTCGTTACGCAGGACCATGCCCTTAGGAAGGAAGAAGGGAAAGCCCGGTCCCTCGTCGGTCAGCATAAACAGGTCTAGCTCGCGGCCCAGCTTGCGGTGGTCGCGCTTTTTTGCTTCCTCTATACGTTCGAGATAGGCGTCAAGCTCCTCTTTTTTGGGAAAACATGTTCCATAAATTCGCTGAAGCATCTTGCGCGACGAATCGCCCCGCCAATAAGCGCCGGTGCAGCTTGTAAGCTTGATAGCGTTGCCTTTTATTCGTCCGGTGTTATCCATGTGAGGGCCGGCACACAGGTCGGTAAAATCGCCCTGCTTATAAAAACTGATGACGGCGTCCTCCGGCAGATCATTAATGAGCTCGACCTTGTAAGGCTCGTCCTTCATTAATTCGAGGGCCTCGGCGCGGGGCAGTTCGAAGCGCTCAAGAGGAAGCTTTTCCTTACAGATTTTGCGCATCTCTGCTTCGAGTTTTTCGAGCACCTCCGGCGTAAAAACCGTCTCGGAGTCGACATCGTAATAGAACCCGTCCTCGATAGCGGGCCCGATTGCAAACTTGGTCCCTGGATAAAGATGCTTTATTGCCTGTGCAAGAATGTGTGAGGTCGTATGACGGTAAGCGTGTTTAAAGTCGGGATTTTCGAAGCTGTACTTATTTTCGTCCATAATATATCTCCTTATATTAATACTCAATTATTGTATGGCTATGCCGAACCACTTCCTGAAAAAATAAAAAACCCCTGAAAAATCAGGGGTGCAAATTCACACGGTTCCACCCTGCTTGCGGACAAAGTCCGCCGCTTAGGCGCGCTGTAACGTGCGCGGACGGGAACGCCTACAAAAGCATGGCCAACAAAAGCGGCATCTTCGGCGCTTCGGCTCGGGAGCGGTATGATACCTGCCCGCGTTTCGAAACGGCTTTCAGCTTATGCCGTTCTCTCTTTGCCGCACGTGACAGTCAGTCTCCGTCATTGCCTGTATCGTTATATTAAAATGATTCTAGCCTTTTTAGTGCATTTTGTCAAGAACTTGTTGTGATAAGACTTAATATGGTAAAATGACGCACTTTATGATATTATTTCTCCGCAGGACCATAGGGAAGGGAACAAAAAATGACGGAAATAAAGCTTAACAACGGGTACGCAATGAAGCATCTCAGCGAGAATTACCGAGCGGAGCTTTTGGCTCTCTGCATCAGGTGCGAGGATTATTATAAGCTACATTGCGGAGTATTTCCCGCGGACAGAGAGGTGGACGAGATATTCCGCGATCTTCCTCCGGGTAAAGACTATAGTGACAAATTTGTGCTGGGGTTTTTTGATCCCTCCGTCAAACTTGTCGGGGTGCTTGATGTAATACGAAACTATAAGGCCGAAGGCGAGTGGACGATTGGGCTGATGCTGCTTGACCCCGCGGTTAGGGGAATCGGGCTTGGCAGAACAGTGCATAGCGCTCTTATTAACTGGGCAAAAGGACTGGGCGCAAGGTCCTTCCGCATCGGGGTAATTGAGGAAAACGCCAATGGTCATGAGTTCTGGGCAGCTATGGGATACGTAAAAATCGAGGCTGTCAGTATGATGCTGGCCGAAAAGACACATATAGTTGATGTAATGATTCTGCCTTTTCCAGAATAAGGCTCATATATCAGAAAGCCTTCGGCAATTAACCGAAGGCTGTTTTTTATATTAATAGCTAAACGTTAAACCTGAATAGCGTAACGTCTCCGTCGTGCATGACATATTCCTTGCCCTCGGAGCGTACCAGACCTCTGTCTCTGGCGACCGTCATCGTACCGCAGGCCTTCAGATCGTCAAAAGCGACAATTTCGGCTCTAATAAAGCCGCGCTCAAAATCTGTGTGAATTTTACCCGCCGCCTGCGGAGCCTTAGTGCCCTTTCTAATTGTCCACGCGCGCACCTCGTCGGGTCCGCAGGTGAGAAAAGATATAAGCCCAAGAAGGCTGTATGAGCACTTGATAAGGCGGCTAAGTCCGCTTTCTGTCATACCAAGCTCTTCCATGAAAAGAACCTTATCCTCCTCGTCCAGCTCACCGATTTCCTGCTCGACCTTCGCACAGATGGGCAGGACCTGCGAGCCATCGGCGAGGGCGTATTTTTCCAGCAGCTTAAAGTAATCGCTGTTTTCAGGGCCGGCCGCAAAGCCTTCTTCGTCCATGTTCGCGGCATAGATGACGGGCTTGAGCGTCAGAAGCTCGCTTTCTCCGACTATCTCCCTGTCCTCGGTCGGGCAGTCGTAGCTTCTTGCAGGTTTGCCGCCGTTCATATGTGCGAGCAGCCCCTCCATAACCTCCGCCTCGTGCAGGAACTTTTTGTCCCCGCTCTTCGCGGCCTTTCTGGCCTTGTCAGCACGGCGTTCGACCATTTCCATATCCGCCATTATTAGCTCGAGATTAATGATCTCAATGTCGCGCAGGGGGTCGGTATTGCCCTCCACATGTATGACGTTCTCGTCGTCAAAACAGCGGACGACGTGGATAATCGCGTCCGTCATCCGTATGTTGCTCAAAAACTTGTTTCCGAGTCCTTCGCCCTTCGACGCGCCCTTCACAAGCCCGGCGATATCGACAAATTCGATAACGGCAGGTGTATATTTTTTTGGACTGTAAAGCTCCGCCAAAAAATCAAGGCGCTCGTCCGGTACGGCGACGGTTCCCACGTTCGGATCAATTGTACAGAACGGGTAGTTCGCGCTGTCCGCTCCTGCATTCGTTATTGCGTTAAAAAGCGTGCTTTTCCCGACGTTCGGCAGGCCGACGATCCCAAGCTTCATATGCTTACCATTCCTCTCGAAAAGGGCGGAATCACTTCCGCCCTTCGTGTTATTTTAGTATTCGCGTTTGTTCTCGTCATCCGGTTTCGATGGCTCCGGAGAGTCGGTTTTCAGCGACGGGTCATCGGACTTCACTTCTTCGATTTTAAGCTCATCAATCGGCTTTTTTTCTTTTTCCGGGATATAGCCGTTCTCGCAGAGGAACGCAAAATCGCTCCCCTCCATGGATTCGTTGACAAGCAGGTATTCCGCGACCTTCACAAGCAGGTCATGATGCTCCCTCAAAATCTCTTCGCAGCGTTTTGCCGCTTCGTCGAAGATGCTCTTGACCTCCTCGTCGATAATCGCCGCCGTCTCCTCGGAGTAGCTCTTCGTGGTGCCGAAATCGCGCCCGATAAAAATACTGTGGCCCGCATCCTCGAAGGAGATGGGTCCAAGCCTTTCGGAGAACCCATAAACCGTGACCATCGATCTGGCAGTTCTGGTGGCGCTCTGGATATCGCCGGAAGCTCCGGTCGAAATGTCGTCCATTATGAGCTTCTCGGCGACACGTCCTCCAAGGCTCACAACGATATCGGCAAACATTTCTCCGCGGGAGGCATAGCTTTCCTTGTCCTCCTCGGGACGGTATACGGTCATACCGCCCGTAGGTCCTCTGGGAATGATGGTTATATATTGGACCGGTTCCTTAGGCTTGAGGAAATGCCCCACGACAGCGTGGCCGGCCTCGTGATAGGCAGTCAGCTTCTTTGCCTTGTCGGACATCACCTTGCTCTTTTTTTCGGGTCCCGCGATAACCTTCAGGATAGCCTCGTCAATTTCAGGCTGGGTTATAAAGCGCTTTCCGCGCCTCACTGCGAGTATCGCAGCCTCGTTCAGAAGGTTTTCCAGATCGGCGCCCGAGAAGCCGGGTGTTCCTCTGGCAATACTGTTCAGGTTCACGTCTTCGCCCAGTGGCTTGCCCCTAGAGTGGACCTTCAGAATAGCCTCACGTCCGCGTTTGTCGGGCAGGCCGACATAGACCGTGCGGTCAAAGCGGCCCGGACGCAGGAGCGCGCTATCGAGAATATCCGCGCGGTTCGTTGCCGCCATAACTATAACTCCGTCATTATTGCCGAAGCCGTCCATTTCGACAAGGAGCTGATTGAGGGTCTGCTCGCGCTCGTCATGGCCGCCGCCCAGACCGGAGCCTCTCTGACGTCCGACCGCGTCGATTTCATCAATAAATATGATCGCGGGAGCAATCTTTTTCGCCTGCTCAAATAAATCGCGGACACGGGAAGCACCGACACCGACATAGAGCTCAACGAAGTCGGAACCCGATATGGAGAGGAACTGAACTCCCGCCTCACCAGCGACAGCTTTTGCGATCAGCGTCTTACCGGTTCCTGGAGGGCCTACAAGCAGAACACCCTTTGGTATCCTTGCGCCCATTGCGGTGTAGGATGTCGGGTTGCGGAGAAAGCCGACGATTTCCTGAAGCTCTTCTTTCTCCTCTTCGGCACCCGCAACGTCGTTGAAGGTTACCTTCTTTTTCTCGTCCTGACCGAGTCTTGTTCTGGCCCTGCCGAATTTTATGGCGCCGCCAGCACCTCCGTTTTTCGAGGCGGTCTTCATCATGGCATACCAAAAAACACCGAAAACCACAAGCAGAATCAAATACGGAATAAACTGAACCCACCAAGGCGTAGCTAGAGCCGGACTGTATTCATACTCCTGCAAAATGCCTTCATCTTTCTGCTTCTGGATCAGGTCTCCCATCTGCTCATAAAAATAGTCGACAGACCCTAGCTCCGAAGTCACAGCATTGTTGCCGTCATAGGGTTCGCGGAGCTGAAGCGTAATTTCATTGCCGACGGTGGAGAAAGACTCGACCTGCTCATTTTTAAATAGATCGACTATTTCGGAATACTTCACGCTGCCCGTTGTATCCGGCTGTGAGGTCATAGACCAGACCGTTGCCATTAAAATTACGATAATCAGCGCATAAAAACCTATATCTCTGGCTTGGTTTCGGTTTTTCTTCAAGCAAAAATCACTTCCTTTGCGTTAAATGCATTTTGTATACCTGTTACCAGACACAGGCTTTATTCCCCGCAGTCCGAATATATTTCGGGCTTGAGGACTCCCACGAAGGGAAGATTGCGGTAATTCTCCGCGAAATCGAGACCATATCCGACGACAAATTCATCGGGAACTTCAAACCCCACATAGTCTGCCTTAATCGTGGCTTTACGTCTTGCGGGTTTATCCAAAAGAGTGACAAGCGTAATGGATGCGGGCTTGCGGTTTCGGAGATAGCCGCAGAGATAGGTCAGCGTCACGCCGCTGTCGAGGATATCCTCTACGATTATAACGTGTCTGCCCGCTATGTCCTCGTTAAGGTCCTTGTTTATCTTGACGGCTCCTGAGGTCGAAGTCCCGTTTCCGTAAGACGAAACCGCCATGAAGTCCATGGAGCATTTCAGGTTTATGTTGCGTATCAGATCAGCCATAAAAATAAAGCTGCCCTTCAAAACTCCGATAAAGAGAGGCTCGCAGCCTTCAAATTTATCCGAAAGCTCCCTGCCGAGTTCCATAACGCGTCGTTCGATCTGCTCCTCGGTAATAAGAACCTTCATTATATCGTTTGTCATCCCAATAATTCTCCCCGAAAAAAATAAATTAAGTAAGGGTGCCGGTATTTATTTATTGCCGGCGCCTCTGAATGTGAGTTTTACGACGCTGTCTCCCTCGTCCGGCGCACAGCGCTCCGCGACTCCGAAACCGAAAACAGCAATTACTCCCGCCTCGTCATATATGACGGGTACAAGCGTTTTGCCTTCTCCATTCAGCTTTGCTTCGGAGAAAAGCTTTTTCAGCGTTTTTGTGCAGTTCCTTCCTGAGAGACGGAACTTTTCGCCCTCCGAACGGGACTTGACAAATATATTACCACAGATGCTATCACTTTTAAAGAAGAAAATGTTAAATGAATTATGAATTTCCTTGCAGTTTTTTATGAATTCACAGGCGATTTCAAGCCCGGCCTCGTGGATTTCCGTAACAGTACCCGGTTTAAGCTCGCGTTTTCCAATGGTGCCCTTTTCAGCGGCTGCAAAAAAAAGCCTGTCGTAATCCCGCGTGACACGAAGGCCGGGAATATCGGCATAAGCGTGTTTTTCCTCGCCGGAGGCAAGGCCCCGCAGCGCCTGAACGTGCTTTTCCGTCAATCCGCAGGGCACGATTAGACGCAGAACTCTTGCCGATACTGGCTTAGGCAGAGCCAAAAACTCGTCAACCGGCAAACTGTGGCCGGAATAATGGCCGCCGATAAAATCGCGGGCAAGCGACGACAGGTATTCTTCGTCCTCCCTGATAAGCTCTGCGCAGCGGATTAGGTTTTCGTCAAAACCCTCATTCAGGCTCTTAAGCTCCGGGATCACTCTGTGCCTGAGCCTGTTGCGCGAATAATCGTCCTTTTCATTCGTCGAATCCTCCACATGGGGAACGCCCGTTTTCTCCAGATAAGCGAGCACTTCCTTACCCGTTGTCTGAAGCAGCGGGCGGATGATCTTCCCGCGAACGGGCGGAATCCCACAAAGGCCTCTGAGACCGCTGCCGCGCACGAGATTCATAATAAGCGTTTCGGCGTTGTCGTCCGCCGTGTGCGCAGTCGCTATCCTCTCCGCGCCGATCTCGCCGGCCGTTTTTTCGAGAAACGAATACCGCAGCTCCCGCGCCGCCTCCTCGGTTCCAAGTCCGTTTTCCGCGGCGTAAGCCGAAACGTCGGCTGAACCCGTATAGCAGACGATACCGAGCGCTCTGCAGTAAGCCTCGACAAAATCCCTGTCACGGTCGGACTCCCCGCCGCGCAGCCTGTGGTCGAAATGCGCGCAGCGCAGCTCAAATCCGTAGCCTGGAGCAAGCTCACGGAGCATTTCAAGCAGGCACATTGAGTCCTTGCCGCCGGAAACAGCGCAAAGAACAATGCCGCTTTTGGGAAGCATATCGTATTTTTCGCAGAAATCAATAATTCTCTTCATGATGTCTTTCGGCTGATACATAGCTGGTATATTCGGGCAGCCACATAAGCGGTACCGTTTTCAGCTCGCCGTGGCGGTTTTTCAGTATAATAGCCTCCGCCTCGTTCGGCGTTGCGCATTCCCGGTCGTAATAACCCTCTCTGTAAAGGCCGATAACAATATCGGCGTCCTGCTCTATGGCGCCCGATTCGCGCAGATCGGAGAGTACGGGGCGCTTGTTGGTCCTGCCTTCGTTTGCGCGGGAAAGCTGAGAGAGGCACACAACTGGCACATTGAGCTCCTTGGCCATGATCTTGAGCATACGGCTCATGTCCGAAACCGCCTGCGTCCTGCTTTCTCCCGCGTAATTATGCCCGCTGCCAGCGGATTGCATAAGCTGAAGGTAGTCAATCACTACAAGGCCCAGGTTGTCGAGCCTCCGGCACTGGGAATTCATTTCCGCAACAGAGAGGGACGGGTTGTCGTCGATCAGTATATCAGTTTCGCTGATAACAGAGGCGGCCTGACCCAGTCTTACCCAGTCAATGTCTCTTCCCGTCAGCAGTCTCTGGCTGTCTATCAGCGCTTCTCCCGCAAGAAGCCGGATTCCGAGCTGCTCGCGCGACATTTCAAGAGAAAAGATCGCAACGGCCTTTTTTGAGGCTTTTGCGGCGTGCATGGCGATATTCAGGGCAATACTTGTTTTGCCCATTCCGGGCCTTGAAGCGATCAGAACAAGGTCGCCCTTATTGAGTCCCAGAATCGCGCTGTCCAGATCTGGCAGGCCCGTAGAAATTCCGGGAAGCTGAACGCCGGATGCAGCCATTTCCGATATCTGATTGTAAACGTCCTGGATAACATTCGAGACCTTGACAAGCCCGCCTATCGTGCGCCCCTGACGCAAAGCGTAAATTTTGCGCTCTGCCGCCTCAAGCATTGAGTCAGCTTCCCCGGCGCCCTCCCTCACCATTGTCGATATTTCGCCGCCGACCTTCAGAAGTGCACGCAGCAGCGACTGCTCACGCAGGATCTCGACGTATTTCATTACGTTCGCGGCGGTCGGCGTGACCTGCATAAGCTCAAGCAGATAGCTCTGCGAATTATCTCTCAGGCATCCTCGAATACGCATCTGGTCCAGTGTCGTAACCGGATCGACGGTCCGCCCGTAAATGTACATACCGCTGATCGTATCAAACACGTCGCGGTTGGTCTGGAGGTAAAAATCATCAGATCTCGCTTTTTGCAGAACGTCGGGGATGCAGGCGGGATCGATAAGCATTGAGCCGATGACCGCCTGTTCAGCTTCAGCCGAATGCGGCACCCTGAGTTCAAAAAGTTCGTCCATAGAGAATTCCTTGTCAGAGTTATTTTTCTTCGGTCACGATCAGGTTTATCGTGCCGCTTACCTCATGCCCAAGCCTGCACTTGACTGAATACGTCCCGTAATTCTTTATCGGGTCACTCTGAACGATGTCCTTTTTGTCAACTGCAATGCCGTACTGCTTTTGCAGTTCCTCGCTGATTTCCTTTGAAGTGACCGAACCGAAAAGCTTTCCGCCCGCGCCCGCCTTTGCCGGAACCTTCACGATCAGGCTCTCAAGCTTCTTCGCATTTTCTTCGGCAAGGGCCTTTTCCTTAGCAGCATGGGCAAGCTTTGCCTTTTCCTTTATCTTGATGGCGTTAATGGTATCGTTGGTAGCCTCCATGACAAGCTTGCGCGGAATCAGATAGTTCCTCGCGTAGCCGTCGGAAACCTCTTTCAGCTCGTCCTTTTTGCCCTGTCCTTTCACATCGGTCAGAAAAATCACTTTCATATACTTATCCTCGCTTTCCGTTTATGATTTCGGTAGCCGTATCATTCCTTGAAATACTTATCGATTGCGGCAAAGAGTCTTTCCTCTCCCTCACGAAGAGAAACGCCTTCAAACTGAACACCGGCCGCGGATCTGTTGCCGCCGCCGCCCATTTCTTCTAGAAGGAGCTGAACGTTTACTTCACCGATTGACCTTGCGGATATTATGACTCCGCCGTTTTCTGTCGGATAAATTACGATTGAAGCCTGTATTCCGACAATATTCAGCATTTCGTCCGCCGCCTGCGCAGCGACTATTCTGTCCTGCGGCTCCTCGATTACCGCGATAGCGATGTTGTCGCGGTAGCGCTTAACCTGCTGAAGTATTTTGTAGCGGGAGACGGTGTCGTCCATGTCGTTTTGGAGAATCTTCTTAACAGCCACGGTATCCGCTCCCGCCCTATTAAGGAAGGCCGCCGCGTCGAAGGTTCTCTCGCCCGTGCGCAGCGTGAAATTCTTTGTATCCATGACTATTCCGGCAAGCATCGCGTCCGCCTCGACCTTGAGGATATCCGCCTGCTCGACCAACTCCTGCACAAGCTCACAGGCCAGCTCGCATACCGACGACGCATAAGGCTCAAGAAAGGTCAGCGCCGCATTTTGAATATAGCTCGCCGCCCGCCTGTGATGATCGATTACCGCCACTCTGTTGCAGCTCATCAAAAGGCTCTGGTCCTCGACCTGTTCCGGCCGGTTCGCGTCGACTACGATCAAAAGCGTGTTCCTGTCCGCCTTCATTATAGCTTCCTGCGGGCTTATAATCACATCCTTATATTCGCCTGCGGAACGGAGCTTTTCAATAAGGCTGCCGGCAGCGGAATCCTTCTCGTCAATTACAATATAGGTTTTGCAGCCCAACTTCCTGCCGATACAGCAAAATCCGGACGCCGACCCTACGCTGTCCATATCCCCGAACTTGTGCCCCATCACGAGAACCTGTCCCGAGGATTTAATAAGCTCTGAAAGCGCGTTCGCCATTACGCGCGATTTGACCTTCGTGCGGGTTTCGATCTCCGCGCCGCGCCCACCGAAAAATTCGAAGTTGAAGCGGTTCTTGATGACCGTCTGGTCGCCTCCCCTCGAAAGCGCCATCTCGGTGCTCAACACCGCGAAATTAAAGTCCTCCTCAAAGGAGCCGCCGTCGCGCCCGATGCCTATGCTGACAGATGCGTGAATTCCGCTCGGGTTAACGACCTCATGCACGCTGTCCATCAGCGAGAACTTCTCTTCAGCAAGCTTTTTATAGTGACGTTCCTCAAAAATGAGCAGGTATCTGTCCTTATCGTAGCGGCAGACGATGCCGCCTATGTCTGAGCCCCAGTTCTCGACCTTTTCAGAAATCGCGTTCTGGAGACGAGTCTTCACCCTTTCGGGCTGATTTTTTGATATTTCGTCCAGATTGTCAAAAAGTATGATTGCGACAATTGGGCGCGAGTTTTCATATTCATTTTTAGTCTGCTCATAGTCCGTCACGTCGAGCCAGTAGCTGATACCCATAAAGTCCCTGCTCGTTTCTGTCTCGCCACGGACAATATTCCCGTAGACCCTGTACCGTCTGCCGCTGACCTCGACAAGCTCCGGATACTGGAGTTTTCCCTCCGTGAGCCATTTTGACCTGAAGCCGGGAATTAGGTCGCTCAGTCTGGTGTCAAGATGGAAGTTCTTTTTCGTAAAAATGTCTGAGAAAAAGCTGTTGCCCCAGACGATAGCCGTATTGTCGAGCCGGAACGCCACCATCGGCAGGGGAAAATTCACAAGCGTACCGCTTTTTACCGCCTCGACATTCGCGGTTACTGACTCAATATATGCCTGAAAATCCTTGCGCCTGCGCCGATTTATGATGACGGAATAGATGAAAAGCAAGGCGACCACAGCTATCTCCGCGTAAGCGAGCTTAATGTTGAAAACGAACGCTATCCCGGCAAAGACCACCAGAAAGAAAAAGTTCAGTCTTGTCCCCGGCTCAAGCAGCCTTCTGAGGTTTTTGTTCATTTCTCGGCCAATCCTTTCATCAAGCGGAGACGCTCTCCCCACAAGTCCTTGCAAAACCGTTCATTATCCACGGTAGATTATTTATTATATCAATGTTTTTTCTTTCCTGCAACACTTATTACGTATTACATAGTATCCGTTTTTCAAAGCTGAAAAACTTCAAAACGCACGTGCCATTTTTTCCAAGGTTATTTTCGCCTTTCGCGGGAAATACTTTTAGGCGGAACAGCTTGACCCTTATAAACCCATCTTCAGCAAAAGGGAGTGACGTTTTGAAAGCGATTATTATGGCGGGCGGCAAGGGAACAAGGCTTCGGCCGATATGTGACCTGATGCCTAAGCCGATGACGGAGCTTCTCGGAAAGCCTCTTATGGAGCATTTGACCGAACTTTTGAAATCAAACGGATTCAAAGAGCTCTGCGTAACACTCGGCCACAAGCCCGAATGCATTACCCGCTACTTTGGCGACGGAAGCCGTTTTGGCGTTTCCATGCAGTACAAAATCGAGAAAAAGCCCCTCGGAACGGCAGGGGGCGTCCGTTCCTGCAAGGACTTTGTCGGAGACGCGGATTTTTTGGTTATCAGCGGCGACGCGGCCTGTGATTTTGACCTCAGTTTTCTGGCAGAAGAGCATAAAAAAAACGGCGCCATGGTCACAATGGCGCTTTATCCCCACTCCGAGCCACTGCCTTACGGAACCGTCCTTACGGACAGGAACGGCAGAGTCATCAGCTTTATCGAAAAACCGTGCTGGGAAAGAGTCGTAACTGATCTTGTCAACACGGGAATATATATGGTGTCCCCAAAAATTCTGGATCTGATCCTTCCGGACGTCCCCTTTGATTTCGCGCGCGACCTTTTTCCACTCATGGCAAAAAAGGGGCTTGAAATCATCGGCATACCGATGCAGGGCTACTGGTGCGACATCGGAAACAGCAAGAGCTATCTGCGCTGTTGCCTTGACGCTCTCGATGGGAAGCTGAAGATCAGTCCTGCTCAGCAGAATTCACTTTCCCCCGGAGTCTACGCCCCCCGGGGGCTTCCGTCCTCCGCGCGGCTCATCCCGCCCTGCATCGTCTGCGACGGCGCTGTCGTCGGGCACGACGTCGTGATCGGGCGGAGCATTGTCCACTCGGGCAGCCGTATCGGGGCTTATTCGCGGGTCGTGAATTCTGTTATCGACGGCGGAAATATCGGCGAAGCCTGTGTCATAAGCGGCTCCGTAGTCTGCCGCGGAGCAGTATTGTATCCCGACACCGTAACCGCCTCGGGCGACGTGATTGCGGCGGGCTGCACCGGATCTCCTCCGGCTCCTGAATCAAAGCGCAGCCTGCGAAGGGGAGCCACCGGGCTCTGCCGAGAAATTTCGTGCGAAAACAGGGCGAGGCTTATGCGCGAAATGTCCTCCGTCCTCTGGGAAGCCGGAGCCGACTTTACGGACGGAATAACGCTCATCGACGGCAGATGCAAGGTACGTATCTCGCCGCTGGCGGAAGAATCTTCGATTTCCGTAGAGGCGATTGGAGGAAGGGAAAATGAGCGGCTGCAAATCTGTAAAAAATACAGTGAGCTCGCTGAAAAATTCGGAGGCAAATCGATATTATAAGAATTGTTACGAATATATATGCACTTAACCTTGAAAAATTAATGCATAATCTGCATAAAATTATCAACTTTTTTGAGTATTATGCAGAAATAGTGAAATAATTAAAAAAGCTCTTGAATAATCATTCACTCCGTACTATAATCATACTCACGGAAAAGAAACCGGATAATTATTTATTTTATGGGGTGAAACTGAATGAAGAATCTTAAGAAAGTTATTATTGCAGTTCTTGCGCTTGCAATGCTCTTATCTCTCGGTGCCTGCGGCACAAAGGCTCCCGCTTCCTCTACCGCAGCCGTTGCGACCGTTGAACCCGGAAAGCTCCACATGGCTACAAACGCGGCTTTCCCTCCTTATGAAATGGTGAAGGACGACGGGACTTATGAAGGTATCGACGTTGAGATCGCTACCAAGATCGCAGAGAAGCTCGGTCTTGAGCTGGTTGTTGACGATATGGACTTCGGCTCTGTTATCGCAGCGGTTCAGACGGGCAAGAGCGACATTGCCATGGCTGGATTGACAGTCACCGACGAACGCAAAAAGAATATTGATTTCACGGACAGCTATGCTACTGGCAAGCAGGTCATAATCGTTAAGGAGGGCTCCGATATCAAGTCCGCGGACGATCTTGCAGACAAGATGATTGGAACTCAGGAGGCCACTACCGGCTACATTTACTGCTCCGCATCTGCCGAAGACGGCGGCTACGGCGAAGATCACGTTACCGCTTATACTAACGGCGCCATGGCGGTTCAGGCTCTTGTTGAAGGCAAGGTTGACTGCGTCATTATCGACAGCCAGCCCGCGGAAGAATATGTCAAGGCAAACAAGGGTCTCTCCATTCTTGAAACCCCGTTCGTAACCGAAGATTACGCGATCGGCATTTCCAAAGACAACACTGCTCTCACGGAAGCTGTCAACAGCGCTCTCAAGGAACTCATTACAGACGGCACGGTTCAGAGCATACTCGACAATTATATCAAAGCTGACTAACCATAACGTAATGAAAAGAGGGGCGGTCCAAGGGCCTCCCCTCTTTAAAGCCATAGAGAGGAGAACTACTCAGCGTGGAATTCTGGACCGAATTCGTTGACAAATTGAGCCTTGCCTTTTCGAATCTCTGGACTTCGTTTGATGCCCAGTTTAATCAGGCCTTTGTTGTCGGAGACCGATGGAAGCTGTACATAGAGGGACTTGGCACGACCTTGCTGGTCACCGTGCTTGCGCTTATTTTGGGCATTATTTTGGGAGTGCTGGTAGCGGTGGTTCGTTCCGCACACGATCAGCAGGGACCCGGAAAAACCGGCTTCGGACTGTCTTTTCTCAACTGGATATGCAAACTGTATGTCACAGTCATACGCGGCACACCCATGATGGTCCAACTGCTTATCATGTATCTGGTCATTTTCGCCAGCTCACGAAATCAGGTAGGCGTGGCGATGCTGGCATTCGGAATAAATTCCGGTGCCTACGCCTCGGAGATTATTCGGGGCGGCATTATGGCTATGGACCCTGGCCAGATGGAGGCCGGACGCTCGCTCGGCTTCAGCTATGCGTCCACAATGCGGATTATCATAATCCCTCAGGTCGTCAAGATGATCCTTCCCGCTCTGGGAAACGAACTTATCACGCTGCTCAAGGAAACCTCGATCGTAACCGTCATCGGTCTGCGGGACATAACAAAGGTCGCCCTTCTGATTCAGGGAAAAACCTATCAGGCTTTGTTTCCTCTCATAGCTATAGCCCTTGTCTATCTTGCCTTGGTCCTGGTCCTCACTTGGATCTTCGGCAGACTTGAAAGGAGGCTGCGCACAAATGAACGATAATACACTTATAAGCGTCCGTGACCTCAAAAAGTATTATAACGGCGAAAAGATCAAGGCACTGGACGGAATTTCACAGGATATCAAAAAAGGCGAGGTAGTTGTCGTTATCGGTCCTTCCGGCAGCGGAAAGTCCACTTTTCTGCGCTGTCTCAACCTTCTCGAAGTGCCGACGGATGGGCATATCCTTTTTAACGGCACCGATATAACAGACCCCAAAACCGATATCAATCACCACCGTCAGAAAATGGGTATGGTTTTTCAGCATTTTAATCTTTTTCCTCATATGACGGTGTTGAAGAACATGACCGCCGCTCCGATCAGGCTTCTTAAAAAAAGCAGGGAAGAAGCGGAAGCGCAGGCAATGGCGCTTTTAAAACGAGTCGGGCTGGAGGACCGGGCAAACGCATATCCAAGCCAGCTTTCCGGCGGGCAGAAGCAGCGCATTGCAATCGTCCGCGCTCTCTGCATGAATCCCGACGTAATGCTTTTTGACGAGCCGACAAGCGCGCTCGACCCGGAAATGGTTGGAGAGGTGCTTGACGTTATGAAGCAACTCGCGAGAGAGGGCATGACTATGGTCGTCGTCACTCACGAAATGGGCTTTGCCAGGGAGGTCGGTTCACGCGTCGTTTTCATGGACGAGGGGAAGGTCGTTGAAGAAAACAGTCCCTCAGTGATTTTTGAGAGCCCGCAGAGCGATAGGCTGAAAAGCTTTCTCGCAAAGGTTCTCTGATTAAAATTGCAAATAACAAGGTGTCTCGCGGCGGCTTCGGGCGTCGCGGGGCTTTTTTCGACACTCTGCGCATAAATTACAGAAATCCTTAGAAATAAATCAAAATCAAAACAAATTCTACAGATGCCCTCAAAATATTTACCCTTCTCAAACGCTGTGCTATAATACACGTAGCCTAGCCGTATGCGGCAGAGCTGCTATACAAAATAGCCACTCTCCCTACTGACTCCTTGGAGGATCTTATGCGTAAAATCCGCTGTATTATAATACTGACGCTTCTTGTTTCCCTGCTCTGTTCATGTGGGAGCGAGGGGCATGTATCCGCGTCCATCTCTCCCTCCTCCGGTTCTTCTGGAGCGCCCGGCGCTTCTCCAACCGACATAACGGGAAATGCCGCCTCGCCCGTGCCTTCTCCCGTACAGCCTGTTCCGCAGCTCGATAACGGCCCGCGTTTCGATTTGTTCCTTGCCTTTCTGTCCGATAACTATCAGGAGCTATACGACGCCTTTTACGGCGGTATTTCGGGAATTGGGTTTATTGATCTTGATCTTGACGGTGGAGTCGAAATGCTGATTTTTGACGCTGGAGCCTCAGCGGCTATGGGGGTACAGTTCTTTGATATAATAGGCGGCGAGGTTGAGTGCGTTTCAGCCAATATGGACGCTGTAGGCAAGACATTCGGCGGCGAGCATTTCAGCACCACCATTGTAAACGCCAATCATTTCGACGACTTCCGGCTTATGGAAGATAAAGCCACTAAAGAGAAATTCTTTATTGTCAAAAGCGGCAACGGAGCGGCGGACTTCAGCTATTCCGAGCTCATACGCTTCGAAAACGACAACTGCACCCTGACACTTAAAAGCCTCATGTATGAATACACCGAATATGACGCAGACACGGGTGCTCCCATAAGTGCAAGCTTCAAGCTTGCCGGAAAGAGCGCCGGGAAAGACGAATACGACACAGAATATAAAAAGTTTTTTGACAGTGCAGAAGAGTTGCCATATACGGCAATGGGCGCGTTCCTCTGGGAACACGAGAATTATGAAAGCGGCAAGGACGGGCTATTGGCAATGGCCAGTGCCGCGCAAGCGCTTTATTACTCGAACTCGTTTTTAATCACATAATGCAGAGCCTGACCGCATAGTATATACCACCATAAATACGGAGGTATAGACTATGTTATATGAAGAAAAGGAAAAAGTGGCTGCAAAACCGCACAATGTAATAATGGAGGACAGGGCGCGCCTTTCAGTTTCCGGCGTTATGGATGTCGAGAGCTTTGACGACCGGCAGATTATTGCAAAAACCTCAAAGGGCAATCTTATAATTCGCGGCAGTGAGCTTCATATCGACAAGCTCAGTCTTGATTCCGGCGAGCTCGTTGTTACCGGCCTCGTAACGGACCTTGGCTATGAGGAAACCGCTCCCGGCGGAAGTCTCTGGTCGCGCCTTTTCAAGTAGATCTTGAAGCAGCCGGTTATTTCCCAGCTCGTCATCGCGTTCTGCTCTTTCGCGGGGGGGCTCGTTTTCGGGGTGTTTTACGACGCACTTAAGGCCGTGAGGCTAAGAGCAAAGAGCGTTTTTTGTACGGCTCTGTGTGATATTCTGGTCTGCTTCTTTGGTTTTTTTCTGCTTTTCTATCTTGCGATGGCGCCCGGAAAAGGGGAGGTCAGAGTATATATCTGCGCCTGTGCGGTTGTAGGCGCGACCATATATTTTTGGCTAATGAGCCGGACATTTCTCGGAGTTTTCTGTTATCTGGTCTCCTTCTGTGTTAAAACCGCGCGCATTGTGAGAAAGCCCTTCGAATTAATCTTTAAACTCTTAAAAAAATTCGGTGAATTTATAAAAAAGCTCTTCCAAAAATTTGTTTTAAGGTATAAAATGAGGGTTAACAGAAAAAATCCCAGTATTCCGGGATCCTCAAAACAGCCGAACATTGGGAGGGCCGTTATCCATGAAGTTCAAACGAACCGGACTAATGACAAAAATCGTGATTCTCGCGATAATCGTATACGCGGGAATAAGCTTGGTAGCGCTGAAGGTTCAGGTTTCGGACGCGCGCGCGCAGCGAGACGAACTGCAGGCTCAGGTCGACGGAGAGCTTCAAAAAAACTCTGAGCTCCAGTACGCGATTGATCACAGTACGGACCCCGAAACAATCGAGGATATCGCAAGGAGCAAGCTCGGGCTCGTAAAGCCCGGAGAAAAGATTTTTTACGACGTTAACAATTGAATCCCCCAGCATACATAAATGAACTTATCGAACAAAACAGGAGGACAAAGCTCTTATATGCAGCCAACAGTGGGAGAAATTATTGAGGGCAAGGTTACGGGCATAACGAAATTCGGTGCCTTCGTTTCGCTGCCGGACGGCAGCAACGGTCTCGTCCATATTTCCGAGATTGCGAACACCTATGTAAACGACGTTCATGACCATGTTTCCGAGGGACAGCTCGTCAAGGTTAAGGTCATCGGTATTAATGAGGCAGGCAAGATTAACCTTTCAATCAAAAAAGCCGAAGCGCCTGCTTCCAATAACGAGCAGGAACGCGCCGTTTCCTCGCGTCCGAATCAGCCCAGGCAAAAAGATTTTCCCCCGAGGCAACAGGGTTTTGCTCAAAAGCCGTTCAATGCCGCCCCTCCTGCGGAGGCAAGCTTTGAAGATAAGCTCAAGCAATTCATGCAGGACTCTGACAGCCGCATATCTGACAGCCGTATTTATGCAGACAAAAAAAGCAGCTATCGCCGACGCCGCGACTGAATACTAACTGGCGATATATATATGGCAGGCACGGTATATCGTGTCTGCCATTTGACATACTCTATACGTACGACGCACAGACGGAGGAAAAATGAAAAAATTATATAAAAACACGGTGCTGGCTTTTATTATAGCCGTCACGCTTATAGTACCGTCCGCACAGGCTCGGGCTTCGACTGTCATGTTGGACTATGTCGCTTTCGGCGACTCTGTCGCCTCCGGCGTGCGCGGAGCTGTAAAGGAAGCGGGTTCTGATTTTGGATACACCGACCTGATAGCGGCTCAGCTGAAAGAAGCCGGCATGCTCGGCAGCTTCAGCGAGATCTTTTGCGCTTCAGGAATGACGGCGAAGCTTCTCGCATCGAACACTGCCGTTTTAAACGACAGGACCTCTTCGGAATATAGGCTGGTAAAAAACGCCGAGATCTCAACACTTGATATCGGCGCAAACGATCTGCTTGCGCCGATTTATGCGTATATGAGCTCTCTTTCCAACGGTGAAACCCCCGAAATGGACAAGCTGGGGGAAATCCTGTCCTATATAGGTGAAAGCGTAAACGACGGCGTTACCGCCCCCGGTGTCCAGAAAAACATTGAAACTATACTGCAGAACATTTTGAACGCGAATCCCGAAATCAAAATATATGTCATGGGCTACTATAACCCGCTCCCGGTTGCGTCGGCCCTCACCGGCGTCGACCTCGACACTCCGCTAAAAACCTTAAACTCATATATTCAGAAGGCGATCGCGGCCGTATCCGCCGAAAATTCCGGAGCCTCAATAACCTATATCGATACGATGACTGTAATGGCATCAGACCCGGCTTCTTATCTTGTTATGACGGACATTCACCCCACCGAGGCGGGCTACAGGGCTATTGCCGCGGAGTTCTGGAAGCAGATCGGACTATTGGTGCCCTCAGCAGTTTCCGCGTCTCCGACAAAGTCCGGCGTTCTCGTGAACGGGAATCCCGTAGCCTTCAGTTCGTATAACATCGACGGCAGCAACTACTTCAAGCTGCGCGATATTGCGATGGCTCTATCCGGCAGTTCGAAACGATTCGGCGTGGATTGGGACGGAAAATCGATCAGCCTGAGCTCAGGCTCCCTCTACAAGCCTGTCGGAGGCGAACTCGCGATTCCAGAAGACAATACGGAAACCGATGTACTTCCAACCTTATCCTGCGTTTTTCTCGATGGAAAAGGACTGAGCCTTACAGCTTATAATATTAATGGCAGCAACTATTTCAAGCTGCGCGATCTGAGTTCAGCAATAGATTTCGGCGTCGCTTGGGACCCTGTGACCGGTACGATAAGCATCGATACATCAAAGAGCTACGCAGCGTAGAGGATATACTAAGAGCCGCCCAACGTAGGGCGGCTCTTTCCGCTTATTTATCAGAAACTGGCTTCCAGTATGCTCCTTACATCCTCATGCGTAAGCGTTCTGTAGCCGCTCTTAAGGAGATTTGAACTTCCGGCAATCTCCGCAAGCTTCGATTTATCCGGAATATTTAGCTCGTGAAGAGAGGTCGCAGCGCCGATTTCCCGGAAGAATCTTTCGAGCCTGTCTATGCCCTCCAAAGCCGTCTGCTCGTCCGTCCTGCCAGTCGGGTCAACATCCCAGACGTTTACGGCAAACTGCACAAACTTCTTGAGTCCGTACTTGTAAATGAGTCTGTAATATGATGCGGATATTGCCGAGAGCCCCATTCCGTGCGCGACGTCGTAATACGCCCCAATCTGATGCTCGATCTGGTGGACTTCCCAGTCCTGTGTCTTGCCCACGCCTAGGATACCGTTGAGCGCCATCGTCGCACCCCACATTATGTTGCTTCTCGCATCATAATCGG
>JAYFQM010000126.1:0-24000 GCA_034927185.1 Oscillospiraceae bacterium | reverse complement strand
GACAATGTCTCCGACGTTGAGAGCTTCACAGTCCTCAAGACGGAACTCCTTGAGGTACTTCTTGAAAGGAACTCCAGCCTTAGCAAGGTGTCCCTTCTCAGGCTTTGTGAGCTTGCGCTCGGTCAGGTCCTCAAAGCCGAGCTGGACAGAAGTGTAGCCTTCCTTGTCAGCTGCCTTCTTCTGGACAACGACGCAGGGTCCCGCTTCAATAACGGTAACCGGAACGACCTTGCCCGTTTCATCGAAGATCTGCGTCATGCCGACCTTTTTGCCGATGATGGCTTTTTTCATGTTATTTCCTCCTTACAGGTTATTGGTCGGCAGTGTCGTAGTACTTCTTTCTTTCCGGAAGGGCCCGCCTTGTTCGGCCCACATACGGAAGATGGAACGTTTTTGACTTCTTGCCGACTTGACCCTGCCCGTTCACGCAAGTAACGGGCAATCGGGTTTTCGATGGGTTTTTCAGGTGCTCAAAGCTTGAATGCGCAGGATTAATAGCGCAATCGTCCGCACCGGATTACACGGAATTTTTCATTTAGGTAAGCCGCTGTATGGCTTATACCATAAGGCCCTGCCAATGAGACAGGTGAAAAAAACATGCAATCAGAGCTTCATTTCGATCTCTACGCCCGCAGGAAGCTCCAGAGACATAAGAGCCTCAACCGTTTTCTGCGTGGGGTTCATGATGTCGATAAGGCGCTTGTGGGTGCGGCGCTCGAACTGCTCACGGCTGTCCTTATACTTATGGACAGCACGGAGAATGGTTACGATCTCTCTCTTCGTGGGAAGAGGAATGGGACCGGATACCCTTGCGTCAGTACGTTTTGCGGTTTCAACGATCTTCTCTGCCGCCTTGTCGATAAGCTGATGGTCATATGCCTTGAGTCTGATGCGGATCATTTTCTTGTTTGTTGCTGCCATTTGTTTTTCCTCCTGAACTTCAGTTCTTCGGCGGCATTGGCTCCGCCGTTCAAATTTCAGTTCGGTGAGAAGTTTTTCTGTACACTTTGCCGTGCGTATCAGACCTTACCCGAAAAACAAACCGGATTTTTATCCGGTTCATGTCCCGTCCAAGCGATATACGCGTGAAGCAGAAACGTTCTCAACCGCCCGATTACTGCCGGTTTTCACGGCACGGACATACTCCACGAAAGTTACCGGACTGTACTCGTAAGCAAACCAGAGCCTGCTTCGACTTAATCCGCAATCTCCCGCTTCAACGCAATTTGCGCAATCAGGGCGCAACTTCCCCAATAGGCGCTTCGTTAGAATATCAGATAATTCGGTCTCTGTCAATATTTAATTGCATTTTTCCATACATAAAATACGTTTATACCCGAAAACAGAAAAAATTTATGCTAATGGCTGAACAGACGCGGTTTTTTGCGCAAAAAAGGAGCGGTTTTCCGCTCCCTTTTCAGTATTTTATGATTTTCAGCCGCCGGAGGACAGTATCGAAAAATGCATATAGTCCGCGGCGGTGCTCCAGCCCTGGCCGCCCCAGCCCCAGCCGTACATTGCGAAGGCTTTGACGACGCTGCCGTTCGGCTGTATGCAGTAGGGGCTCGTTCCGTTCTTGTAACAGAAGCTGCCGACGACCTGTCCCGTCTTATAATTTATATAGTAGTTCTCCACCGGATTTATGTCGATGGCGCAGCCCCAGCTGTGGCGAAGAGTATCCGTTGTCCTGAAGCCGCCAAGCGCGTGAATTGGGAATTTTTCTGGGCTGTTATATATGTAGTCAAATATAGCCTTTACCTCACGGGCAACAACTGTATTTACATACAGCGTCCATGTCCGGGTATACTTTGTGCCGTTTGAGCCTATATCCCACGTATTGACCTTTACACCGACTATATGGCTTCCCGCATCGGCGGTGCTTGTGAAATATTCCTTGTTCGGGTTGCCAAATAGCGCCTGCCGCCTATCGGCGTTCGACATGGTCCTGTACTGTATCGCGAAGGAGGTGAAGCTGGTATCGTACTCGACCTCCTTTTCGGAAGCCCAGTCAATCGTCTTTCTCGCGCTTTTCCACGCAATCCTCTCTATGACGGCCGCTGCCTCGGAGCGCTTAAGGTTTGACGCTCCCCAGAAATAGCTGTCAGCATCGCCCATGAGGATTCCCTTTGCGTAGCACTGCTCGATTGTTCCCCTGTAGCTCTGGTCCATGCCGTTATAATCGCCTATGTGATTTGCAAAGCTGTCGTTCGTGTCCTTGAGGACCATCGGGTTCTCATAAAACGCCATATAGAGCACGGAGTTAATCAAAAACGCCATCTCATAGCGCGTGATCGGTGTGTCCAGCTCTTTGACCGTGCACGGGAAAAGCGTTCCGCTGCTGTTATATCCCGTGGATACTTCCAGAAGCCCGTTATCGTTCAGGGCGTTCCAGTCGCTTTCTGCCCAATGTATACCCTTCGGTATTTTATCCGACCATATCTCCGCGACCATAGTGAGCATTTTTATGAACTCGCCGCGCGTGATCGTGCCGTCCGGCTTGAAGGTCCCGTCCGGGTAGCCGTTAATGATTCCAAGCGTCGATAGCTTGATCACGTTTTCGTAGTACCACGCGTCCTTCGACACATCGGAAAACGTAGTACTGCTGGTCGTCAGAGCGCCGGCAGTGATCGGCGCCTGAAACAGCATTATTACGGTGAGCGCCAGCAGGAGAATTGTTTTCAGCCCTTTTTTCATACTTTACCTCTTCGGATTTGCACTTTGCAAAGTTTTATGTGTTTCCGTGCTCAAGTTTGCCCGATTTCTCCGCAAGCAATCCGGTAAACAGCGGCAGGGAAGGATTATCGTTATCTTTTCGCCAAAAAACGACAATCTGAAACCGCGTATCGGCGTCCTCGACGTCGAGCAGCGAGCAGTTTTTCCCATGTTCTCTTGCCATTGGATACGGTACAAGTGAAATCCCACAGCCGTTTCTGACCTGAAGGAACAGAGATTCCAGAGTTGGGGCCGACATTGCCGCCTGCTCGGGCTTTTCCCCGAAAGCTTCCTCTTCGAGCCTTCGGGCAAATCCGCTCCTCTGCTCACCGACCCCCACATAGCTTTCCTTACGCAGTTCCGAAATCACAACCGACTTTCTCTTGGCAAGCGGGTGGGTTTCCGCGCAGACGACGCAGAATTTTTCCTCCGCAACATCGCATAGCTCGAAATCATCCCGGTTTTTCGGCATTGAGTATGAAAACGTGACCCCGAGGTCCACCTCTCCTTTCGCGACGAGGCTGTGCACCTCCGAAAGCTCGTTGTTATGAACGGCCATGACTACGCCTGGCCAGCGCGAGCAGAAGTCGCGGTAAATCTCGTTCATCTCACCGGAGTAGAGACTTGCGCTCGCAATGGATAGCCTGCCAGATTCACCTCTTCCGACGCTTTTGATCCTGTTGTCCAGCTCTTCCGCCTCTTCAAGCAGCAGCTTTCCCTCACTGTAGAGCAGCTTTCCTGCCGGCGTGAGACTCAATCCCCGGCTGCCGCGGTCGAGAAGCCCCGTGCCCAGAGCATCCTCAAGCGCTGAAACATTTCTCGATGTTGTTGAATGGCTTATGTACATCAGCTCGGCCGCCTTCGTAAAGCTGCCGCTGTCAACGACCGTAATAAAAATTTTGAGCTGCTCAAGGTCCACCTTGCTCTTTTCTCCCTTCCGATGTTACGGTACTGTGCAAAAATCAGAAATTACCAAGTCTGAACGGATGCGGCATCAGTTCCTTCAAACGGTAGCTGACATATCCGCCCGAGTCCCGGGCGCAGAGAACCTCCATGTCGTCCGAAAACTCGCTGAGCACCTGGCGGCATGAGCCGCAGGGCATGCAGTAATCTTCACCTTCTCCGTAAATTGCGATACGCGAAAAATCCTTCGCGCCTTCGCCCACAGCCTTGAACACAGCCACTCTCTCTGCGCACATGGTGCTGCCCAAAGCGCTGTTTTCAATATTACAGCCTGTAAAAATCCTCCCGTCCGCACATTCCAGCGCGGCACCAACCTTAAATCGGGAATAGGGCGCATAGGCTTTTTCCGAAGCTTCCTGTGCAAGATTAAGCAGTTCTCTGTCGGTCATAGTAAAAAACTCCTCTCTGCGTCAGTCCGTGTTTATCTCCCAATTCTCAATTCCGTTGAAAACATTGTCTTTTGTCGGTTTCATTCCCGAAACCACGCCTCTGTGCGTTATAACCTGGCTCTTTTCAAAACAGATAGGCACAATGGGTGCCGTATCGGTGATATATTTGAACATCATATCCGCAGCCTTCTGCCGCCCGTCCTCCGGGCAGGCCATAAAGTCGCCGACATACTGCTCAAGCACGGAATCGGAGATTCGGCCGTAGTTGAGGCTTCCCCCCTCAAAAAGAAGGCTTCTGATGGAAAAGTCATTTGTGAGCCTGACCTCGGCGTAATACATGTCAAAGTCGCCGTTGGAAAGCGCCGTCTTATAATCATCCCATGAGAGCAGCCGCAAATCGACCGTTATTCCCAGATTCGTCAGGTTCTGTGCGATGGATTGTGCCGCCCTCACCTTTTCCGGACTATCGCTGCATACTATAAAATTAACGCTGATCTCAACGGGTATTCCCGTTATCATCTGCTCTCTTTTGCCGTCGTCGTCATAGTCCTGAACTTCGGCAGCGTCAAAGGCATCTTCGCTCTTTCTGACCGAATAGGATACAATGTCCGAATATGCATCGTTGTACAAAGCGCAGGTCGGATTCATCGGGAGGGTCGCGGACGACGCAGCACCTCCCATGCAGTCCGTCACTATGCTTTCTCTGTCGACGACGTAGGTCATGGCTTTACGGCAGGCGGAATAAGAGAAAAACCGGCTGCTGCTGTTGAAGCCGAGATAATGCATGTTTGTAGTCGGACAGCTGCGTATCTCGTTCGCCGAGCCGTAGCCGAGGCTGTATACGCCCGTCGGATCGTTCGTAACGAGATCAATCTCGGAATTCTCAAACGCTGTTATGATATCCTCCGTCTCCTTGATCTCCTTAAGGTAGATCGTGTCGGTCGGAAGCTCTGCATAGCTTTTGTGGTCAGGAAAAGCAGTCAGCTTTGTATACTGCTCATCCGGCTTATACGGGCCGGTTCCCATTGGCGCGTAGTCCGCAACTGTGCCGTTTTTAATAACCGGAATATCGAGCAGGGCCGGAAATTGCATGTCGGGATAGTTGAGCGTTACAATGAACAGGCTCTCGTCCATTGCGCTGACTCCGTAAATGCACTGGAATCTGGCCGTAAACTGTGGGCTGTGCATCGCGCGCTGAAGTGAATAGGCGGCATCCGACGCCGTTAGGGTTGTTCCATCCCAGAACTTGACGGAGGTATCAACATAGAAATACCAGCTCATTCCGTCGTCGCTCTTATATTCTTTTATTAAGCTCGGCGACGCCGCAAAGGTATCGTCCACCGTAAAAAGCGTGTCGTACATCGCCTGTGTGCAGATTATATTCGAAGCATTCGTCGTTGTAAAAGGATTGAAGCTGTATTCCTTGTTGCAGTTGAGCGAAAAAACATTGTCCACTTTATAATAGTAGGTTTCCTCAACCTGTGCGTCGGAAACCTCGGGCAAGGCTTCCTCCTCGTTTGACACGCTCGCTCCGCAACCCGAAAAAGCACCTGCAAAAAGGGACAGTACGAGCAACGAAAGAACTGTTTTTTTGATTTTTTCCGCCATAAAGCTATCCTTTCGTTACTCCGATCAGGGAACGGCGATGATCGCCGCCTGAGAGCCTCTTTCTCCCTTTGTTTTTCTGTGCGACCAATATTTGTCGCTGTTGCAGGAGGTACACTCGTCGCTGACCGATATGTTGCAGCCCTTCAGCCCGAGCTGCAGAAGACGCCGCCTGTTTGCTTCCTTGAGATCAACCATGAATTTTCCCGTGTCTCCTACGGCGAAAAAGACATTCTCGCAGTCGCCGTCCAGCAGCTTTTCGATTGCTTCCGGAACCTCCGGTCCAGTCTCATAGCAGCACAGCTCAATTCCCGGACCGATTGCAGCGCAGATCTTTTCCGGCTTCGCGCCAAGCTCGTCCATTTTTGAAACCGCCGTGCCGAGAATGTCCGCCACGGTGCTTCTCCAACCACAGTGAATCGCTCCGGCAACACCTGCCTCGGGATCACAGAGCAGGACGGGCACGCAGTCCGCCGTGAAGCAGAAAAGCGGAAGCTGCCTTACGTTCGTCACTATTCCGTCCGCCTCGTAGAGAAAGGGGGAAAATAGTTCGCGCCTGTCCGCCTCCGTTACGATGCGGACAACGTTTCCGTGCACCTGTTTGGTAAAACAGGGATTCTGTTCCGGTAGCCCCAGCGCCTCAAACACCCTGCGGTAGTTCTCTAGCACATTCTCCTCGCTGTCTCCCCGGTTTTCGCCGAGGTTGAGGCTTTCGAGACTCCCTGTGCTCACTCCTCCCCACCTTGTCGTAAAGCAGTGGGGAAAGGTTATCGATGGGGCCGTCATATATACTAGCCCCCCGCAGCTCATTTCTGAAAAAGGTTTTGAAAATTCCAATGTTGCCGCTCCTTAACAAATGCCACTATTCGTTCCTTCCGCAGCATTCCTTATATTTCAGGCGTCTCGAACCGTCCGCCTTCATTTTTCCGCAGGGGCAGGGGTCATTGCGTCCCGGCTTTGCCGCCGCTTTGACCGGCTGTTTTTTTACGGTATCGTCGCCACCTACATTGCTGACCGGCCCCTTCGCAACGCTTTTTCTCTCAAGAGGCTGTTCCTTCTTGACCTGAACGGTGAAGATGCGGCGCACAACTTCCGTGCGTATACCGTTTATCATCTCTTCGAACATATCGTAGCCCTCGCGCTTATAGGCGTCGACGGGCTTGTCGTTTCCGTATGCGCGCAGGCCTATGCCGCGGCGCAGCTCCTGCATTGCGTCAAGGTGGTCCATCCAGTATTCGTCCACGACGCGCAGCATGATGACGCGTTCGAGCTCACGCATTAGCGGAACACCGTTGGGCATGAGCCCAAACCCGGCCTCGCGCTCCCTGTATACCTTTTCCGCCTTTTCAAGCAGCATATCGGTAAGCTCGTGGGGATTGAGCTTGTTAAGCTCTTTCATTGTCAGAGAGATTTCACCCTTGCGCAGAAACAGCTTTTCAAACGGCGCGACCGTCTCTTCAAACTGCGCCATATCCTCGAAATAATCCCGTCCCTCCATGCCGGAAACGACGGTTTCTCTTATAAAGTCCTCAACCATCTTTCTGATGTAAGCCTCAAGGTCTTCCCCGTCTAGCACCTTGCGCCTCTGGTCGTAGATCGTGTTGCGCTGCACGCTCATAACGTCGTCGTATTCGAGCACGCTCTTGCGGCTCTGGAAGTTACGGCTCTCGACGGTCTTCTGAGCGTTTTCAATGGCATTGGACAGTATCTTATAGTCAAGCGGGGTGTCCTCGTCGACGCCCATGCGCTCCATCATGCCGAGAACTCTCTCCGATCCGAAAAGGCGCATCAGATCATCTGTCATCGCAAGATAGAATCGGCTTTCTCCCGGGTCGCCCTGACGGCCGGAGCGGCCGCGGAGCTGGTTGTCTATACGGCGCGAATCGTGACGCTCCGTACCGATTATGAAAAGCCCACCGACCTCGCGCACCTTGTCCGCTTCGGACGCGATACCGGATTTGTGGAAAGCAAGCCTTTCGGCGAACATTTTTCTCGCCGCAATAACGTTTGCATCTTCGGTTTCGGCGTAGCCCGTGGCCTCTGCAATAAGCTCGTCGCCGAAGCCGTGCTTTCGGAGGTCGTGCTTTGCCAGATATTCGGCGTTTCCGCCGAGCATGATATCGGTTCCGCGCCCGGCCATGTTGGTCGCTATCGTAACGGCTCCAAACATACCCGCCTGCGCGATGATTTCTGCTTCCTTCTCATGGTTTTTCGCGTTCAGGACATTATGCTGGATTCCCGTTTTTTTGAGCAGTGAGGAAACAATTTCGCTCTTCTCGATCGAGACCGTACCCACAAGGACGGGCTGCCCTTTTTTGTGGCACTCGACTATCTGGTCGATGATAGCTTTATATTTGCCGCTTTCGTTTTTATAGACGGCGTCGGAATTATCTATTCTCACAAGGGGCTTATTTGTCGGAATCTCTATGATATCGAGGTTATAGATCGAGATGAACTCCTCCTGCTCGGTCAGCGCAGTTCCGGTCATACCAGAAAGCTTTTTGTAAAGCCTGAAGTAGTTCTGGAATGTGATCGTTGCGAGAGTCTTGCTCTCTTCCGCGACCTTCACATGCTCTTTGGCCTCAATCGCCTGATGCAGTCCCTCCGAATAGCGCCTTCCCAGCATTATGCGCCCGGTGAATTCGTCGACGATAAGGACCTCCCCGTCCTTAACGACATAGTCGATATCGCGCTTCATAATGCCGTGCGCTTTAATTGCCTGATTTATATGGTGCGAAAGGGTTGAGTTTTCAAGGTCCGAAAGGTTCTCAATACTGAAAGCCTCCTCCGCCTTTTTGACGCCTCTCGCCGTCAGTGTTACCGTTCTTGCCTTTTCGTCAACGACATAATCGGCGTCGAGATTTACGTCCTCCTCGCTCTTTTCGTCAACGCTGGAATATACAATAGGCTTTAGGCGGGAAACGAAGCTGTCCACCTGGCCGTATAGGTCGGTGCTCTTATCCCCCATCCCTGAAATTATGAGCGGGGTTCTGGCCTCGTCTATGAGGATCGAGTCGACCTCGTCGACTACGGCAAAGTGATGACCTCTCTGGACCATGTTGCTTTTATAGAGCGCCATGTTGTCGCGCAGATAGTCGAAGCCCATCTCGTTGTTAGTGCCGTAAGTGATATCCGCTTCATACGCCGCCCTGCGCTCCTCGTTTGTAAGCCCGTGGACTATGAGGCCAACCGATAATCCTAGGAAGCGGTAAATCTTGCCCATCCACTCACTGTCGCGCTGGGCCAGATAATCGTTCACCGTTACGATATGGACTCCCTCGCCCTCCAGCGCGTTTAAGTAGGCCGGAAGAGTTGCGACAAGCGTTTTGCCTTCGCCGGTCTTCATCTCGGCAATACGCCCCTGATGCAGGACGATGCCGCCGATGAGCTGCACTCTGAATGGGTACAGGCCCAAAACTCTTTTGGATGCCTCCCGGACGGTCGCAAACGCTTCGGGCAATATGTCGTCCATAGTCTCGTCTTTTTTAAGGCGTTCTCTAAACTCATCGGTTTTTGCGCGCAGCTGCACATCCGAGAGCTTGCCGTAGCTATCAGCCATCGACTCGATTTTGTCCGCAATCGGTTTTATCTTTTTCAGTTCCCTTCCGCTGTGGGACCCGAATATACTTTCTAAAATACTCATTGGCAATAAGCCTTCCTTTGACGCTTCTTGGCAGCAGGTCGGGAAAACGCGCGAAGCCCCGTTCTTCCCATCTGAGCATACCTAACTATGGATTGTAACATACAATTATGAATAAAAAAAGAGTAAAAATCCTGCCGTTTTCACGTTTTCCATTTTTGCATCTTCAAATATCGACAAACTATTTGAAGAATATACCATTCTGCGATATAATGACAATAAAATAGTCATTATACGTTAATTTTCATTCTTTTCCTCATCCGCTTTTTGGACAACCGTAAAAGATGACTCATCACACGGAAATTTTATGAATATCTCACCGGCGCGAATATGAGGTCAGACTTTCTTGTGCCTCCGCCAATATAACGAAGGGAACGGGTTTACTCCCGAACGCAAAACTATGGACAAGCCCCGCCTGTGGACAAAAAACTTTACAACAATAACGCTTGGAAGCGCCGTGTCCATACTGGGCAACGCCGTCAGCGCCTACGCCATGAGTCTCGTCACCCTCGAGGAAACCAAATCTGTTTTTCTCTACGCCCTTCTTCTGGCGGCCAATAACCTTCCGAAAATCATCCTGCCGCTGATGGCCGGAACCTATCTCGATAAGTGGTCGCGCCGCAAAATGGTTTATACGCTTGACTTTATTTCGGCCGGGCTGTTTCTTCTGCTCTTCGCCCTCACGAGCAGCGGCTACTTTAATTATGCGTTTTTCCTCTCGGCCAGCATACTGATCGGCGCAATCGACAGTGTCTATGCCGTGGCCTACGACAGTTTTTTCCCTCTGCTTGTCAAGGAGGGCAATTTCTCCAAGGCCTATTCCGTCTCCAGCCTTCTCTATCCCATTGCCCTGATGATGACCCCGGTCGCCACTCTGGTATATAAGCACTTTGGGCTGCCACCCCTGTTTGCCTTCAACGCGGCTTCCTTCCTGCTTGCGGCCATTTTTGAAACTACAATACGCGTGCACGAGCCGCAGATATCAGGAACCGCCGAGCGCACCGGCCTGCGCGATTTTTTGGCCGATATGCGCCGCGGCTTTCAATACATAAGGGCTGAAAAAGGCCTGCTTGTTATCACAGTCTATTTCTTTATCTGCACCATGACCAGTATCGGCATGGACACCTTGTGGATACCGTATTTCAATTCGGCTCCCGCTCTGGGACTCATGGCCTATTCCTATGCAACCTCCGTTAATGTGGCCGGCCGGCTCACAGGTGGCGCGGTACAGTACCGCATCAAATATCCCGCCGATAAAAAATTTGCGATTGCGATGGCGGTCTACGTTATCTCCTGTTTTATAAACGGCTCGGTATTGTTCATGCCGTATATCATAATGCTCGTCATGTTCTTTCTGGATGGTTTTCTTTCCGTCACGTCCTTCAACATCCGCCTTTCGACCACCCAAAGCTATGTACCGGAGGAATACCGCGGCCGCTTTAACGGCGTTTTTCAGATGGCCTGCAATGCCGGAATGATAATCGGCCAGCTGATTGCTGGCGCTCTCGCTGAAAGCCTGCCCTGCCGGGCCATCATAATCGGACTCATGGCGGTTAACCTTATCGCGACATATACCGTCATGTACCGCGGCCGCCGCCATGTGGCCACGATTTATAACCGTGACGTATAAATAAGAAAAATGCCGGTGCCGGATTGTCGTTCTTCCATGATAAAGGCGATTGTTCGGCGCCGTCTTGGCAAGTATTACTCTTGACTGAGCTTTGTTTTGAGCGTATCATAGTATAAATTATTTGCCGCAAACGTAAAAACCACAGCTGAAAGGAATGGTAGTACATATATGAAAACGCTGCTTTTGGGTAACGAAGCCGCTGCCCGCGGGCTGTATGAGGCAGGCTGCCGCTTCGTATCCGCCTATCCCGGAACGCCCTCGACAGAGATTGCCGAAACCGTAGCAAAATACGATGAGATCTATGCCGAATGGGCTCCCAACGAAAAGGTTGCGGCTGAGGCCGCGATTGGCGCTTCCATCGGTGGGGCGCGTGCCTTCTGCGCGATGAAGCACGTCGGGCTGAACGTTGCCGCTGACCCGCTGTTTACCGTTTCGTATACTGGTGTCAACGGCGGGCTCGTGATTGCTGTCGCTGACGATCAGGGAATGCACTCCTCCCAGAACGAGCAGGATTCGCGCCGCTACGCCGTTGCATCGAAGGTACCGATGCTGGAGCCGTCGGACAGCGCCGAGTGCCTGGAATATATCAGGCTCGCCTACGATATCTCGGAGGAATACGATACGCCCGTTCTGTTCCGGACCTGCACGAGGGTCGCCCATTCTCAGAGCGCAGTCGAGCTTTCGCCGCGCGTTGAGCATGAGCTAAGGCCCTACGAAAAAAATCCGGCAAAATATGTTATGATGCCCGGCAACGCTGTAAAGCGCCACCCTATAGTTGAGGAGCGGACGCAAAGGCTAATTAAATATGCCGAAACCAGCGGCATCAACCGCATCGAAATGGGCGACACCTCCATCGGCTTTGTCACCGCCGGCATCTGCTATCAGTATCTGCGCGAGTGTCTCCCGAACGCGAGCGTGCTGAAGCTCGGCATGGTAAATCCGCTCCCCCTCGAACTTATAAAAGAATTCGCCTCAAAGGTCGATAGACTTATAGTAGTAGAGGAGCTTGATCCCGTAATCGAGACGCATCTGCGCTCCAACGGAATAAGGGTCGACGGAGGCAAGGACCTCTTCGGGCTCTGCGGCGAGCTCAGCCAGAACAAAATCAAAAAAGCGCTTGGCATGAGCATAGCGCCGTTCATAGATTTTGGCGAAACCGTTCCGCCTCGTCCGCCAACGCTCTGCCCTGGCTGCCCGCACAGAGGGCTGTTCTACACGCTTGGAAAAATGGGGCTCATGGTCTCCGGCGATATCGGCTGCTACACGCTCGGTTCTCTGCCCCCGCTCACCGCGATGGACACCACCGTCTGTATGGGCGCGTCCGTCTCCGGCCTGCACGGCTTCAACACCGTCCGGGGAGAGGAAAGCGCGAAAAAGTCGGTCGCTGTGATTGGCGACAGCACCTTTATGCACAGCGGCATTACGGGACTCGTGGATATAGTTTACAACAAGGGCATCTCGACGGTGCTGATTCTCGACAACTCCATAACAGGCATGACCGGTCATCAGCAGAATCCCACCACCGGAAAAACCCTGAAGGGTGAGCCTGCCCCCGCGGTTTCGCTTGAAAAGCTCTGTGAGGCCGTAGGCGTGAAGCGCGTCCGCGTCGTCGATCCCTATGCTCTGGACGAGCTGAAAGCGGCTTTAGCTGAAGAGCTTGGCGCCGCGGAACCCTCGGTCATCATAGCAAGACGCCCCTGCATTCTTCTTCCGGAAGTCAAGACCTCTCCCGCCCTGTACATTGATTATGAAGCGTGCAAGGGCTGCCGCCAGTGTATGACCATCGGCTGTCCCTCGATCAGCTTTGCCGACAAAAAGGCATCTATAGACCCGACTCTATGCGTCGGCTGCGAGCTGTGCACCCAGATGTGCAAATTTGGAGCCATTGTCAAGAAGGAGGCCAGATAACATGAGCGAAACAAAAGGTATCATGATCGTCGGCGTCGGCGGACAGGGCACACTGCTCGCCTCGCGTATTCTCGGAAACGTCCTGATTGGACAGGGCTTTGACGTCAAAATGTCCGAGGTCCACGGCATGTCACAGCGCGGCGGAAGCGTAGTCACCTATGTGAAATTCGGCAAAAAGGTATACTCCCCGCTCGTCGATCAGGGCGAAGCGGACTATATTCTCGCCTTTGAGCGGCTTGAGGCCGCTCGCTGGATATCCTATCTGAAAGACGGCGGAACTCTCATCGTAAACGACCGCAGAATAAGCCCTATGCCCGTCATTACCGGCGCTATGCCGTATCCCGACGATATTGTGGATAAAATACGCGCTAAGGGCGCTAAAATAATCGCGGCCGACGTTCTCTCGCTGGCTAACGAGGCCGGGAGCGCAAAATCCGTAAACGTCGTGATGATCGGCATTCTCTCGCTTCTCACCGATTTTTCCGAGGAAACGTGGCAAAAGGCAATTGCCGAGTGCGTTAAGCCGAAATTTCTTGAGCTTAACCGGAAGGCCTTCCTTCTGGGCCGCGAATACGCTGAGAAAAGTCTTTGAGCCAACACGGCCGAGGAGGGCAGTTTTTAGACGCCGCCATTAAACGGCGGCGTCTTCGCTCTTTAGAGTCATGTCGGCGGAAAGGAATAAATATGCCCGGAAAGCTTCTGGAAGTCAATATCAAAGAGGATATGCCGACGGCTGCATCCGCAATAAAGCGTGTCACATTCCACCTGAGCCGTAGCAAAGCGCTCGGTTACAGCGCCGTCAAGATCATCCACGGCTACGGCTCGTCCGGAAAGGGCGGAAAAATACGCACGGAGACCCGCGCCTATCTTCAGCGGCAGAAAAATGCTCGCGTCATAAAGGATTTTATTCCGGGCGAGCAGTTTTCCATATTTGACGAGGCAACAAGAAACGCCTTTGCTGTCTGCGGCGATTTAAGGCGGGACAGCGATCTTGAGCGCTCGAACAACGGTATAACGATCGTCGTGCTTTGACAAGGGTTCCAAATTAAAAATTCCATAAACAATCGATACGAGTTCACGAAAACCGCCACAAAGATATTGACAACAGTATTATAAGATGTTATTATTCTATGGCTGAACTCAAATTCGCGGGCGTAGTTCAATGGTAGAACACCAGCCTTCCAAGCTGGATACGTGGGTTCGATTCCCATCGCCCGCTCCAGAACGCATAGCGTTTTTAATCAAGTTCGGTTATGCCGAACTTATCCGCAACGGCGGGAAATCTAGATGTGCAGGCGAATCCCCGCGGTTTCACCGCACCCACCTTTTCCCTCCGAAGGCGGAGGTTTCCATATGCGCCAGTAGCTCAGGTGGATAGAGCAACTGCCTTCTAAGCAGTAGGTCAGGGGTTCGAATCCCTTCTGGCGTACCACTTTTTTTCGGCGGGGTGCCGTTTCGGTCCGGAACTTCATATATGGTGGGTATAGCTCAGTTGGTTAGAGCACCGGATTGTGGTTCCGGGTGTCGAGGGTTCGAATCCCTTTACCCACCCCACTATAATTCCAGGATCGTTTTGCTTGAATCTGCGATGGGATATAGTGTAATGGTAACACACTAGACTTTGACTCTGGTATTGTAGGTTCGAGCCCTGCTATCCCAGCCATTTTTTATCGTCTGTTATGATTCAGTAGCTCAGTAGGCAGAGCACCTGCCTTTTAAGCAGGGTGTCGGGGGTTCGAATCCCCCCTGAGTCACCAAAAACAAACAACCCGCTTTCCATTGATGAAACAGTGGTTAAGCGGGTGTTTTTTGTATTCATCCGTCCTTCTTATCCGGCGCTTGGCGGCTTCAAACGGCGTACTATGGCGTTTTTAAGTGCGGGATGCGGCTTTGTGGGCCATCCCCACCACTTCAAACTTCAAATAATAACACGGTTATGACAGAATCGCTGCTCTGTCTCAGCAATCTCCTAATCCCAAAAATGCAGCATTTTCAAGCCTTATTCTTAATATCAGCCACTGGAAGAACTTACTCCTTGCATAAATAGTTACAAATAGTTACAATGTACTCAAAAGGAAGGAGTGAAATACGATGAAAAAGTTACTTGTATCTCTGTTGGTTGTTTGCCTGCTCGTGGCAGTTCTGCCAAGTGCGGAAGCCCTCTCCCTTCAGGTTGGCAGCACCGCAGTGAGCAACATTTCAATCTACAATTCCACGACTTACGTCCCGATAAGAACGATCAGCCTCCTGCTCTGCCCCGGAGCGTCCGTCACCTGGGAGAACAATCAGGCTGTTGTCCGCACATCAAACCTTACTGTTACGGCGCGTCCCGGCGCTTACTATATCAATGCCAACGGGCGCATGCTTTATGCGGCGGACGGCGTAAAGCTCGTTAACGGCACGACTTTGGTTCCTATCAGAGTAATCGCAAAGGCTATGGGCGCTTCCGTAACGTGGAATGCATCTGCGCAGAAAGCGATCGTAACCCTCGGTAGCGGCACTATCGCATCCGGAGATCAGTATTATAGCAGTGATGCTGTTTACTGGCTCTCGCGCATTATCAACGCTGAAAGCAGCGGCGAATCACTGAAGGGTAAAATTGCGGTCGGAAACGTAATTCTGAACCGCGTGGCAAGCTCTGATTTCCCAAACAGCATCTACGGCGTCATTTTTGATAAGACCGGGGGCACCCAGTTTACGCCCGTAGCGAACGGAACAATATATAACGCTCCCTCGTCCGACAGTATACTTGCCGCCAAGCTCTGTCTTGACGGAGCCTCTGTCGCCGGCAGCAGCCTTTTTTTTCTTAATCCTGTTACCGCTACAAGCTCCTGGATCACAAAAAACCGTCCTTATGTTACAAGCGTTGGCAATCACGCTTTCTATGCTTAGTTTTTCCACTTAATCAAGATCCGCCAGTAGCACCTGAGCTCTCACTGCCGTTCCGTGAGAGCTCAGGTTTTTTATATGCCTCTCGGGTTTGTCGGATTGTTTACGACGCCCAGCAGCGTGAGTATTGTACCCGCAGCGCTTACGATATTGTTATACGCTTCGTTCGTTAGTCCAATTTTCTGCGGCAATCCGAACGTAGATGCGAGCAACCACAGCGCGGACAATATTCCAGCCCACATGGGCCAGCTTTTCAGCCTGTTCTGTCTTACGCCTGCGGCGGGTTTTTCTGTTTTATTCATGGCTGTCAACCTCCCTATATAATAGATATAAGAATCCAGCCTGAATATTTCAGTTTTTAAAAATTAAAATACTTGTGTCGTTCCCCCGCTCTATCTCTATACGCTTGCAATACCCTGCCGCCTGTATTACAATAACAGCGACAACTGACCCAGTGACGAGCCCATCAGAGGGAAGCGCAGTGAAAATTTCCTCCGCTGCCATCGCTTTACCGGAAAGTGTCCGTTTACCTAATCTTTGCCGGACAAAGGAGATTTGTTGATTTATGAGCAAAAGCAAAAAAACAGGCATCGCGCTGATTGTCGTTCTCGCCGTACTGATCGCGGGGGCATATCTTGCCTATCACTTTCTGTCACCCAATACCATCGCGGGAGCGAAGACGATCACCGTTTCAATAGACCATCTTAACGGCGACGACCGGACAATTACAATTAAAACGGATGCCGGGTATCTGCGCGGTGCGCTCGAACAGGAGAAGCTTATCAGTGGCGAAAACAGCCAGTACGGTTTTTTCATCACCGTCATGGACGGCGAAGCGGCCGATGAGAGCAGACAGCAGTGGTGGGGCTACACCAAATCAGGCGAATATGTCGACACCGGCGTTGACCAGACTCCGATTTACGACGGTAACAGCTTTGAATTCGCTCTCCATGAAGGCTACTAAGCCGCCGCTGTCCCTAAGAGAGCTCATTGAGCTTTCCGCAATGGCGGCGTTTACGGTTGGTACGCAGGTAGCGATGGCGGCTTTGCCAAACATAAATCTCGTTTCTGTTCTTATCATACTCACGATGCTTGTCTACGGGGCTAAGGGCTTTTACTCCGTTGCAGTATTCGTGCTTTTAGAGGGACTGATTTACGGCTTCGGGCTGTGGTTTATCAGCTATCTTTACGTATGGGCGATATTGGCCTTAATTGCGCTGATTTTCAAAAAAAATGAAAACTCGCTCATCTGGGCGGCGATAGCGGGCTTGTTCGGGCTCTCGTTCGGGCTTCTCTGTGCACTGCCATATCTCTTCATAGGCGGTCCGGCAATGGCTTTTTCCTACTGGGTGAGCGGAATTCCCTTCGATCTCACCCACTGCGTCTCTAATTTCGTTCTGACACTCCTGCTTTTAAATCCTCTCAAAAAGCTGCTCTTTAAGCTCCGAGCTACCGAATAAGAGCTGTTTACAAACATCTTTTATTAATATATTATTGATACAGGAGAGCGGTTTTTATCATTGGAGGTGCAGCCCATGTTTTGCCCGAAATGCAAGTCGGAATATGTTGAAGGATATACCTGCTGCAAGGAATGCGGCGTTGATTTGGTTGACAGGCTTTCGGAAGCGCCGCGCGAGCAAAGACTCATAAACAATGATATACATGGTATTGCTCCTGTTGCAGTCAGATATGTTTCCAACGCAATCGATTCCGAAATGATAATGGAGCTTCTTCGAAGCAATAATATCCCATGCTTCAGCAAATCCAGAGAAGCCGGCGGATACATGGATATTTACATGGGTTTCTCTGTTTATGGCCAAGATATCTATGTTGACAGAAAAAACTTGAACGCCGCTTTGGAACTGCTCAATGGCTGGGACGAAAACTCTGAACCAGCTCAGAAAGACTCTGACGAGCAGTATGATAACTCCCCCGGCTACAAGCGAAAGCGTGCCGCGGCGAGTGTCTTCTCGGTATTTTTTGCGGTCATCTCAATCTCAGGGCTGATAATTACAGCGTTTGTTTTGCTGAAAAGCTTATTACAAAAATGAAAATAAAAGCAGGTTCAAACGAGCCTGCCTCTATTTTCATTCAGCAGCTTACTCAAGCTCCCGATTCGGCTCGGAGCTCCAAGCGGCGTCAACGGTCTCGCCGCGGTACGCCCTGCTCACGCCATTCGATTTATGCAAATATACGTCCTCATCCGGGTAATAGCAGGTGTCCTCCGCCTCATTAGAGCCAACGTCCAGAATCGTAAGCGGATCGGGACCCGGATTGTAGAATGTATGCGCGATTTTCCTTCCGCCGGGCTTTGCTATAAAATCTCCCTTTTTGACAGTCACTGTCTCATCATTCAGCCTAAGCACGCCTGCGCCATCGATGACAAGAAAAAATTCCTCCTGCTGCGAATGGCTGTGATATTTCGTGCTGTATCCTCCCTGCGGAACGCTGTCGATATTTACATATATTTTGCTGCTGCCCGCGGCAGCGCCGAGCGATTTTGTAATTAGCCCCAGCGAGTCCTGCCAGATAAATTCCGGGGAAAGTGAATCGAGATTTAATAGCTTCATATATTTCACTCCGTTTTTTCATCTTATCCTGTTACTATGTTTCTCATGTATTGTAGCTCATAAGTACAGATAGGGCAAAGCCGTCTGTGGAAAAAAGATGCGCCCAAACCGGGCGCATCTTTTCAAAACTCACTAATCTATCTTTTGAAGCAGTCGCTGCAATACACAGGACGGTCACTGCGCGGCTCAAAAGGAACCTTGCAGGGCTTGCCACACTCGGCGCATACTGCGTCGAACATCTGGCGTGTACCACCGTTTCCGCCGCGAGAGTTGCTGTTACCCTTGCGCGCAGTACGGCAGGCCTTGCAGCGCTGCGGTTCGTTTGTGAAACCCTTTTCAGCAAAAAACTCCTGCTCGCTGGCAGTAAAAGTGAATTCTTGTCCGCAATCTTTGCAGACTATGGTTTTGTCGTTGTACATGAAATACCTCTTTAATTATGATTCGCAATACCGTTATGTGCTGCGCTTTTTAAGTATATGGCGAGTCTGCACGATAGTCAACTGTTTTATTAATTTATTTTTAAATTATTTGTATAAAAAAACGCAGACGGACCCTTATTAAGTCCGCCTACGTCTTTTTTTACGTTTTTTTCTGAAAAATCTATTACCGCCGCAGTTACCGGTATAACTTAAGCGACTAGCTTATATACGCTTAATTCTTACTCGTAGAGCCTTATAAGCTTTTCGAGATGCTCGTAGCGTGCTTTTGCGTACTCCTCTGCGTCGACGAAGAGTTCCTCGGCTCTTTCGGGGAAGGATCTTGTCAGTGATGAATAGCGCGCCTCGTTCATGATAAAGTCGCGGTAGCTGCCGTTCGGAGCCTTGCTGTCGAGAATGAACGGGCTCTTCCCCTGCGCCTTAAGCGTCGGGTTGTAGCGGAACATGTTCCAGTAGCCGCAGTCGACAGCCTTCTTCATCTCGCTCTGGCAGTTTACCATGCCGCCCTTAATGGAGTGCATCTCGCAGGGTGCGTAGCCGATGACAAGGGATGGGCCGTGGTACTCCTCAGCTTCCTTGATGGCCTTGAGCGTCTGGGCGGGGTTTGCACCCATCGCGACCTGAGCAACGTATACGTAGCCGTAGGTCATGGCGATCTCGGCAAGGCTCTTCTTGGCGATTGCTTTGCCGGCAGCCGCAAACTGAGCAACAGCGCCGATCTGAGTCGCCTTGGAAGCCTGCCCGCCGGTATTGGAATATACCTCGGTGTCAAACACCATGATGTTCACATCCTCGCCGGTCGCGAGTACATGGTCCAGTCCGCCGAAGCCGATATCGTAGGCCCAGCCGTCGCCACCGAAAATCCAGACGGACTTCTTGCCCAGATATTCCTTGTTGGCGAGAAGCTCCTTGGAGTAAGCGCAGTCGGGATCCTTTTCGAGCTCGGAGACAAGTGTCGCGGTTGCCGCTTTGTTTGCTTCGCCGTCGTCCATAGTGGCAAGGTATGCTTCGCAGGCGGCCTTCTTGGTGTCAACGGTGGTGATCTCCATCAGCTCTTTAACCTTGGCCGCAAGACGGGTTCTGATTGCCTTCTGGCCGAGATAGATGCCGAACCCGTGCTCGGCGTTATCCTCGAACAGAGAATTCGCCCACGCGGGGCCCTTGCCCGCCTTGTCGACAGTATAGGGGGATGTCGCGGCAGGTCCGCCCCAGAGGGAAGAGCAGCCGGTGGCGTTGGAGATATACATACGGTCACCGCAGACCTGAGTAATAAGTCTTGCATAGGCTGTTTCTGCACAGCCCGCGCAGGAGCCGGAGAACTCAAGCAGCGGGGTCTTAAACTGGCTGCCCTTGACAGAAGTGGTGTCCTCCACGTCGGCCTTCGGAGAAACCTTGCTTACCATATAATTGAATACGCTCTGCTGTGCGCTTTCCTGCTCCTGAGGAACCATTGTCAGTGCCTTTGAAGGGCATGTTCCGACGCACACGCCGCAGCCCATGCAGTCCAGAGGCGACACGGCAATTGCGAAGCTGTAAACTCCCTTGCCTTTACCGGCCTTGAAGGGTGCGCTCTTAGTACCCTCCGGTGCCGCCGACAGTTCGGCCTCGGTCAAAGCGTAGGGGCGTATGGTCGCGTGAGGACAGACATAGGCGCACTGGTTGCACTGGATGCACTTTTCCTTGTCCCATGTCGGTACAGTCACAGCCACGCCGCGCTTTTCATAGGCTGCAGCGCCCAGCTCAAACGTCCCGTCCACGTGCTTCTCAAAGCTGGATACGGGAATGCTGTCTCCGTCCATTTTCCCTATGGGCAGTGTAATGTTCTCGACCATATCCACGAGTTTAGCTCCGCCCTCAAGTGCCGTCTTTTCGCACACCTTCTCCGCGTTCGCCCAGGATGCGGGAACCTCGACCTTTACGAAGGCGGTGGCACCGGCTTCGATGGCCCTGTGGTTCATGTCCACAACGTCCTGGCCCTTTTTGAGATAGCTCTTTGTCGCCGCTTCCTTCATATATCCAATAGCGTCTTCCTGGGGCATGACCTTGGCAAGAGTGAAGAATGCTGACTGAAGGATAGTGTTGGTGCGCTTGCCCATGCCGAGCTTAATGGCAAGGTCAATAGCGTTTATTGTATAAATATTGATGTTGTTTTTAGCGATATACCGCTTGGCATCCGCGGGCATATGCTGGTCGAGCTCTTCCGGCGTCCACTGGCAGTTTATAAGAAACGCGCCGCCGGGCTTAACGTCACGCACCATTTTGTAGCCCTTGATGATATAAGACGGGTTGTGGCAGGCGACAAAGTCGGCCTTGTTTATGTAATAAGGACTGCGTATTGGTTTGTCGCCGAAGCGCAGATGGCTTATCGTTACGCCGCCGGTCTTTTTGGAGTCATACTGGAAATATGCCTGAACATATTTGTCTGTATGGTCGCCGATAATTTTAATAGAGTTCTTGTTCGCTCCAACCGTGCCGTCTCCTCCGAGGCCCCAGAATTTACACTCGATCGTACCAGGAGCTGCGGTATTGGGGGCGGGCTTTTCTTCAAGAGATATGTTCGTAACATCGTCCGTGATGCCGATTGTGAACTGGCGGAGCGGAGCATCCTTTTTCAGCTCCTCATATACCGCGAAGACGCTGGATGGCGGCGTGTCCTTGGAACCCAGACCGTAACGCCCGCCGATAACGGTGTTCGTCATTCCTGCGTTCGAAAGCGCCGTAACTACGTCCATATACAGAGGCTCGCCAATTGCTCCCGGCTCCTTGGTACGGTCCAGAACGGCAATCTTTTTCGCGGTCGCGGGAATCGCGGCAATCAGCTTGTCATAGACGAAGGGACGGTACAGGCGCACCTTGATAAGGCCGACCTTCTCGCCCATGGCGGTCAGATAGTCAATGACTTCTTCGGCTACATCGCAGATGGAACCCATCGCGATAATAACGCGGTCGGCATCCGGAGCGCCGTAGTAGTTGAACAGCTTATAGTCCGTGCCGATTTTTGCGTTGACCTTGCCCATATACTCTTCGACTATACCGGGCACGGCTTCGTAATACTTGTTGACCGCTTCGCGGTGCTGGAAGAAAACGTCTCCGTTTTCATGAGAGCCGCGCATAACGGGGCGCTCGGGGTTCAGTGAGCGCTTGCGGAATTCGTTCACGGCATCCATGTCGCACATTTCGGCAAGATCGTCATATTCCCATGCTTCGATCTTCTGTATCTCGTGTGAAGTGCGGAAGCCATCGAAGAAATTGATAAACGGAACGCGGCTCTTGATGGCTGAGAGATGTGCTACTGCCGCAAGGTCCATAACCTCCTGAGGGTTCGATTCCGCGAGCATCGAAAAACCGGTCTGGCGGCAGGCCATAACATCCGAATGATCTCCGAAAATGTTCAGCGCCTGCGTGGCCACCGTCCTCGCTGAAACATGGAAGACCGCTGGCAAAAGCTCTGCAGCCATCTTATACATGTTTGGAATCATAAGCAGAAGGCCCTGTGAGGCGGTGTATGTAGTGGTCAGCGCGCCCGCCGCAAGCGAGCCGTGGACGGTCCCCGCCGCTCCCGCCTCGGACTGCATCTCAGCTACGTTGACAGTTGTGCCGAATATGTTCTTCCTTCCGGCGGCCGCCCACTGGTCCACATAGTCTGCCATCGGGCTTGTCGGTGTTATAGGATATATGCCCGCCACTTCCGTAAACGCATACGATACGTGCGCAGCCGCGGTGTTGCCGTCCATCGATTTCATTTTTCGTGACATTTTTTCGTCTCCTTTATTTAGTATATTTGCTAACGATATATATGCATAACATCATGAGTTTTTTCAGATGCAGCTTCCTGTTTTTAACTAGCTTCATCCGAGGACATCCTCCGACTAAGCCATGGCACTTGTACCAGATGTTTATTATATCACATATGTTAATCCAAGAAAAGAGCTTTTACAACAAATATTGCGGAAATAAACGCGTACGGCCGATATAAAATCCTGCAAATTATTCTCGATATGGGATAACACTGCGATCGTCAGGAAAAAGAATTTTGCGAATAAAAGTATCATATCAACAAAGCCCTGATAATTCAAGCTATTTTGTTTATTAATTCCCGAAACCGGAAACCCTGCTCTATCATAATAATAACGCCGCAATATCAGTGTTTATGCTGTTATGAATATACAAAAAAGCGACCGGAGTTTAGCCTTCGTCGCTTTTTTGTCAAACTGTAGCGTCAATTCAAAAAGTCTCTGAGCTTCTTCGAACGGGAGGGATGGCGGAGTTTGCGCAGAGCTTTTGCCTCGATCTGACGAATACGCTCGCGTGTCACGTTGAACTCCTTGCCAACCTCCTCCAGCGTGCGGGTCCTGCCGTCCTCAATTCCAAAGCGCAGGCGCAGGACCTTTTCCTCACGCGGAGTAAGGGTTGAAAGGACGGTCATAAGCTGCTCCTTGAGAAGGGTAAACGAAGCCGCCTCGCTCGGCTCAGAGGCGTCCTCATCCGGGATAAAGTCACCCAGGTGGCTGTCCTCCTCCTCGCCTATTGGGGTTTCAAGCGATACGGGCTCCTGAGCAATCTTGAGAATATCGCGTACCTTTTCGACGGGCATGCCCATCTCCTCCGCGATTTCCTCCGGTGACGGATCGTGTCCAAGTTCCTGAAGGAGCTGCCTTGAAACGCGGATAACCTTATTTATTGTTTCAACCATGTGCACGGGAATACGTATGGTGCGCGCCTGATCCGCTATCGCTCTCGTAATCGCCTGACGTATCCACCATGTGGCATAGGTTGAGAACTTATATCCCTTTGTGTAGTCAAACTTTTCAACTGCCTTGATAAGCCCCAGATTTCCCTCCTGAATGAGGTCGAGGAACAGCATTCCTCGCCCGACATAGCGCTTTGCGATGCTGACGACAAGGCGCAGGTTTGCCTCCGCCATGCGGCGCTTCGCCTCCTCGTCGCCCTCAGACATCCGGACAGCAAGCTCAACCTCCTCGTCGGGTGTAAGGAGCGGTATTTTCCCGATTTCCTTGAGGTACATGCGGACAGGGTCGTCCGTTGCGTAGGAATCCACGAGCGTTTCGGTGCTCGCCATTTCCTCCTCGGTTACTTCCTCAAGCTCCTCTAGCTCCTCTAGCTCCGGAAGGGCTTCCTCGTCGATCGGGCGCAGATAGTCCTCGCCCGCGGTTTCAATACCCAGATTTTCAAGCGTATCGTAAAACTTATCGATCTGATCGGCGTAGAGATTCAGGTTTTCGAGCACGTCCATGAG
>JAYFQM010000127.1:0-6066 GCA_034927185.1 Oscillospiraceae bacterium | reverse complement strand
CGGCCTGCATATGAGCAGGCCGCTTCCACCGCGTTTTTTTATATTCAGCCTTCTGCAAGACATAAATGAACTGCCTGTCTGTCACACCGCTGCTCTCCGCCGCCTCGTTTCATGTAAACGCGGGACGCAACCGGATTCCGTGTCAGGCTTTTCTCGTCCCGGTTCCTTACACTATCATGAAAGGTATGGTAAGGATTTTTACGGCCAAAGTTCACCATGAAAGCAATAGTTGCATAGACGATATATACATGTTTTCAATATCAGGCAAACCACGCAAAGCTTATCTTTGGTCAAACGGTTGGCATACAGGGCAGTAATACACCGAGCCGCCAAGATAAGCTTCCTTTTTGATTGCGCCGCCGCAGGCTGGGCATCCGGCAGAGAGTGCATTTTTCGACATCTTCGTCTGATACCCGCCGGGTCCGCCGAACAGGTCCTTTTCCGTATCGCGTCCGCCGAGTTCGGTCATCTCGCGCAGAACCGAAGTAATGCAGGTAAGCAGCATGTCCTTTTCGGCGTCGCTCAGCGTGCCGATTTTTCTCTTTGGGTTTATGTGCGCAGCAAACAGAATATCCTGCAGCACGCCGTTTCCAATACCGGGAAAGCGCTGCTCAGTAGCCAAAAACGCCTTTGCGCTGAACGCCGGCCTGCTCTCGTTCAGCAGTCCGTGGTAGTAGGCTTCAAATCCATTCGAAAACGGAGAAACGGCGTTTCGGCTTTTTAAATAATACTTGTTTTCGTAGTCGCCGCTGTGGAGAATTATGCTGCCGTACATAGCAACTGTAAAAACAAGTGCCGTGCCGTCGGTAAAGACGATCAGCAATTGGTAATCCTTAGGTATGCCGCCTGCGGACAGATACCGTACGTTGACCCCGTCATTGATGCACAGCCGTTCTCCATTGCTGAAGCCGATTTCGGCAAAGATGCCGAAGCCCTCCGCGTACCGCAGCTCACAATCCCGGATTTTTAATTCGTAATCGCAGGGGTCTCCATTGAACCAGCAGAATTTATGCGGTTTTGTCGGCGGATTCACTCGGGCGACAACTTTGCCGACAACCTCTTTTTCAAGCTGCTTTGCAAGCGTCAGAGCTTCCGGTAATTCGATCATGGTATTTCACCTCTCATCACAGCCGTCATGGTTTATGATTATAATTCAGTCAAAAGCGTATTGCCTCTCCGGTAAGCATAACACATACTTCTATTTTATTACATCCATGTTTAAAAATTTTTTAAGCTGGCTAGTGATTGCAGCAGCAAAGTTATTAATGCTGGCTCCTCTGCGTGGTATTTCGGCTACACACAGACGGACGTCGGCTACTGGTGTCGATTAAGGGCGGCTTTCTTTTGTGGGGATTGCAAATAGCCCGGCGGGACACGACCTGCAATAAGGAGTATAAAGGCAGCTGTTCTCATATTTTTTGGACTGGAACTGCATCTTTGAATCCAATCATCCTTTACGCATATGTATCCAGCACATATTCGATCTGACGGTACACAAGGTTTTCCGCCGTGGGTTTAAGCTCTCCGGAAACTATCTCCAGACACTGTCTGGGGAAAAACTGGGCAATAACTCCCATCGGAATTTCTGCCTTGTTGATATTTGCAAAAAGGCGGGCAATTGCTTCTCTGACGCTCTCATCGTCCATATAATAGCGGCAGCGGTCGGACAGGCTGAATTTTCTCATTATGGCAAGCGTCTTATCATCGCCGGTATAGTGCTTTATCCAATTTTTTGGGTTTTTGAGCATTGCATTTTCAAGCGTTTCGGAAAAGTCTGAAAGGCCCGATGGGCTTGAAGAGCATACCGTTTTTTCAATCTCCTCGAGAGCGAACAGAGCGTTTCTCATTGCAAACGTAAGCGCCGGTCCGACTTTTAGAATGGCGATACCATCATGTTTCATTTTATCGAGGCACTCATCCGGCTGGTAATCCGTTGAATGCCCCTCCATTACGATGTTTTCGAAGCCCGCCGCGCATGCGGCAAGTTTTTCGGCCTTGCCATGGTCATAAAGAAACACCTGATTATTGCCGAATTCCACTCCCGGCTGGACGACGATCGCAATAACTCTCTTCCATGCATCATCCAGCCCTTCCGCTAAAAAAGCCGCCTCAAAGAGCTTCAATTCCTCTCTCATTGATTCAGGGTCGGTAACTGCCAGCATATCCTCGTGGCTCGTCGCCCCTCCCGGAATCGGAACTTCGCTCCCGACAACATAGACGGGCTTTCTTCTCTTCTCCGGCAGATTGCTTTCACAGATACGGGCAAGTCTGGCGGCTCTCCCGGCAATTGCCGACGGCGATAACGCTGCTGTTTTGCTGTCGCTTCCAAGTCTCATGCTGCAGTCGAGATGAATTTTACCAAATCCCGCGGCGGCATACTCCGAAACAAGTTCCTCGGCTTTCGCCATTGCCGCATCTTCATATTCCTCGCACCACACGAGCGGACCAAGATGATCGCCTCCGAAAATGATATTTTCCGGATCAAAGCCCATATCACCCGCAATTTTGTTGACAAACCCAATATAGTCCTTCGGTCTCATCCCCGTATACCCGCCGTACTGGTTAACTTGGTTAGCAGTGGCCTCAACAAGCAGCGGCCTGCCGGTTTTTTTGCAGTGCCGTATCGCGGCGGCTATGACATAGGAGCTTGAGCTGCATACCGAGCATATCGCCGTTCCCTTCCCGGCTTTGCTTTCGCTGATGAGCTCTGAAAAAAAATTTACAGTATTGAACATTATGGCCCCCCTTAAATGTACGTACATCTTAATCGCAGTATATCAGCAGTTATAAAAGAAGTCAATCGAATAAATACAATTTGACAAAGCGGTCCGCATATTATATATTCAAAAAAAACGAGAGGCGTCTGATATGATAAATTCCAGTGGGCGGGTATCCCTGTATATTAGGGTAAAGCAGCAGATCAAAAGCAAAATCGAAAGCGGAGAATGGGAAACCGGCTCAAAAATACCCGGCGAGTTTTCTTTGTCGCAGTTGCTCGGCGTCAGCAGAGAAACCTTGAGAAAGGCCCTTAACGAGCTGGAACGTGACGGTCTTGTCGTCCGAAAACCCGGAGATGGCACTTATGTGGCGATCCCCAGAATCGATCAGAGGCTGGCTTCCTTTTACAGCTTTTCATCGGAAATCCGCTCAATGGGCTTGACCCCCTCCACACGTGTAATTGATTTTACCGTAATCAGCGCGGACCCTCCGCTGCTGTTTCGCCTACAGCGCCCGAAGAGTCCTTTTGTGTACAAAATCCGCCGGCTGCGTTTGGCGAATGGGATTCCGTTTGCCGTTGAGACCTCTTATGTTCCTTGCGATCTGTTTCCGAAGCTGACAAAGGCGGTCGTTGACGAATTTGGTCTTTACTCCGCTATGACAAAAAGTGCCAATATTACTCCAGATTCGGCTCAGGAGACTTTTGAAGCGATTATAATGTCGGAAATAGACGCGGAGCTTTTAAACTGCACCCCGCCGGCAGCTGCGCTTTATCTTGAACGTACTACCACTTCGGGAGACTCCGTCATCGAGTTCTGCACTTCTGTAGTCAGAGGCGATATGTATAAATATCACGTTTTGCTGCAATAGCTCCGATGTCTCAAAAACAATTGACTGCTTGCGGAATAAGGTATACAATGTAGTGGCTTAAATGTATGTACATTATAGCTACTACATTTCTTTGGAGGTCGTTATGGAAAACAAAACTTATCATGAAATACACGGTCAGTACAGCGCCTTAAAGATGACTCTCGAACGCTGTGACGAAAAATATGGCGAGTTTGAAGCTTTTTTCAGAGAAACCGATGCGGACAACATAGTAGTCATCGGCTGCGGCTCAAGCTACCAGCTCAGCTGTGCTGTAGCAAGCAATGCGCATCTGTTTTCGGGACTTCCTTCTATGTCAATTGCCGGTGGCGACCTTATGATTCATATCGATAATTATGACGACGTCTTTTCAAAGAAGACGCTGCTTATCACTCTGTCCCGCAGCGGTTCGACGCATGAGATACTCTATGCGGTCAAAAAAATCCGTGAAAAATATCCCCTGGTTAAAATTCTGTCTTTTGTCTGTGCAGAGAATTCAAATATAGCAGCCATCTCCGATAAGACGCTCGAAATGCCGTGGGCTTTTGATGAGAGCGTGTGCCAGACGCGTTCAGTTACAAATATATTTGCCGGAGCGCTGTATATTTTGGCAAAGGTATTCGGCCGCATTCTCATCGCGGAAAATATTGCTTTTCTGGCCTTGAACGGCGATGCTTTTCTCGAACAAATTGAGCCGCAGATCAAGCAGCTTGCCGGCGTGCCGTGGGAAAACGCCATGGTTCTTTGCGATGGAGAAAGCTTCGGTGTTGCCGAAGAAGCGGCTCTTGCGTTTAATGAGATCGCGTATACTCCATCAGGCTGCAAGCATGTGCTTGACGTCAGGCACGGGCCCATTGTTCTCATCGGCGAGCACAGTCTCGTCGTTGCAAATCTGACGCGGGACGGCTTCGATTATGAAAAACCGCTTATCAATGATCTCTTAAACAAAAAATCGACCGTTGTGGTCATATCAGACGAAGAATTACCAGCCTTACCGGGCGTTTGCGCGCAGTTTACTTTCGGGAAAAAGCTTCATAGCTCCGTAAGCGCAATGCTCCTTCTCCCGGCGGCACAGTTATTAAGCTACTACAAAGCTCTCGCCCTCGGGGTTAACCCGGACAGTCCCGAAGGGCTTGACGCATGGATCGCACTGAAATAAAACCAGCTGATGCGCAGAACGCACGATAAAGAGCGCTGTCTCGAGCTTACAGAGATATGCGTCTCGCAATGCAGGCGCGGTTTATAAACCCTAAACCGTTTCTGCCGCTAGTTTTTTCGAAACACATTACCCCCACGCTGTACGGCTAAAATGCCGCTCAGCGTGGGGGTAATGTATCATTGGAGAGAAAGCTTTTCAGTTTTGTAAGGGCTAATTTCGGTCATCGCTATTGAAATTCGTTTCCACTAGATTCAGCTGACCCGCTTCATCTAACCAAAGTATACATCGGCAGAATACTTTCTTTTTTCCCCTGCGAAAATGTGTAAGAATCATCAGAGGCCAGATATAAAGAGAATCAGCGTATTTCCTGCTGTAATAGGACTAAATCATAATCCGGAGATAAGCACGGCGATTTAGTCCTTTTTTTACCGTAAAATATTAATACCCTATTCATTACATCATGCTTTGCCTGCGCAGCCGCATGTAATTATCCGGGCTTTAACTATTTCCTTTACGCGCTCACGTCCGATTCTTCCGTAAGCCTTAGGATCAAAAACATCGGCGTCCATGCTGATAGTCTCTCTAATGCCGTCCGTATACGCAATTCGAAGCTCAGTTGCGAAATTGACTTTACACATACCGCGGCGTATGCAGTCCTTAACCGTTTCGTCTGTCAGTCCGGAAGAACCGTGCAGAACCATCGGAACAGCCAATATGCCTTTCAGCGTGCTGATAAGCTCCACATTGAGCACTGGGGTCTTTTTATATACGCCGTGAGCAGTTCCAACACCAACCGCCATGCTGGACAGGCCCGTTTCCTTTTCAAATCGCAGAGCGTCTGCCGGGTCAGTATACACGGCATTTTCCGAAATCGTTTCGTCTTCCTTACCGCCCACAATACCGATCTCTCCCTCAACCGGCACTCCTGCGGGCCGACACATCTCCACTACCCTTTTTGTAAGGGCAATATTTTCATCAAGCTGAAGCTTGCTGCCATCAATCATAATACTGGTATAGCCTGCGCGCAGAGCCTGTGCGCAGAGTTCAAAGCTTGAGCCGTGATCTAGGTGCATTGCGACCGGAACCTTCGCATTTTTTGCAATGGCTGAAATTATTGCAAAATAAAGGTCTAGACCTGCGTATTTCAAAGTTGAAGGTGTCGTTTGCAGTATGACAGGAGCTTCGGTTTCCTCCGCCGCCTCGATAACGGCCTGAGCCATTTCCATGTTCTCCACATTGAACGCACCTATTGCGTATCCTTAGCTCCGAGCTGCTTTAAGCATTTCAGTTGACGTTACAAGCGTCATATTTCTAAGTCTCCT
>JAYFQM010000158.1:0-4250 GCA_034927185.1 Oscillospiraceae bacterium | reverse complement strand
ATAAAAATTGCGAACCGTGCGCGTTCCTTCCGCTGCGTGGTTCGCATCCCCGCCCCAAATCAAGCCATTTTTTGAGTGTGTGATAGAGGCCCGCTTTGCGGACCACTCGGGAGAGCGTTCGGTTCGCATCCGAGAGGTCGTGGGTTCGAATCCCTTCAGGTCCACCATAAAAAAGAGGCAAAAAAGATTTTATCTTTTTTGCCTCTTTTTTATGGGTTTTGCGCCCTTTGGCTGCTCCATCCGGTTGATTTGATATCCTCGGGCGAAGTGAATTCGCCCTGCGGCAAGGCTTTGGCTTTCGGCCAAAACGCTTGGAACGCCGCACTTGCGGCGGAAACTTTATTTGCAAGTTTTTTCATAACTTTTTTCGAATATTTAAGGGCCTGCGAACGCGCCGTTTCCGCCTTTTTCGGCAAAATAGACCTCGCTCGGTTCGCATCCTTTCATTGAAAGCCATTGGAAATTCAGAGTTTTCACGAATTTGTAAGTTCAAATCCTGCTTCCGCAACCAAAAGTCTCTCCATCGTCAGTTCCGCAGGCGGGTAGCCGTTGCACCGGCCGAGCAGCCGCGCGAAGCATTCCGTCCTCAAGTTATTCGATGCGGATATTTCCGCCATTAAGCGCCAGATTTTCTCGCCTCTTTTCGTCACGCATGTGCTCGATACCGCCAATCGTTATCTGTTCAAAAACATCCAATCCCGTAAACTTTTTTGATAATTATAACGGCATTGACGCGCTTTTGAGCAAGTTGTACAAACGCTTTGCTCAAAAGTGCTTGACTTTTTAACAATATATGCACATGATAATATTGTGATTATTATCACAGATGTTTGTGCGTAAGGAGGTACGCTCTGATGGACAATACCGAAAAGCTCAATAGAATACTCGGTAAGGTTTTCGACTATTTCGGGTTTACGGTCATAACCGACGAAAGCGGCTATATTCTCAAAATTGACGATAACTATGCCGCTTTTCTTGGGGTCGACGCTGACGACGCAGTCGGAAAATATGTGACCGACGTTATTCCCGGTTCCGCCGTGCCATATGTACTTAAGACGAAAAAAAGCGATATAGGCAGTATTTTTATACTAAAGGACGGGCATCCGATTGTTACATCCCGTGTGCCTATATTTGACGACGGAAAGCTCATAGGCGCCATGTCAACGACAATCTTCGACAGTATAGATCAGACAAAAAAGCTCAACCGCCAGATACAGGATATGGCGCGGGAAAGCCGCGAGTACAAGGAAAAATACCTCGCCCTGCGCAATGCCAACAATGCCTTGAGCAAAATCGTTGGCGATTCCCCTGCAATAAACAAGGTCAAAAAGACCATTGCCAGTATTGCGGCGTCGGACCTCGTCGTGCTCATAACCGGCGAGACGGGTGTTGGCAAGGAGCTTTTTGCCAACGCGGTTCATGAGCTGAGCGGACGGTGTGAGAAGGATTTCATAAAGATAAACTGCGCGGCGATACCGTCGGAGCTGCTTGAATCCGAGCTTTTTGGTTATGAGGAGGGAGCATTTTCCGGTGCGCGCAGGGGTGGCAAAAAGGGCAAATTCGAACTGGCAAACGGCGGCACTATACTTCTCGACGAAATTGGGGATATGCCACTTATGCTTCAGTCAAAACTTCTGCGCGTCTTACAGGAACAGGAGATAGAGCCGGTCGGCGGTCTGCGTCCGAAAAAAATAAACGTGCGCTTGCTTTGCAGCACCAACTGCGATCTTGAAAAGCTTATCCAACAAGACAAGTTCCGCAGCGATCTATACTACCGTATAAACACTGTTGAGCTTAAGGTTCCGCCTCTTCGCGAAAGACGCGAGGATATCCCTGTACTGTGTCGGTCATTTATCGAAGACGCCGATCTCAGCTATGGCATAGAAATAACCGGAGTGGAGCCTAAAGCCATGGAGCTGCTGTGCAACTACGCATGGCCTGGCAACGTACGCGAGTTTAAGCACTGCCTCGAACGCGCCTGCGTTGAAAAATCATCCGGGACCCTCGGTTGTGAGGACTTTGCTTTCAAAACGGCACTATTTTCCGGCAACACGCTCGAACTCCATATTCCATCCATCGAGGATAAGAAGCGTGATACCGAGCGCCGCGCTATGATAGAGGCACTGAAGATCTGCGGCGGAAACCGCACCCGTGCTGCGGAAATAATAAAAATGAGCCGAGCAGTATTTTTTAGGCGCATGAAAGAATACGGTCTGTCCTGAAAATGTAGTGCGTATCGCCGTATCATAATGATACTATCTGAGACTGATAGTACCATTATGATACGGCATTTTTTGTATTTGCAACAAAAATATTCTTAAAAGGCCCGTGATCAGGGGTAATTGTGCCATATTTTCTGTTGGCATTAAACTTGCTATCTAAATATCAAAAGCGATTTTGCGGTTCTGACTGCGCCGCAAAGTAAATAAGGAGGAAAATATATGGGACTTATGACAGGGGAACAGTACACAGAAAGCATTCGGAAGATGAACATGAAAGTGTATATGTTCGGCAAACGCGTTGAAGATCCGGTGGACGACCCCATACTTCGTCCGTCGCTGAACTCGGTCAGAATGACCTACGATCTGGCGCAGCTGCCGGAGTATCAGGAGCTGATGACCGCCGTGTCGCCTTACACAGGCAAGCGCATCAACCGTTTCACCCATATCCACCAGAGCACGGAGGACCTTAAGAACAAGGTCAAGATGCAGCGCCTGCTCGGTCAAAAGACTGCAGCCTGCTTCCAGCGCTGCGTGGGTATGGACGCGTTCAATGCGGAGTTCTCCACCACCTTTGAAGTGGACAAGAAATATCACACCGATTACCACGAGAACTTCAAGAGGTTCATGATGTACTGTCAGGATAACGATTTGACTGTCGACGGCGCGATGACCGACCCGAAGGGCGATCGCTCGAAAGCTCCGCACGAACAGGCCGACCCGGATATGTTCCTTCACGTCGTCGAACGCCGCGCGGACGGTATAGTGGTACGCGGCGCCAAAGCGCATCAAACCGGCATACTCAACTCTCACGAGGTCATTGTCATGCCGACCATAGCCATGGGTCCCGAGGACAAAGACTACGCGGTGTCCTTTGCGGTGCCCGTGGACACCAAAGGCATATTCATGGTCATCGGCCGCCAGAGCTGCGACACGCGCAAGGCAGAGGGCGGAGAAATGGACGTGGGCAATAGCGAGTTCGGCGGCGTTGAGGCGCTGGTCGTGTTCGACGACGTGTTTGTGCCGAGCGACCGCATATTTATGAACGGCGAGCACGAGTTTGCCGGAATGCTGGTCGAGCGCTTCGCGGGATACCATCGCCAAAGCTACGGCGGCTGTAAGGTCGGTGTGGGCGATGTGCTGATCGGCGCGGCGGCTGTTGCCGCAGAGTTCAACGGTGCGGATAAAGCCAGCCATATAAAGGATAAGATCATCGAGATGACACATCTCAACGAGACGCTGTATTGCTGCGGTATCGCCTGCTCCTCCGAGGGGCATCCCACCGAGAGTGGCAACTACATGATAGATTTGCTTCTCGCCAACGTGTGCAAGCAAAACGTGACTCGCTTCCCATACGAGATTGCCAGGCTTGCGGAGGATATAGCCGGCGGACTTATGGTCACCGCTCCGTCCGAAAAGGACCTTCGCGACGAAAAGGTCGGACCGTATGTTGCAAAGTATTTTAAGGGCATCAACGCGGTGTCCACGGAGAATCGTCTGCGCATACTGCGTCTCATCGAGAACCTTACGCTCGGCACGGCGGCCGTCGGTTATCGCACGGAATCGATGCACGGAGCCGGTTCGCCTCAGGCGCAGCGCATAATGATCGCGCGCCAGAGCAACCTCGCTCACAAGAAGGAACTTGCAAAGGCTATCGCGCATATCAGCTAAGCTGTAAAAAATAATATGTGCACGGCCCTTTTTGTCCGGGGGGGGGGGGGAGGATGTGTGCTCTGTTATATGAGCAAAAAATATCAAGAAATTGCAAAGAAAGGTGGATTTTTATAAAGGAAGGCATTTTTGAGGGAAAGAAGTACGAGAAAGAAAAATAAAAACTGAAAAAAGAGAGGACGTAAACGTATGTTAAGAAAGTTCACATCGGGATGCTGCCGAATGGTGCAGAGGTATCTGCCGGATCCGTTTCTGTTTGCGCTGATACTGACCGCGATAGCTTTTCTGCTCGGAATCGCAGTAAACCACGATACCCCCATGGGGATGGTGCTTCATTGGGGCGACGGCCTGTGGAAGTAT
>JAYFQM010000111.1:0-3280 GCA_034927185.1 Oscillospiraceae bacterium | reverse complement strand
TTATTTCTTTGAAGACCTCAAGCAGCGCGTCCGCGGAACGCGAGTCCAGAGCACCGGTCGGCTCGTCCGCCAAAATGATGCGCGGATTTGTAATGAGAGCCCTTGCTATGGCGCAGCGCTGCTTTTGTCCGCCCGAGACTTCGTAGGGGAACTTATCGAGAATGTCGGTAATACCGAGCCTATAGGATATCGGAATTATGCGCTCGCTCATTTCCTTATGGCCTTTTCCGGAGAGAACAAGAGGAAGATATATGTTGTCGCGCAGAGAGAAGGTGTCCAGAAGATTAAAATCTTGGAAGACGAAGCCCAGATTGTCGCGGCGGAAACATGCGAGATCCTTTTCGGGAATAAGGAGAGTGCTTTTTCCGTCCAGTACGACCTCTCCGCCGGTTGGTCTGTCGAGCGTGGCGAGTATGTTAAGAAGGGTTGTTTTGCCGGAACCGCTCTCGCCCATGATGGCGATGTATTCGCCATTTTCGGCAGTGAAATTTACGTTTGTCAGAGCCTGCACCTTCACGTTCCCGAAACGTGTGGCGTAGGTCTTTTTAAGATTTTTGACTTCAAGAAGTGTCATAATAAGCCTCCGTAATTCATGTTACGGCTCTATTCTAACGAAAAGCCGAAACGTCTGCCATTTCTTTGACTTACATTTCGGCCAGAAACCTTACAATTTGGTAAGGTACGCTATTCAAATGAAGCTTCGGCACTGCCGAGGCTAATTGTTACCTTCGTGCCTACCCCGACCTTCGACGCTATCTCCATCCCGTGGCCGAGCCTCTCGAGTATGCTCTTTACAAGGAAAAGCCCTATACCCGTGGATTTTTTGTCTGCCCTACCGCTCGCGCCCGTGTAGCCTTTTTCGCAAACGCGCGGAAGGTCCTCCGGTCGTATGCCGATTCCCGTGTCCTCGATGACCAGCGCTTCACCTTCCGAATAGATGCTGATTTTGCCTTCATTGGTATACTTCAGCGAATTCGAAAATAACTGTTCAATTGCAAAGGCTAACCATTTCTCGTCAGTAATGACTGTCATGTGGGTTTCTTCTAACGAAAAATCCAGCTTTTTCAGCGAAAAAAGTCTTGCGTATTTTCGTAGGCACCCTTTAATTATATCATCGAGGAGGCATTTTTTAATCACAAGGTCGCTTGACTCGCTGTTCAGGCGCGTATACTGTAGGACCATATCCACATATTGTTCGGTTTTAAAGAGCTCGGCTAGCAGAAGATTTGCATCGGCCCCCGCATCACCTGCAAGCAAAAGGCGCATTGCGGCTATTGGGGTTTTTATTTGATGCACCCAGAGCGTGTAGTAGTCCTCCGCATCGCGTCTGGCTCCGTCGGCTTCGCCGCGGATTTTTATATTATACGCGTAAAGGCTGCGCAGCATATCATGATAGTCCTGCTCGATCATGCCGTCGGGCTCAGGCAGGCCGTACAGACCCAGCTCAAGATTCTTAATGAGCTCCCGGAGCGCCTTGTGGCGCGAGATATGATGCCAAAGCCCGAAGCCGAAGGCGACAAGCCCGACGCAGAAGCAAAGCAGAGCGGCATATAACACTGCCTCCGTTTCAAGATCATACAGTGAGAATACGACTGTAAAAATCAGAACGAACAGTGCCAACAGGATTATTATTTTGTAGTGGTGCCTGAGATAGGAAAAAAACATGTTCACTCTCCAACCATATATCCAAGGCCCTTTTTTGTCATGATGAAGCTTGTAAGCCCCGTTTCCTCAAGCTTTCGCCGCAGGCGTGTCATATTAACGGTAAGCGTATTCTCGTCAATGAAGCTGTCGCTTTCCCAGAGCCGCATCATGATTTCGCCGCGCGTCACGACGCGCCCCTTATTTTCAAACAGCATTTGGAGTATTTTGAACTCGTTTTTCGTAAGCTCAGTCCTCCTGCTGTCATAGGTGAGGGTGGCGTCCGAAATGTTCAAAACAGCGCCGCCGCTTTCAAGGAGCTTTGCCGGAGCGGCAAAATCGTAAGCCCTGCGCAGCAGAGCCTGAACCTTAGCCGTGAGCACATCAAGGCCGAAGGGCTTTGCGATAAAATCGTCGCCCCCCATATTGACAGCCATGACGATATTCATATTATCCGATGCCGAGGATATGAAAATGATCGGTACCTTGGAGACGCGCCTTATCTCTGAGCACCAGTGGTAACCGTTGAAAAAAGGCAGCGATATATCCATCAGCACAAGCTGGGGGTCAAAATCGGCAAACTCGGACAGTACGTTCCCGAAGTTCACTGCGCAGCGCGCATCGCAGCCCCAGGCGGCCATATGGCGCCTGATTGCCTCGGCAATGACAGTATCATCCTCGACGATAAATACTCTGTACATATTCTGGTCTCCCAAAGCATTATTTTTCAAAGCTGATATCGAAGCTGCCGGAGGTGGAGGAAAAATCGAGCGTTCGCGCCCCCCGTCCTCTGTGACCGGAAAGACTGTTGCGTCCGGATACGGTTTCGGTAAAGACCGTGTAGTCCTCAGAGGAACCCTTGACGGAGCCGGAAATGTCTCCCGAAACGGTGGAGAACTTTATCTCGCGGAAATCAGCCTTGTCAAGCCTTACACCCCCGGAGGTGCCGGAAAAGTTCGCTTTAAGGCCGGAGACATTTTTTAATTCTGTATCGCCTGATACCGTCGAAACCGAAAGATCCTTCGTCTCGGCATTTTCGACATATATACCGCCGGAGACGCTTTCCAGTGTGAGTGGGATGCTGTCGCCGATATCCTGGAGCCTGATTTCGCCGGAAACCGTACCGGCTTTGATGGTGGATGCCTCTACCAAGCGCAGCTTGATATCGCCCGAGGTTGTTCCCGTCCCAAGGACTTCTGCTTTGCAGCTGTCCATATCCACATTTCCGGATACGCCATAAATATTCATCTCGTCATTAATAATAAGGTCTGAGATTGTAATGTCCCCTGAAGCGCTGTTAACATTAAACTTGCCGTCCCGTCCTGAGGGAAGGCTGAGCACTACGTTTAGCTTTTCCGTGTTTGTGATGATTCCAATAACAGAAGTGTTTTTCTGCTTTTGCGTAAGAGTGATTTTGTCGTCTTTTTCTACGTATTCAAAATGTGTGTTTTCGGTGTTGTCATAGGACAGATGGAGTTTTCCGTCCTCGGAGGGTGAAACGGTAACATTGGCCGAGGATAGGTTCAGAAGGATATCCTGATTTTTCTCGTCGATATCCTTGTCGATATGCTCGGATATGAAGGACACTTCGCCGGCTGAGTTGTCTCCTCCGTCTTTGTCCCAGTTCCAGGATAGCCTT
>JAYFQM010000146.1:0-45031 GCA_034927185.1 Oscillospiraceae bacterium | reverse complement strand
TGTCAGTCCATGTACCACGGATAAGCGAAAATGACCGGATACCAGAACGCCCATGTAGGTATCGATCAGCGCCGACATTGCCTGAGTATCGCCGGATACGCACACTACCAACCGAGCTGAGAGATTCTTTTTTACAATCATGCGGAGCAAAAGAGCGGCAATATCCCCGTTCACTATCGTGGCAATCTGATCGTTTGATAAAAAAATATTGACAGCGCTTTTATTTGGAAGACAGGATAAGATCGGCTCAAGCTCCAGAGCCATGTCGAGACATCCAAGCCTGACGGCGCTGTTGTCCGGACGTACAAGCATCTGTGTTTTTCTATTCGCAGGGCTTCCAGAAACGATTCTCGGCGGCAAACTGCCAAGATTACGGCGCAGATTTTCACCGTCGGAGGCAAGCCACATGATAAGGTTTTGCTTTGTGCGGTAAACGGAGGAAAGGTCCGTGGAGAGTCCCGCGGCCTCAAACCGCGCCTTCAGCCACTCCATGTCGTGAATTCGTTTACTGTGCGCCAATATGTACTCTGCCAGGGCATCCATTTGCGGACTTGCTGCACGCAGCCTGCGCTTACCGCTGAGCCAGCGGCTGACAAGGGATGGATCGATGCCAAGCGCCTGCGCCAGCTCTATTTGCGCGATGCCGTAATAGTCAAGCACCGTTTTCAGGTTTTCTGTTGACTGCGTCATTGCGGCGCTCCTCTCCGTATGTGGTTTTCTGCTTGCCATCTTCAAAAAAAGTTATGTAAGGACGTACCCGCCGCGTGTCAGCAGGATTGGGCGGGCGCGTCCTTCGGGTATTTGTACAGTTTTCGTAATAAGATCGCTGTGATTTAAGATTCTTCGCCTACTGCCTCCCCGGAAAGTGTTCCGCTGTTCGTAAACGTTCCTTCGCCCCCGGCAAAGATATGGCTGTTGTTAATTACGACCGCGCCGTTATTATTGACAAAGGAGCCTTTTTCCACGCGAAGGAAGAAACCGTCAACAATGACGAGCCCGCTGTTGCTCCATGTTCCGTCGATGACAACCGACATTCCGCCGTGCGTGTTGACAGGTCCGTACTTCAGGAAAACTGAGCCGGTGTTATTGAGCGTGCCTCCATTGATCCGGAGTTGTCCGCCGATTGGCCCGTTATCGCTTGTGTCCTCCAGCAGAGAAGCTTCCAGATTGATAGCACCGTTGTTGTTGAACGTACCGCCGGTCTGGACGGACAGAACGGAATAGTTTATAAAATCCGTCTTGATGGAATCTGCGCCCATGACGTTGATAGTGCCGTTATTTGTGAGCTTTCCTTCGATGTAAAAATCGTTGCCGCGGCTGACTGTCACAGTAACGCCGGACGGAATGGTCACGTCTCCCGTAACGACTACTGGAGTCCCGATGGAATCGATGGCGATTGCTTTCACGGAGCTGTCGGATAGCGCGGTTTTCAGCGCCTCAAAGGATGACACCGACTTTTCCGTGGGCCTGGTTTCTCCGACCTGAGCGACGGCCTTTGTATAGGCGTCCGATGTAAAGACATTTTCCGAGATCAGTTTTTTTGCCAGCAGTTGCTTTCCGGTTTTCAGATCGGCTTCCAGCGCCGCCCAGGATACAACAGCGACATCCGCGCGCAGGAAGCTGGATGTGTCAACACTGTCCGGCAGGATGCCGACTGCTTTGGCCAGCGTGTCAGGCGCATCCCATTTGAAGTCGCCAGTGGAATCATCATAGCCGAGAGCACGAAGCATGAAGGTGAGATACATATCCGACCCGGCGCTTCCGGTGCCGAATTCGGTAGCCGACATACCCTTGGTCAGTCCCTTTTCATAGCCGTAGCCGACATATTTGTCCGCCCAAGCCGGAACGTCGGTAAAAGGATGAGGCCAGTCGCCGCCTAGTGCCTCAGCCTCCTTGCCCAACGCACGGATCAGCATAATCAGCGCTTCCGTTCTTGTCGGAGCCCTGTCCAGAGCAAAGTCCGTATCAGAAACGCCTTTGAACAGCCCAAGCTGCTTGAGAGCTGCCGCCTTTGTCTCCGCCTCGCCTGAGCCCGCTGCGTACGCCGGTATCAGCATCGCAAATATAAGGGTGAAGGCCAACATAAGGGAAAGAACGCTTTTTACCGTTTTCTTCATTATTCGATCTCCTTTTTTTGAAAAATTGTCAGTTTGTCAATGACAGTTTCATTTTATAAAAATAAAAAACAAAAAAGGTGGGCTGCCAGCCCACCTTTTGAAATATTTTGCTTTTATTCTTTTGTAGCTTCATAAACCCTGTCTGCGTTTGCAAGAAGAATCGCGGCCTCACCCTTTGTTATATCCTCCGGACGCCCCACACCGGTCAGTATTCCCGTTTCCTCCGCAAAGGTGAGCGCGACCCGCACTCCGGGATAAATGCCGTTATCGTCCTTAAGGCCCGAGTAATCCGAGACCTTGTCCACCCAGTAGATTTTCACAGCCACATAGACCATGACGTCGCGGGGAAGGTATTGTTCATCTCCCATACCCCAGGGCAGGAAGTTGTTTTCGCTCTCCTGCGGGGGCCCCTCTGCCGTCGGCAAAGCGTGAGCATAGCCGCTGTCATAGCCGTAAACGTCGGTGAGAACGGTTTTAACAAACCCGATGTCGGCGTAGCTTTCCGTATCGTCAAACAGGTCCGTACCGTATTTATCTTTCATATAGGAAACGGCGTCGACAACCCGCTCCGCGTCCGTCATCACGGCGGGTATGGAGCCATCGGAGAAAGGGTTGAAGTTCGCGTACTGATACCATTTGACCCCGCCGAAAACGAACAGGGCAATAATGGTGACGGAGCAAAGAGAGATCAGGATTTTGCGTACCGCCTGCGTTTTCGGATTTGCCCTAAGCAGCGCTTTTTTGACCGCTTCGGCGCTTGCAAAGCGTTCCTTGGGCGCAAAAGCGGTACATTTCCTGATAATACGCGCCAGAGGCCTATAGATATGTATATCAGAATTCTCCCGCTCAGTGCCGGTCAGCATATACCGCAGCAGTATACCAAAGGAGTAGATATCAGTGCGCGAATCAGTCTGAGAAAAGCCGTACTGCTCAGGCGGGGCGTATTCTCTCGTACCGAAAAACTGCGTATCGGTCTCGGATGTGCTGTTATAAACCCGGGCAATGTCAAAATCAATGAGAACGGGCTGCCCGTCGTCCTTTATAATTACATTCTCCGGTTTTATGTCTCTATGGATTACAGGCGGCTGCCGGCCGTGAAGATAGGCAAGTATGTCGCAAAGCGCGGCCGCTATAGCGACAATTTCATGATTTGACGGGTGCTTCTCCGCAATATACTGATTTAAGGGCTTTCCCTCGACAAAATCGCGAATGATGCAGACCGCGGAATCATTTTGGAATTCGTCCGCAAAGCCGGGCAGGGCGGCATTGTTCAGCCCTTTCAGTATTTCACTTTCATGAACAAAGGAATAAATACTTTTGTCATAACACTTAGCCACGAAAAGCTTTTTGCCGTCCTTGTGCCTTACTAGAAAGGTCTCCGTTCCATGGCTTGCTGCAAGACATTCCAATTGATCGTATTGCTCCAAAAATTCCGCGGAAAAATGCGATGCGTCAAAAGAGCTTTCAATTTCGCTAACGGCAGCTTTCACATCGTTCATTTTGCTTTCCTCCTCCGATTAACGGCAGCTTCATATCATGGAGAACATTTTGTGCCTCCACGATGCTAAAGCGCTTATGCAGGCAGTATATGATGGCGGCGTCCCGCTTAACACGCGGGTACAGGGAACTCATTCCGGCATATTTCAACAGTTCCTGCGCCGTGTCCACATCGGCCTCAAAGCCGAAAGCAAGCTGCAGGACCGTATCACGCGAGGGGTTTTTTGTCCCTTTAAATAACTGATGGCCAAACGAGCGTTCTATATTTGCCCTCTTAATAACCCGCTCCGGCACATCGCCGTTGTCCGCGCACAAGCCAGTTATGTATTCGCTGAAAGACGGCAGGCACAATTGATCGGCGTTATTTTCCATGAACTCTTTGATATCCGACGTTTTAAAAAGCATCCGAAACAAGGCGCTTGTCCGGACTCTGTTTATCTGTTCAATCATAACGCGCACCTCTTTCCCTTAAGCGAACCCTTCTTGAATCTATGGATTTACCGGCACCCACAGGCATAAGTCAGGATCGCCCGAAACGAAGGATAGACCCGATGCGGCCATTCTCGCAGGAAAGCTCTCTGCGTTCAGAAACCTACAAAGCAGAGCCAGCATACCTGACCAACGTAAACTCCATATCTTATGCCTCCCTGCTGCCCTGCAACAGGTGGATATTTTCCAAATTATACATGTATTATATGTGGTTATTCGTGCATTTTCAAGACCATAAAGGCAAGTTCGTAATCTGTATGAGTAAGTAAGGACAATAATTATGCTAATCGCCGAAACCAGATTACCGAGTAATCGGCTCTGTTGGGGCGTCAGTTCACACCCGAAAAGATTGTTGGATAACGGCGGAGCGCATTTTTTAGCCGTCTGTTTATTGATTCTGTTCATATTTTTTGTTACAATAATAAAAATTCAATTCCATATTATTCTAGTAAAATGGAATTTGTTATTGTATGGATGACGTCACTGCGTATCATTGTTGGAGGTATCAAATGAAGAAGAGAATAACGTCCTTTCTCCTGGCAGTATGCCTTGTTTTCACCTTATCCGTACCGGCTCTCGCCGCGGGAGAGGTCGGAGTTTCAATTGACGGAACACCCGTTGCTTTCGATAGCGACACCGGCAGGCCGTTTATCGACTCAAGTGGCCGAACGCTGGTTCCCCTGCGAGTCACAATGGAAACTTACGGCTGCAAGGTATACTGGGACAATGAGAACAGCAACGCCATAGTCTATAAGGACGGCGTCACCGTTATCTGTCCCATCGGTAAGAACAAAATTGTTGTAAATGGCAAAACGGTTGCAACCGACACGGCTGCGGTTATTGCAGATAGCCATACTTATCTGCCGATCCGCTGTGTACTCGAGGCTGTCGGTGCAGCAGTGGAATGGGACGGGGAGGCTCGCACAGTCCTCGTTACGAGGGGAAATACCGACGTTTTGCTGGATCAGGATGTCTATATCACCCGGGCGATGGAGGCCATCGACGCGAACATCGCCCTTTCCGGGCAGTATACCGCCGATGTCAAAAAGGCGGTGACGCTTTATCTGCAGAACGTTCTGGTGGACGAAACGCAAATATCGAAGATGTGCGCCCGGCTCAAGCGAGTGAACGTTGTTGCGGGCGCTCTGGACGAGGAGATAGCCGGGTACTGTTCCACAAGCGACAATGTCAACTATACGATCACTCTTGATACCGTCACGGACGGCAAAATCAGAGACAGCGCAGCATATGACTGCACCATGTTTCACGAGCTTTGCCATATGTTCAGCAACATCACTCAGACGAACAAGTGGTTTCAGGAAGGTATGACCACGATGTTCGAAAAGGATATCGCGGGGAAAAAGCTCATGGATATCACCCTGTACGACGACTATTACCGGGTGATCCTCATTCTCACCGAGCTGCTAGGGAAGGATCTCATGCGCGAGGCGTATCTGACCGGCAACGAAAGCCTGATCTACACAAAGCTCAACGAATATGCGGGCGTGACGGATTCCGCTTCCGTGCTCAATTCCAACGTGGAGAAAATGACGAGCGCCCTGATCGGCGGGATTTTCACATGGATGGGAAAATCCGATGGGAAAACGTAGGATCAATGGCAGCAGGAATATGACGCGTCGGCTAAAACGCTCAGCTCACTTTTCGAAAAAGCCTATGCCGGTAAGTACGGTTCAGATATGTCCGAAAACCCGCTGCTCACCGTTTATCTGGTCTGGCTGAAGGGCTTCAACTTTTTGGATACGACCATGATCATGTCCGATCCGACTGTTCCATACGGCACCGAGATAAACTACTTTGGCCGGTAAAACTACCGCAGCTTTGTTTTGATTAAGGATGACAGCGGCGATTTCTGCCGGGATGGCGAGCTTGTTTATTACCGTTATGGAAATTGACATACTGCTTTGCAGTTTTACGAAATAGGCGGAGCGAAAGCTACAGTGGACGCACTGAAGGGGTAAGCACACCACTTATATTTTCTGTCGTCAATTTACTGATAATAAGGAGGTAACATAATGAAAACAATAGGACTAATCGGCGGAATGAGCTGGGAAAGCACGGTTACATATTACAAAATAATAAATGAGACAGTAAAAGAAAAGCTGGGTGGCCTGCACTCCGCAAAGCTATTGCTTTTTAGTGTGGATTTTGCTGAGATCGAGGAGTGTCAGGCAAAAGGCGAATGGGACAGAAGTGCAGATATTCTTGCCGATGCTGCAAAACGCCTTGAAAAAGCGGGAGCAGATTTTATCGTTATCTGCACAAATACAATGCATAAGGTTGTGCCACAGATTCAAAAACAAATACAGATTCCAATCATTCATATTGCGGAGGCCACAGCAGACGCTTTGAACCGCAACCTAATCAGAAAAGTTGCTCTGTTAGGCACGAAGTACACGATGACACAGGATTTTTTTAAGGAAAAACTGGTATCAGAAGGTATTACGGTAATCATCCCCGATGCGGCGGATATAGAATTGATAAATCACGTTATTTATGATGAATTGTGTCTTGGCATTATATCGGACGAGTCTCGTAAGCAGTATATACGCATCATTGAACAACTCAAAAGCAACGGCGCTGAAGGCGTGATTCTTGGCTGTACTGAAATTGGATTACTGATTCATCAACAGGATTCGCCCCTGCCTGTGTTTGATACTACGCAAATTCATGCGCAGAAAGCAGCTATTATATCTATCGTTTAAGGAAGGTCCAACCGGGACTGTTAGATTGCATCGATGTTTATCAGATGTTATCTGATTTGCAAACAAAAGGAAGCGCCGGACAGAATTGATAAGCAGTCCTGTCCAGCGCTTCCTGTCTCTATCACCATATGAATCAAACATGCATCGGAAAAGAGCATTTACTCCACTTTCCTCCACCCAAATCAGGCCATATCTTTTCAAAAATTCATAGGGAAGACAAAAAGTCAATGCTCTTTTAAAATTACTGCTGCCGGTCGGGAGGCTTCCGTCGGCTTTCGTGGCTCTTTCGGCTGCCCGCCACACGGCTATGCCGTGTTTCGGATGCAACGTCAGATCTTGCATATGAAGCGCGATCGGCTGCTTGGGAACGTGTTTTTACGGGTTTTGATGCTGCTATAGACGGACTGCAGTAGCCATGCCGTTTCTGCGATGTTTTTTCTGACTTTTGCAGTATCATCATCGGCCATTCCGATTTTTCCTCAGGAATGGTGCACCCCATCAGTTTTTCAATATCCCTTAGATATGGAATTTCATCATAGTCGCAGAAGCTGATGGCTATGCCTCCCAGACCGGCACGGCCAGTCCTTCCGATGCGGTGAATATAAGTCTCTGGTTCATTTGGCAGTTCATAGTTAAAAACGTGGGACAGCTCAGGTATATCAATTCCCCGGGCCGCAATATCCGTTGCCACAAGGATTTTTATATCTCCATTTTTGAAGTTCTTCAGAGCGGTCTGCCTGGCGTTCTGACTTTTGTTTCCATGAATGGCCATCGCAGCCATACCGGCCTCGGCCAGCTCCTTGACTACCTTATCGGCACCATGCTTTGTGCGTGTAAAAACCAGGGCGCTGCCAAGCTCGCTATCACGAAGCAGCTTTGCCAGCAAACGGCGCTTGTTGATCTTGTCAACCAAGTAAACATGCTGGTGAATGGAGGAAACCGTACTGGTCACTGGGTCCACTTTAACCGTAACCGGATCGTGAAGGATGGTATTTGCTAGGGCCTCAATTTCCTTTGGCATTGTCGCGCTGAAAAGGAGCGTCTGTCGGTTCGTTGGCAGCGCATTCAGGACTTTTTTTACATCATGGATGAAGCCCATGTCCAACATCCGGTCCGCCTCATCCAAGACGAAAATTCCAATCCGCGAGATGTCAACATGGCCTTGATTCATCAGGTCGCAAAGTCGACCGGGGGTAGCTATTAGAATATCAACGCCACGCTGCAGGTTTTCTACTTGCGGAACCTGACTAACGCCACCAAAGATAACGAAACAACGAAGGGGCAGATTTGCACCATAGTTTTCAAAGTTCTCCTGAATTTGAATGGCCAGTTCCCTTGTAGGCGTTAGGATCAGCGCTTTGATGCCCTTTCTTCGTTCTAATGCAAGGTTCTGCAGAATTGGAAGGGCAAAGGCAGCTGTCTTACCTGTGCCGGTCTTGGCGCAGCCAATCAGGTCTCTTTTCTGCAATAGAAGAGGAATTGCTTTTTGTTGAATGGGAGTAGGTGTGGTATACCCCTGATGGTCAATTGCCTCTAAGATAGGGGCTGTGAGGTTCAGTTCTTTAAATGTCATTTTATTCTCTTTTTCTAAAATATTAGAGCAGGCGGCATTCATGCTAACGATATAGATCCGTTCTGCTTTTAAAAGTCCAAGAAAGCGAAGCGGTTTCCGTCAATTAAATCAACGGAAACCGCAGAAATCACTTTACTTTTCTATTATACCACAAATAGTTAAAAGTAAAAGGTAATTTTCCACTAACGTAATGTCAGCAGTCCTCGAGCAAGGCAATGGACCCGTCAAATGGGAGTTGCAGGACGGGAACAGTTCTGCTTCTTTGCAACCATCCGCCTACGGAACACCTGATGTAGAGTCAAAAACTAGGTCAGTACTTTTTCTCATCGAGCAAGGCTGTCCACGCCGTCTGGATTTGTAAATACATTTGGCAGTATTTTGGGACAAACCTGCTGTACGTGCAGAGTTCCGTATAATAGCAGAAAAGCTTATAAAAAAACAACAAGGAAGGCAGGTACAAAATGGGTCTTCTTCCTTGTTGCTCCAATGACAGGCATTAAATGCAGATAAAAAACAAACCCGAACTCCTCTCCAATCGGAAAAGGTTCGGATTTTGTTGTTTTGGTGGACCTGAACGGGTTCGAACCGTCGACCTCCGCGTTGCGAACGCGGCGCTCTCCCAGCTGAGCTACAAGCCCAAATATTTCCATTTTTTCTGATGTAACCTAGTGGTTGCCAAGTGAGTTACATGACTGCTGCTTAAAACGATCGCCTGTTCAAAAAACTAATTAATACATACGATTATTTGCTCCGGACACGACCACTCGCATATTATAGCACATTTTCTTTGTTTGTCAAAATATAATTTTCCACTGTATTGATATTTTTTTTCAGTTGTAGTAAAATAATAAAACGTGGCCCGTGACAAGGCTGCACTAGTCGGGGAGCTAGCGGTGCCCTGTACCTGCAATCCGCTACAGCAGGGATGAATTCCCGCCCCAGGATAATTGATGTGTCGTCTGACCTTGGCAAGTGGTGTTGAAGACCTGGTCTTGCGCAACGGAAGCCTGTGAACCATGTCAGGCGGGGAACCGAGCAGCATTAAGCGGGTAGCTCTGTGTGCCGCGAGGCAGCCGGGTTCGAGCTAACTGCCCAGGTAACGGGCATATCAATTTATTCAAAGGTGGGTGTGCAGTCTTGTCACGGGCCGCGTATTAGTTATATAATTTCGTCTGAGCAATACAGTTGAGGGGAGGGACGCAAAAAGATGTATCAGGCTTTATATAGGAAGTGGCGTCCACGTACTTTTGACGATGTTGTGGGGCAGGAACACGTTACCGATACTCTCAAAAACCAGATTGTTGCGGGCAGGCTGAGCCATGCCTATCTTTTCATAGGCACAAGAGGAACGGGCAAAACCTCATGCGCCAAGATCCTCGCCAAAGCTGTCAACTGTGAGCATCCTGAAAACGGTAACCCGTGCAACAAATGCAGGAGTTGTCTTGGTATCGACGACGGCTCAATTATGGACGTTGTAGAGTTGGATGCGGCATCAAATAACGGCGTCGACAATGTACGCGCCCTGCGCGACGAAGCGATTTTTTCTCCGGCGATCGTCAAAAAACGTGTCTACATCATCGACGAGGTGCACATGCTCTCGTCCTCGGCTTTCAACGCCCTTCTTAAAATTCTTGAGGAGCCGCCCGAGCATCTGATGTTTATCTTGGCAACGACGGAACTCCATAAGGTTCCCGCAACGATTCTGTCCCGATGCCAGCGCCATAGCTTTAAGAGGATCGATCCGGTATCTCTCGCAAAGCGCATAAGCTATGTTGCGGAACAAGAGCACATGCGGCTTGAGCCGAACGCGGCCGATCTACTTGCCAGGCTTGCGGATGGTTCGTTGAGGGACGGGCTTTCTTTGCTGGACCAGTGTTCGGGGTTCGAAATAATAACATCGGAAAACGTGCTCTCGGCCATGGGCCTTGCGGGCAATATGCGCATTTCGGAATTGCTCGAAGCAGTATCTAAGGGAGATACCGCAAAGGCGATTTCCATTTTCGGAGGTTTGTGGAACGACGGGAAAGCGCCCGCGACCCTGCTTTCGGAACTGGGCAGCCTTATGCGAGATATTCTTATGACCAAGGTGGCACCGAAGGGCGGCATCGAGCTGTTATCCGGTGGGTTTGACAGAGATACGCTTGACAGTTTTGCGAAAAGCATGACGGCTGAGGAGCTGATTTGCGGGATAGATTCAATTCAGGCGCACATCGGTTCCCTGCGCGATGGAAGGGACCCGAAAACTACCGCGGAGCTGTGCATTATCGGACTCTGTGAGCCGCAGCTCGGCGATGGCATAGATGTACTCAAAAAGCGCGTTGCAAGGCTGGAGCAGCTTTTGAACAATTCAAATATATCTTATAATGAGAGCAATAACTTGAAGACCTTTGAAATAGTATCCGATACGGAGATTAATTCGATTTGCGAGGGGCCGGCTGAAAACACTGTCCGGGCACCGGAGTCGGCTTTGACGGAAACAAAAGCCCCGACTTTTTTTCAAGAACCGGAAACGGCCGGAGAGATCTCCCCGGTTGAAAAAGAGTGCGACGCGGACCTCTGGAAAAGGATACTTGCGGTTTTGAAGCAAACAATGCTGCCGGGGCAGTACAATATTATCAGCAGCGAAGCCATGGCAATGTGCGAGCTCGGGGATGATACGCTGACGATCAGCGTATCGAACGCTTTCGCTAGGGGACAGCTCGAACAAGCCCAGTCCACCCAATGTATCAGGACCGCCGTGCAAAAGGTTACAGGAAAAACGGTCAAGGTCAGGATTTCCGAAAATAAACCGGCGCAGTCGGCCGGCGCAGAAAAGCTGGATGGGCTTTCCCGGTTTGGAAATGTAAAATTCGAATAAGCATTTAAAAATTTACGACCATTTACAGGAGGACTTATTATGGCAAAAGGCGGATTCCGTGGCGGACCAATGGGAGGCGGTGGCGGCGGTATTAACATGAACATGCTGAAGCAGGCTCAGAAGATGCAGAGCGATATGTTGAAAATGCAGGAGGAGCTTGAAAAGGCCGAGTATTCTGCGACGGCGGGAGGCGGCGTCGTTACCGCCGTGGTCAGCGGTAAAAGAGAACTCATGTCTCTCACCGTCGAGCCGGATGCGGTTGATCCCGAAGATGTCGAAATGCTTCAGGACTTGATTATTGCTGCTGTCAACGAGGCGCTACGTAAGGCTGAAACAGCCTCGACGGAGGGAATGTCAAAGCTCACGGGTGGCTTGAATCTCGGAAGCCTCGGACTCTGATAACGCTGATAAATAAAACAGGCCACCGGACAATCCTAACTGAAAGGATGAGTCCGGTGGCATAGTTTTTAAGCGAAATCGATCACTGAGATATTATATATGCATAAAATATCCTGATTTAAGGGGCTATTCCGCGACCCTACCCAGAGTCACCATGCTTTCGGGGCTGGTTACGATTACATCTGGATATGCAGAGTCGATAGACTGAAGCCTTGTTCCGCCGACGCGGTCACGCAGCCGCTTGAAGTATGAGGTGCCTTCGTAGGTGAAAACACCGACATCTCCGTGCTCAAGCTTAGCCTGCTGCTGTATCCAGACGGTCTCGCCATCATTAAAATCGGGGCACATGCTGTCGCCATGTATAATCACGCCGAAGTTTGCGGAAATCGGAACTTCGTTGCCAACTCTCGTCGGTATGTAATCCGTTAAATCGAGAAGCCTGCCCTTTCCGGCCGCAGCTTCAAGATCATAAACGGGAAGCGTACGTATTTTTGTGCCGCGGGGAGCATCCAGGGCAGGGTCGTCGTAAAGCCCGCTGTCAAGCAGCATTGCCGCATATTCAACCACGAGCCGCTTTCCGTCGCCGCTGAGCCCTCTAAGGAAATCGTAGCTCCTGCCGCTGAAAGCGCCGCTGATATCTATAATATCAAGAATATCGCAAATTATCAGAAACTGCACCGCGTTCGGAAGGGAAGACCCGCTCTCCCACTTGGAAACGGCCTGATTTGTAACCTTTACTCCGCGCTTTGAAAGAAGCGCGGCAAAGTCGCGCTGGGAGAGTCCCCTCTTTTTTCTAAAGGAGCAGATAATGTCGCCTAAATTGCTTTGCACAACTAATCACCTCGTAATGAGTATATTATATGGTTATCCATATTGCAAGCATATTTTTTGAAATATATCCTAATAAGAGAATTACAGTGAAATTTAAGGAATTTTCGCATATTTTGGCGCAGGAGGGCATAAATATTGTTGCGCACATCGTTTTTTAAGCTATAATGAATATCAGTAATTTAAACGACAACGGGAGGAAAGGCATGAGAAAGAAAAAACCTCTGTACATATCGCTGATAGTACTGTTGCTGATCATCAGCGTTCTGGTGGTTCCCGCGATGGCAGACGCCGGTAATTTTTCCGGAAGCTCTGATTTCGGCGGCAGCTCCGGAGGTGGCTATAGCGGGAGTTATGACGACAGCTATAGCGGAAGCTATAGTGGCAGCTCCGGGGGTTTAACAGGCGGAGCTGTAGCCATAATTGTAGTTTTATTCATAGTTTTTTATATTATTAAGAAGCCGGGGCGCGTAAGCGAAGGGGCTGCTTCTCAGACCGCCGCTTATCCGGCTCTGATGCCTATCCGGTCGCTTATCGACTCAGATCCCAATTTTTCCGAAGCAGCGATGAAAGAAAAAATCGGAAACCTGTATGTGCGCATGCAGGCGGCGTGGCAGGCGAAAGAGTTTGATGTCATGCGACCATATATGACGGATGCCCTGTACAGCCAGTTCAAGCTCCAGCTCGATGAACTCATCCGTTCCGAATGCACGAACCATGTTGAGCGAATTGCGGTTATGGAGACTGAGCTGCTCGGCTGGAGGAGCGAGGAAACGGTCGACGCTGTCGTCGTACGATTACAGACGCGAATTATCGACTACATATCCAACGATAGAACAGGCAAGCTGATAAGCGGATCAAGGACCGCGGAAAAGTTCATGACCTACGAATGGACGCTTGTGCGCTCAAAGGGCATGAAAACTCCGGGCTCATCAGACAAGGGAAACGAAGATGCTGTCACGATTCACTGTCCGTCGTGCGGTGCACCGGTCGAAATTAACCAGTCTGCTAAGTGTCCTTATTGCGACAGCGTTTTAAATGCGGTAAGTTACGATTGGGTAATTTCGGAGATTAAAGGAATTTCTCAGAGAACTGCTTAACAACTCATTTTTTTGAAAAACCGCCGGATTTTATCCAGCGGTTTTTTTATTGAGGTTCGATGCAAAAAATACAAGGCATACCGTCTAATTTATCAGAAATAATAATTCAGTACAGTAAAATTTCACTGCGTGCCAGCCGGGGCAGTTTTGGATAGGGTGTGAATTTCTTGCGGGAAAAATTGAAGAGAAGAATGATCTGCGCCGTCGTCGCGGCAGGCTTGCTGCTTTTCGCAGGCTCGTCGCTTTGCTCGCCGTCCTGCTTTGCGGAGGAGGAAGAGAAAAAGGAAGATTTCATCAAATGGGTTGATTTCAATGTGAGCTGTGAGGCCATGAAAAAAGCCGTGGCTCTCGATGTGGAGTCACAGGATAAAGATGTGAAGCTCGATTTTATTGAACTTCTGGCTTGCCTCACAACGCAGAACGGCAACAACTACAGCGGCTACAAGGACAGTCAGCTGACAGCAATTGCCGAAAAAATAAGCTCGGGCGAATCGGCCGAAAAGCTTGCGGGAGCCTCAAAGTATTATAAGTATTATTATGATTCACTGAGCGCCGTTCTGTCCGGTTTTGTCGGCGAATACGAGATCGAGGTGCCGGATGAGGCGGGCTCGGGAAGGCATTGGGAAAAGCGCTACGGACTTAAGGTGTTTTCACCGATTGCCAAGGGTTATTATTATAGCCACTACGATGACTTTGGGAAAAAACGTTCCTATGGCTTTACAAGGCCGCACCTTGGCAACGACCTGATAGGACAGGTCGGAACGCCGGTTATAGCCGTTGAAAGCGGGACCGTCGAAGCTCTGGGCTGGAACCAGTACGGCGGCTGGCGTATAGGGATAAGGTCGTTCGATTCTAAAAGATACTATTACTATGCGCATCTTAGGAAGAACTTTCCCTACCGCAAGGATCTGGCAGTCGGCTCGGCCGTGAAGGCAGGAGACGTCATCGGGTATTTAGGACACAGCGGATATTCAACTAAAGAAAACGTAAATAATATAAACACGCCGCACCTGCATTTCGGAATGCAGCTCGTATTCGACGAGTCACAGAAGGAGTGCAACAGCGAGATTTGGATCGACGTTTATCAAATCGTAAATTTGCTCGAAAACAGAAGATCCGCAGTGGAAAAGGACCTGGAAACCAAGGATTACCACAGAGTATATGATTTTCGTGATCTGTCTGGCTATGGGGAATAAGAAACGCTCTGCAAAAAAATGAGGATATCAGCGGAATCATGTCGGAACTGCCGCTCGTTTTCCGGGTTCGGGGGGCAAAACACGGTGGAGAGGGTTCGGCGTTTTAAATTATATGATTACAATAATCTTCGCCGGCCCTGAGTTTATCGACAGCTTTGGAAAATTCCCGGGGATGTTCCGCACACAGTTTCTACATCTGACCGTATCAAATCTCGCATACCGAACCGGCCTGTGTCGGTTACAGATGGTTTTTAGGCGTGCCCGTTCTTAAGAGCCAGATGACCGTCATCTTCTCAGAAAGCGGCCTGAATACCTACGAGGAATTTAAGGCGAAATCGGAGGGAAAGGTGGCGAATTCTATAACTATGTCTATTTCGGGACGACCTCGCTGTATCCGAATACGACGCCGGAGGGCAAGCGTCTGAATTTACGCCGTTCTGTCTTGCTTCCCGAATCCGGAAGCCGAAATGCAGCACTACCTAGATCATGTGGAGCGGATTGTGCGCCGGATTCAGCCGGATCTCTTCAATCACATTTACCGCGCAGAAACAATGACGCTGGCGGTCTCGGCACTCAGCAAGCCGTTGATTCCGCCGCCAATGTTGTAAATATGATTTTGGAAAATAAGCAAGGACAGGCGTGACATACAGAAAATCCCTTATGATATCAGCCATAAAAAAAGCTTCGATACAGAGTGGGGTATCCATAAAAAATGCAGGGAGTGGTGGTATGCCACAGGTACACCGAATGATGACGACGGGAATTTATATTCCTATCAGTTCACCTTACTGAACCTAAACTTCGACGTCATAACGCCAAAAGTCATTATGATTGCATTAACAGATATGCAAGCGGTGCACATCATTATTTGCAGGAAATGCAGATGTTCTCAAAAAATAATTGTCACTGATAATGAATTGATTTTTATGGGCGCCGCATCCGTGGAAAAAAAGGTGCATGTTGGTACAGTAACAACGGAAGGCTTCAAATGGCATTACCGGATGAGAAAGAAACTACGTTTTATTACTCCTACACAAATATGCAGACTACAGGAAGGCTTACTTTGAACGGGAAAACGTTTAACGTGCAGAGTATTAAAGTTTGCGTCAGAAAGCAGGTGTGTTGGCGGTACTGACGATAATAGAGAGACTTATTGGCGTTTTGTTGAAATGTGGAGAATGGAATACAATGGGCAAACGCCAAGGATTGCGGTAAACAATGGTATCAGGCCCAACAAACCTAACCATTTCAGGTTTCCGTGGAGCAAAAACATCAGGCTGAACAAAGCGACAGCTATCAAAATACGGATTACCCGATCAATATTTCCTATATTTTTCATTCAAATTTCTCCTTTCAGTCCCAGCTATTGTTGTTTGGCTCATGGCTCACACTTTATTATATCCGGAATCTGTGATAGCAAAACAGCTCCATACGCTCAAACTTAGGATTTACATCTTCAAATCCCATAATAGGATGTGCGTCAGGTATTGAAAGGCAAACCAGCATGGCTACAGGCATAGTAAAAGACCGTCGTTTCAAAAACGACGGTCTTTCTGGTGGTCGGAGTGTCGGGATTCGAACCCAACAAGAATATAGCAATACCAGTGCAAGCGTCAATTCTGACAACACGAATGACAACATTATTGGTCGGCAGCGTCTTTGACAGCATCCATCTCAGCAAAGCGCTTATTAAGTTTGTCGGCAGCGAGAGACTTCTGATGCTGTCGTAAATGAGTATAAATCTTGTGCGTTGTCGTTATATCCGCATGTCCCATCAACTCCATAGCGGTAAGCTCATCCACGCCAGCCTCATATAGGATTGTCGCGTAGCCATGCCGGAGCTGGTGGGCCGTAACGGTCGGTTCATAGACGGTGCGAATAAAAATCAGGTCTTTTCCCTTTTGTTTTTCAGGGCGCTTTATGGGAGTATATAGTTCAACAGATTTGCACCACTCAACCCATCGCGCCCGAAACGCTGAGCGAGTTAATGGTTCGCCATTGTTGCTGAAGACAAGGTCGGTATCTTTAGCGCCATCGGGACGGACAAGAGTCTTTGCCAAATCATCAAGAAGCGGCACAGAGCGAACGCCGGCTGCTGTCTTAGGCTCTTTTATGGTGGGCTTTGTACCGTGCATTTCAAGTGCCCTACGGCAGTGGATGAGCTTGTTAGCATAATCTATATCGCACCACTGTAAAGCTGCGGCCTCGCCAAGCCGGAACCCCGTATGTATAAGAAAATAGGGGAATAGGCCAAAAGGCTTATTGACGTTCTCCTTAATAGTTTTAATTACATCGTCTTCGGGCGCTGCCCTGGTCGTGCGCTTCATTCCACGAGGGACCTTAACTGATAAAACAGGGTTATTTAGGGTATAACCTTTGACAATGGCATAATCGAAGGTCTGTTTGTACATGGACCGAAGGGTTGCGGCGTGCTTATAGGACCGGTCTTGATTTACTTCCCTAAGAAGCATTTTGTTTATCTCTGCGGCAGTTATTTCATCCAGTGCGAAATCTTTATGCTCCTCGATCATCGTTTCAAATGGTACTTTATATTGGCCCTGTGTGCCAACTCCGATTTGCTCCCAGTGTTCTTCTTTCCATTCTTCGGCGATTTCTCCGAAGGTTTTTACTTTTGGCTTCTCGGCCTCCTGTATCTTTGCGTACAGTATCTCAGGGTCACGGTCATATATGGAATGACGATTGCCCTGGGCGTCCTTGTAATAACCCATGTAACGCCCGTCGGCGCGCAGGGTATACAGGGCGGCGTAATTGATTTTTTTAGCCATTGCATAACCTCCAAAGATATGGTAAATTGGAGGTGGACGGCCGGCAAAGTTGTCCACCTCATAGCCGCTCTCGGTGTTCCAGCACCGGGGGCGGTTTTTATTTTCTAGTTTTCGTCGATCTTTCCAAATTTGTTGGTAAATGACCTCTTACTCAAATAATGAAATTATAAATATCTCTTTTTTAATACCCATTTGCTTCGGCACCATACACTGCTTGCTCATGGGTAAATTTCTCGCCAACCTCCAACTGTTCTATCAGCCCATCACGAGAAAACGCCATCATGTCCAGATAATCCTTTGCCTTTGCCGCCGCTTGTTCATTCCAATCAGCACCGCAATTATCTGCCCCGTAAACGGCATCTTCGTGAGCAAACTTCTCACCAATCTCCAATTGTTGCACTAACCCATCATGCGAAAAAGCCGTTATGCTCAAATAATCCTTCGCTTTTTGCAAGGCGTTTTTCTGACCCGTTGTTAAGTCAGCTGTGTTGCTGTCATCCGTTTCTTTAACGTCTGCCGTATCCGAAACAGACGGAGTAACTTTGTCTTTGGTAGTGCCTTCATCGTCGCCCCCGGTTGCAATAGCGATAATTATTATTAAGACAACAATTCCAAGGACTATCCATAACGCGGTTTTCTTCTTCTTTGGCTTTGAAGCAATTGGTGGCGCGGAGAACTGCATTGGTTGCGCTGTTGCTACTTGAGATGCGCCGCATTCGGCGCAAGAAGTTGACCCATCTGGGATTTGCTTACCACAATTTTGACAATACATTATTTCCCCTCCATATTTTTTACCGCTTGTGCGGTTGGTTTATAAATTAAAGGCAGCCGTTTGGTGAGGAGAATTCTTCATCGCTACTCTAAAGTCATTTACAAATTTCATTGCCTTGGCTCTTTCTCTTGTCGCCTCAAAGCCAATATATTGTAACTGGCCATCTTTTAAATATGTGAAGATTAAGTATGTATGGACTGTCTTATCCTGCTTCTGCTTTGCCCTTCCGCCTATCATAGCACCTAGTGGTCCAAATAATACAGCTCCACCGACCGCTCCGCCTACACTTGAAACGTACTGCTTGCGGATCTCAACGTCTGTCCTTAAGCAAACATCCGTTATTTTGCTTTTACTAAGCGTAAAGAACATGTATCCGTTGCAAATATCAATTTTATCTAAATAGTCATATAGCGTGCACGACAAGCCGCTGGCTATAGGCAGCCCGGCAAAGTGAAGCAATGTAACCTTTTTGATAGGCTTTTGAATAGCTGAAACGTTAGTTGATTGAGAGACGGGAAGACTTTCCTTTTTTAAAGCAGTAGAGCAATTAACACAAAAATTACTGTCATCTTTATTTTCGAATCCGCACTCTGCGCAAAACATAATTTATTTCCTCCGTCCATTCTCCAAAGTTATAGTTGATTAAGCATTTTTATAATAATTAATAGCCTTAATCATAAACTCCTCCGTCACTCCAAATTCCTCCGCGAGTTCCCATACCTCAGTATTGCCGTGCCTAACAGCGTTGTCAAGCTCGTCCTTTGGGATGAGCTTTTTTATTGCCCATTTGTTGGCCCGATATTCATGTCGCGCCACAACATCATATGGACTACAGACCGCGTGAGTAGAACCTGTGGCAATATGCCCCGCCTCATGCGCAATACAGACGGATTCTTCGGCCATAGTCAGATGAGAGCTGTCAACAAATATTCCATATTTATCATCGCAAAGACGGAGAACGGCGGATTTGGTCTCAGCACTAAACGGCAAAGGCCTATCTATCATAGTCACGCCCGTATCGTGGAGTTCCCTGTAAATTTCAACGAGCTTTTCCACCCTTTTTATTTTTATCGCTGAGCTGCCGCGCCATTTGTAGCAGGAGCGACTTATCCTCCTCGGTTAGTTCTTTACTTTCGTTAAACATTGCGTAGGTAAAATCATTAAAAGTTATTTGCGATTCAGATTGGCTTTTTCCAAGCAGATAATCGGTGGAAACACCAAAGTAATCGGCGATTTTGTTCAATGTTTCGCCTTGCGGTGTAGCGCCTGTATTCTTCCACTTGGTGCCTATCGTCCGACTTAGGCCAATCTCTATTGTAGCCTTCGTAACACTTACGCCCTTTATAGCACAGAGTTGCTCAAATAAGTCATAAAACACAAAAATCACCTCAAAAATCTGTGCAAGATATAGAAGCTTACTTTTATCGGCATAACTCATTGACATACTTACTTTTATCGGCTATGATTGTCCCATAAGCCGAACTAAGTATGCTATATACCGATTTGGGTAGGCGATCCCTTGCTAATATCTCAACTGACAAAGCTATATTAGCACAATAGCATACTTTGTTCAACAATTTTGCCGAAAGGAGTTAACTTTTGTATGCCTGCACAATGGACGGCGGAAATAATTGGAAAAATGCACCTAAACAGCATAACCGCTAAGCAGCTCGCGGAGAAAGCGGGCTGGAACCCGAAATATCTCAGCACAGTCCTCAACGGACACCGCAACCCCAGAAACGCGGAGCAGGTGCTCAACAAAGCTCTGGACGAGCTCATTCACGATGCTACCGCATAGGCTGTCCGATAATCCGGACTGAAAGGAGGGACCCCATGCCAAAAGAACCCGCAACATACCGGCTCAACATCGAACAGCTCAACCAACGCTTTCCGGACAAGGACCTGTTCACGATGATAGACATTATGACGTTGACAGGGCTTAAGCGCGACGCCGCTGCAAAAGAGTTTCCGTTTCCCGGCAAGTATATCAGCAAAGCCAACCTCGCGTGGATCATGAGCCAGAAGGGAGCACCCGCATGATTAAACACCTGATTGACCTCGTCGGTGGTCTGCCGAACCCTCCGCGGTATCGTCGAGGGACTGATCCTGACGGCAAATCTAGCGTTGCTGTATCTGGCGGTCTGTGCGGTAGTGCCATTGAGATAAATTGCGGCAGCTAGAAACTCCAACAATAAAGTAATAAAAACAAAAAAGCCGTCTCCGAACTGTTAGTCGGAAACGGTGCATAGAACAAACAACACGTACTAAGCTTCTTTTAACTCGCTAATCTCTGCTTTTATGGAGTGATATCCAGCTTTCCATTTAGCGGCTGCCTCAGTGTCACCTTTTGCGGTTGCTTTCACAAAATTAATTTTATACAGCTGCGATTTGCTTGTCAAAAGGCCGATTCTACTTTCGTTAGTCATTAGCACCTCCCTAGGAATACACCTAATTTTATTATAACACGCTTGTCAAACTAGACGGGAAACAAAGAAATGGAGGCGGCCAATGCCATTCTACCGGCCATGCCCCGACTGCGGTCTGAATCTGTATCCTGGCGAGATCTGTGACTGCAAAAATGAAGAAAGCTCCCACCGGGACGACCATCCCGAATGAGAGCAAAACCAAATACATCTAGCCTCAATATACGAGGCAAAAGGAGGCGCTCAATGCCATTCTTCAGGCCGTGCCCGGATTGTGGGCTAAATCTGTATCCCGGCGAGATCTGCGATTGCAGAAAAGAAAAAACCGCCGCAGATGCTGGAACATCTACGACGGACGACCTTGCAAAGCAAAGCCCTGTACTACCAACAAAATAACATCTGAGAAGGAGAAAGTCAAATGTTTATTAAAAACTTCGAACCGCGTAACGATACAAAGACCTGCCACCGCTTTGAATGCCGCGAAGAAAGCGGTGAGTTCACAACGCTGTATCTTAAAAAGCAGCAGATTAAAGACGCGGGCCTCGACCCAACCAAGCCGATTAAAGTCACTATCACTCAGGAGGAAAACACATGAACATTACAATGACCCTCACTGCCGATACAGCCGCCGAGCTGTTCGCAACGATAAAGGACGCCGCAGCGCAGATCACGGCCGATACCGCGCCTGCAGCGCCCGTTATCCCGGCTTCAAACCCTACGCCTGCCCCTGTGGCCACACCGGTGAATACCTTGCCTGAGGGTGCCCCATACGTTCCGGTTACACCGGGTCCTGCCCCGATCCAAACGCCCCCTGTTGGCAAGATGGCCGCTGCAGCACCTGTGATGCATTCTCCGAGTCCGGCTGTGCCTCTTGCTGCCACGCCTACATACAACCTTGATCAGATAGCCAAAGCCGGGGCGGAGCTGGCGCAGGCAGGGAAGATAAATGAACTGCTTTCTCTGCTTCAGCAGTTTGGCATTCAAGCCGTGACTCAGATCAAGCCTGAACAGATCGGCCCGTTTGCTACGGCTCTCCGTGGACTGGGGGCACAGCTCTGATGCCAACACCCGAATATCATGCCGATCGATCGCCTTCGAGCGCTAAGCAGTGGCTCAACTGCACGCCCTCACTTCGGCTGGGCGACAGTTTTCCTAAAAAGACAAGTGAGTACGCAGAGGCAGGAAGACTCGCACATGCCATAGCAGAACTGAAAGCTCAAAAGCGTTACATGAAGCTCTCAAAGCGCAGCTACGACAGCCAACTGAAGAAGCTACAGGAGAATTCATACTATGCCCCGGAGATGGCGGGTTACACCGACATTTACATAGAAGCACTTGACCAGCACGCGATGACTTTCAAGTCGATGCCCTTCACCGCTTTGGAGACTTCGGTTCCAATTGGCGTCTTTACCCACGAAACCAAAGACGACGGTTCACCGGCAACCGGTACCGCAGACTGCATACAGATCGGTGAGGGTGTGTTGTGGGTCACTGATTATAAAAACGGTGCCGGTGTTCCCGTCTCAGCAGAGGACAACCCGCAGATGAAGATCTACGCCCTCGGTGCCCTGATGCTCTATTCTCCAATCTACGGTGACACGATTCAAACCATCAGAATGACCATAGTGCAGCCAGCGTTAAACTCTGTCTCCGATTGGGAAATACCCAGAGGCGAGCTTGAAGCCTGGGCGCTCGAAGTGCTCAGCCCTCGTGCGGCAATGGCTGCGGCGGGAGAAGGCGATATAAACCCCGGTGAATGGTGCCAGTTCTGTCCGGTTCGATATACCTGTAGAGCACGGGCAAATAGCGCACTTGCGTTGGAGGAATTTAAGAAGTCTTTGCCGCCGGTGCTCTCAGATGCCGAAGTGGGTGACGCACTAACCCGCGGTGCTGAACTTGTTTCATGGTACAAAGCCCTCGAGGAATATGCCCTTCAAGCTTGTCTCGATGGAAAGCTTATCCCCGGATATAAGGCTGTCGAAGGGCGTAGCAGCCGAGCATGGGCCGATACAGACAAAGCCATCACACAGCTTGTTGCTGACGGTATTGATGAAGCTCTGTTGTACGAGCGTAAGCCTATCACTGCACCTGCGGCTGAGAAGCTTCTCGGCAAACAGGCCTACCGCGAACTTGCCGAGCCACTTGTAGTCAAGCAGCCAGGTAAGCCCACACTAGCGCCTACCAGTGACAAGCGCCCGCCCTATAACGCTGCGTTGATCGCTTTCGGAGGCGCAGCAGATGGATAATACGATTCTAATCCGCGAAGCCACTTTTCAAGCTGAGCTTTTACCCGATCAGCTCGCGCGTTTACCCTCAAGGCAATTGGTCCGCCTGTTCGTCATTATGCTTCTTAATAGCTATCTCGAGGAAAACAATACCTCAATTAAAAAGCTAACAGACTGGCTGCCTGAAGCGCTGTCAATAACAAAAGCCAAGTGGGAGCAGGCTAATAGAGAATATGAAAAAGGCTGGCGAAAAATCGGGGAGCTCTGCCTTATTACTCCCGAAATCCAAGCTCAGAAGGACCTTAATAGGCAGTTAACCAGCACCGTCAGGAGAACCCGTGACTGTTACAAAGATATCCAGAAAATCCAGAAATGCTTCAATGAAGCACAAAATTATCACAAAAGGAGAAACAACCATGGGTGAAATCGCAGACTCCATAATTGACTCAATGCTTAGCGGAAGATCAGCCGCTGGCCGTTTGTATAAGCAACATAACAAAGGAGAAAAAACTATGAATTCATCTACCATTACCATCGGAGAAGTCCGCTTCTCTTACTGCAATCTTTTTCAGCCCCATGCCCAGCAGGCAAACGCCGAGCCAAAATACGGCACGACTGTGCTGGTTCCCAAGTCCAATACCAAAGCCAAAGCAGCCATTGACGCGGCTATAAGCGCCGCAATTGAAGCCGGTGTCTCGAAGTGCTGGAGCGGTGTTCGTCCTCCCCAGCCGGCTATCTGCGTCCATGACGGCGACGGTCCCCGCCCCAGCGACGGACAGCCTTTCAGCGAGGAATGTAAAGGCATGTGGGTGTTCACTGCGTCAAGCAAAAATGCACCATTTGTAGTAGATGCCAACGTACAGCCCGTCCTGCAGCAGTCGGAAATCTACTCCGGCATGTATGGCCGCGTAAGTGTCAACTTCTTCGCCTATTTCAACAGCGGCAAAAAGGGAATCGGTTGCGGATTGAACGGTGTCCAGAAGCTCCGTGATGGCGAACCTCTCAGCGCCAGAGTTACTGCAGAGGAGGCATTTGCCGCAGATCCTGCCGCTTATACTCCGCCCCAGCAGCAGTATGCAGCCCCTGCCCCTGCATACTACCCACCTCAGCAGCAGTACGCCGCTCAGCCTGCATACCCTCAGTATCAGGCACCTGCACCGGGGTATCCTCAGCAGGCAATGCCCGGCGGCTATCAGGTTGACCCCCTCACAGGGCAACCGATTCCGTCCGGTATGCCGATTATGGGAATGTGAGCAAAACAAAAGCACCCTGCCAAATACGGCAGGGTGCTAACACCCGGAGGTAACAATGCACCATTTATACATTGACCTGGAGACCTTTTCTTTGGAACCCATCTCGAAGACAGGCCTCTATAAATACGCTCAGAGCCCCGACTTTCAAATTCTCCTGTTCGGTTATTCCATAGATGGCGGGCCTGTTCAGGTGCTGGACTTAACCGCGGGGGCTTGCCTACCACCTGAGCTGTGGAATACTCTGAGGGATCCTAGTTACAAAAAGCATGCCTACAATGCAGCATTTGAATGGTATTGCTTATCTTGCTGGCTAAAGCTGTCTCCTCGGCAGACCTGCAACTGGCTTACACAATGGCGTGATACCATGCTGCACAGCCTGTACTGCGGATACCCTGCCAGCCTTGACGCGGCGGGTAAAGCACTGGGACTACCGCAGGAAAAGCAGAAACTTTCAATAGGCAAGGCACTGATCCGTTATTTCTGTACGCCCTGCCCCCCGACAAAGTCGAACGGAAATCGTATCCGTAACCTTCCTTATCATGACCCCGAGAAGTGGAAATTATTCAAAACCTACAATGCGCAGGACGTTGTGACAGAAATGGAAATTGAACGCCGACTGTCCAACTTTCCGGTACCGGATGAGGTTCAGCAGCAGTGGATTATGGATCAGATAATAAATATCCGCGGTGTGGCCGTGGATATGGATCTTGTCAACGGCGCATTATCCTGCGGCGCCACAGTTCGCGAGACATTGACAGCTGAAGCTATAAGTATCTCAGGACTGAATAATCCAAACAGCGTTTCACAGCTCACACAATGGCTCAGGGAAGAGACCGACGAGGAGTTCGAAGACCTGCGCAAAGATACCGTGAAAGATGTCCTCGCGCGCGGCGTGCGGAGCGAATCCGCAACACGTATGTTGGAAATCCGGCAGGAACTCAGTAAAACCAGTACTAAGAAATATGATGCTGTCGATACCTGTGTTTGTACCGACGGACGTGTTCGCGGACTACTTCAGTTCTATGGTGCCAATCGGACAGGACGCGAAGCCGGGCGGCTTGTTCAAGTACAGAACCTGCCACAGACACACCTTGCTGCACTCGACACCGCGCGTGATTTGGTTAAAGCTCGGCAACTTGACGCGCTGAAGGTCGTATATGGTAGCGTACCGGATACGCTCTCACAGCTCATCAGAACCACTTTCGTGGCGGCTCCGGGCATGACGTTCATTGACGCTGATTTTAGCGCGATAGAAGCTCGGGTAATTGCCTGGCTTGCAAATGAGCAATGGGTACTGGAAGTCTTCAGAAGTCACGGAAAGATCTACGAAGCCACAGCGGCACAGATGTTCAGTATTCCGTTTGACCGAATCGCAAAGGGTAACCCTGAGTATGAATATCGCAAAAAAGGCAAAGTCGCCACGCTGGCACTGGGTTATCAAGGCGGCCCCGGAGCGCTTGTCAATATGGGAGCTTTAAGAAACGGTCTGACTGAGGAAGAACTCCCGGATATCGTTGAGCGCTGGCGCAGAGCAAACCCCTCAATCGTGCAGTTCTGGTATGACATTGAAAGTGCAGCATGGCAGGCCGTTCTTGGCGGTGCTGCTACAACAGTCGGAAAAGTAACTGTTGCGCGTGAATGTGATCCTGCGAACAATCTTGACTTTATGACGATAAGGCTGCCCTGCGGCCGAAAACTCTACTACGCAAATCCTCACGTCGGAAAGAACCGTTTCGGTCGGGACAGCCTTTGTTATTACGGTATGAACCAGACCTCGAAAAAATGGGAGGCCGTTGAAACCTACGGCGGGAAGTTGGCGGAAAACATCACACAGGCAACCGCCCGGGACTGCCTGTTTTATGCTATGACTTCACTTGAGGCATCGTGCTACCGGACAGTGTTTGATATCCATGACGAGGTAGTGGCTGAGGTGCCGGAGGGCGCAGCGAGTCTTGAGAAGGTAGTAGAAATCATGTCCCGCCCCATTCCTTGGGCGCCGGGCTTACCCCTGAACGCTGACGGCTGGATAGGTGAGTACTTTAGAAAGGATTGATAACCTATGCGGAAGGTACATTTCCAGTAATGATCATAATAACAGCTAACACCAGTAAGAAGGCAAACATGAAAAAAGCAAATATGAGCATCGAGAAAAGGATATACCCAACTAGGGTAATAACAAACTGAGTTGTTGTATACAGCTTATGCCTTAATCGGTATTGAGAAGAAATTATAGGCAGTCCTATTTTTCTACATGCCGCGTTGTATTCATTGATTAATAGGTTTGAAAAAGACTTATAACGCTCCTCTTTAAATTTATGATCATTTTCCTTGGCGTCATTAAATAATCTAAACTCTTCGTACAGTTTGTTCCCCGATAGCATCTTATTTTGGTCTAGTATCTGTTTTGCCTCGTTCATTAAAAACATAAAACCTTCATCGGCTGAAAGCTTGTACAACACAGGCTCCAATTTGTCCATTAAAGGGAATAGAACCTTATCCAGTCGTTCTCTAGCTAGATCCTTGTTATTGCTTTTAAAAAAAACATAAATAGTTGCCAGAATGCCAAGTATGGCGCTTACAGAAGGTATTACTATATTTGATATTACGGTATTTAAATTGCTTGGCACGCTAATCCCTCCCCCGTATATCTTACATAATTTGCCGAAGAATGCAACTTTTTCTTATATTAAGGAGTAGCCCTCCATGTTTATAAACGACAGACAAATCATTATCTCAGTTGGAGCCAGCCGCAAGGCCACGAAGTGGCAGCCGCAGACGCTGAAAATCTCGGAGTTCTACGAGCGACTGCGGACACCGTCCCGCAGCACTGAACCACTGGCAGAATACCTGTCCTATAAGAAACCCCAGCAGGACGAGCTGAAGGACGTCGGCGGCTTTGTCGCCGGCGCCCTGACGGGGCCACGCCGTAAGGGCAACGCTGTCGCTGGGCGTGACGTTGTAGTACTGGACTTCGACAATATCCCTGCCGGCGGCACGGACGCAGTCCTCCGCGCGTTGGAAGGCCTCGGGTGCAGCTACTGCGTCTATTCCACCCGCAAGCACCACGCGGCAGCCCCGCGCCTCAGGGTGCTTGTCCCGCTTGACCGCACGGTAACGGCGGACGAGTATGAACCCTGTGCCCGGCGCATGGCTATATACATAGGAATCCAGTACGCAGACCCTACGACATTTGAAGCGAATCGGCTTATGTTCTGGCCGTCCTGCAGCGCGGACAGTGACTATATTTATATGTATGCGGACAGACCCCTTGTCTCAGCTGACGGGCTTCTCGGTACATACACCAACTGGCACAACATGACCGAATGGCCGCAGGTACCAGGTGCCTCGGTGAGCCATCAGAAGCTTGCTGCAAAGCAGGGCGACCCTCTGACAAAAACCGGTGTCGTCGGAGCGTTCTGCCGCACCTACGATATCTATCAGGCTATGGACAAGTTCCTGCCCGGTATCTATGACCCCGTGGACAGCATGCCAGACCGTTATACCTACACTGGCGGAAGCACGACCGGTGGCGCGGTTATATACGACAGCGGCAAATTTCTCTATTCCCATCATGCGACGGATCCATGCAGTGGTAAGCTGGTCAACGCATTCGACCTTGTGCGCCTACATAAATTTGATGATCTGGACGATAACCCGGACATTAAGCCGGATACGCCGGTAAACCGGCTGCCGTCCTATGAGGCAATGCAGGAGCTGGCTGTGGCGGACCCCGAAGTAAAGCGCTTTCTTGCAAAAGAAAAACAGGAGGAGATACTGGCCGCTTTTGGCGGCGATTTCGCAGAACCCGACGAGGCTGATGATGTCGAGTGGATGCACCTTTTGGCCACTCACCCGAAAACCGGACAGCCCCTCCCAACTATTGATAATGTCTGGATTATGTTAGAGCATGACCCATATCTTAAAGGCAAGTTCGCACTGAACAAATTCGCAGGCCGCGGTGAAATCCTCGGCAAGCTCCCTTGGTGCCAGGACGGGGCCCGCAGGTTTTGGGAAGATAATGACAATCAGGGCCTTTACTGGTATCTGGAGAAAGCTTATCGCATTTCCGCGAACGGTAAGACGGATGGAGCTTTATCTCTACACAGCAACGCTCACTCTTTTAATGACGTCACCGCATATCTGGACGGCTTGTCCTGGGACGGAATTCCTAGCCTTGACACTCTCTTTATAGACTACCTCGGAGCCGAGGATACTCCCTTGGTGCGCGCAATAACACGTAAGGCCTTTGTCGCTGCTGTAGCACGCGCGAAGTGCCCCGGAACCAAATTTGACAATATGACTATCCTCTCAGGGCCTCAGGGCATAGGAAAGAGCACCTTAATCTACAAAATGTCTCGTGGCTGGTTCAACGATTCAATACGCACCTTCGAAGGTAAAGATGCCTCGGAGCTGCTGCAGGGCGTGTGGCTCGTGGAAATCGCCGAGCTGCAAGCGTTCAGGAACTCTGACATAAGCAGAATTAAGCAGTTTGTAAGCCAACAGGCCGATAGGTTTCGCGCTGCATATGGGCGTCATGTGCGCGAGATGTCCCGTTGCTGTGTTTTCTTTGGAACAACAAATAGCGGGGAATACCTTCGGGATCGCACTGGTAACCGCCGCTTTTGGCCTGTAGATGTGGGCATACATCCGACAAGGAAAAATGTTTTTCGGGATCTGGACGGAGAAGTAGACCAGCTTTGGGCTGAGGCAGTAACCTACTGGCGCATAGGTGAGCCCCTTTATTTGTCCGGAGACTTGGAGGAAGAAGCCCGCTTGTCTCAGGAAGACCACAGAGAGACCTCTGTTCGAGAAGGGCTGATTCAGGAATTTGTCAACCAGAAGGTGCCCGAGGGTTGGAGCCAGTGGAAACCGGATCAACGTAGAATCTTTTGGAGCGGCGGAATGGTCGGAAAAGAAGCTCTCGTAGACCGAAAGCGTGTATGCGCTTTGGAGGTCTGGTGTGAGGCGCTGGGCGGAGATCCAAAGGGTATGAAATACCTCGAAGCACAAGAGATAAATGACACCATTACGAGTATGCCGAAATGGACAAAGGCAACAAAGACAATCTGGTGTGGCCCGTATGGCGCTCAAAAGGGCTTTGAGAAAAACTAACTTCCCCGTTCTTTTTATAAAGTTAGGAGCCCTTAGAGGTTAGGAATTTTCCTAACGTCCTAACTTTTATCTAACTTCGGAAGTTAGCCCCGAAAGCATTGATATACAAAGGGTTTTTCTGATTCCTAACTTCCTAACTTTCTAATATATAGAGTAGTAGTAGATAGATAATTAGAGCGCGCGTAACCCGCCTAATACGCCTAATCATGACATGTATATCGCGCGTATGACGCATACGCACGCGTGACATATATAAACGCGTATAGTCCAAAGGAGGTTTTACAAAAGAATGAAAGAAAGCGCAATCGAATCAAAATTGGTTCGCATGGTGAGAGAGCGCGGCGGACTTTGTTATAAATTCGTTTCACCCGGCAATCCCGGTGTCCCAGATAGAATCATCATCACACCCGACGGCAGGACAATCTACGTTGAGTTGAAAGCCGAGATAGGCCGCCTGTCCCGTATTCAGGAATGGCAGAGGGAGGAATTCAAAAAGCGCGGTGCAGACTTCCGGGTGCTGAAAGGACTGGATGAAATAAAAGCATTTGTAAAGGAGGTGCTGCCTGCATGACGGGTCGTAAAAAGGCACTTGATTTTGAGCACTGCACGCGTTGTGGAAAACAGATGTACCGACCGCCTAGCCAGCGAGAACGCGGAAGACCTTTTTGCAGTCGGCAGTGTCATATGACTATGCTGAATGAAGAACTGAATCCATACCGTATGACGCCAGAAGTCAGAGGAAAGCTTCGTGAAGCACACCTTGGGTCCGGGGATGGAATTACATACGAAAAATTTCTCGGCAAACATAAACACCGTGTGATTGCCGAGCTGATGCTAGGCAGGCCTTTGAAGCCCGAAGAAGTTGTACACCATGCCTATGGGAACAAACGTAACAATAATCCAGAAAACCTTAGGGTTTTTGTAAATCAGGTAGAGCATGCCGCTTGGCACGCTGCACACGAAGGAGGTGATGCCCCATGATATTCAACCCACATACCTATCAGCGTTACTGTACCGAGCGGATTATCACAGACCCCGCAATAGGCTTGTTTTTGGATATGGGTTAGGTTTAGGCAAGACAGTAATTACCCTGACTGCGATTAATGATCTCAGGTATAATCGATGGGCTGTGTCAAAGGTGCTTATCGTGGCACCGAAAAAAGTTGCTGAGGCAACGTGGACGAAGGAAGCCGCAAAATGGGATCACCTGAAGCATTTACGGATAATCCCTGTACTGGGCAGTGCACAGCAGCGCATCAGGGCGCTTTACACGCCGGGCGATGTATGGGTAATCAATCGGGAAAACGTTCCTTGGCTGGTTGATTACTACCGCAACGACTGGCCCTTCGATATGGTGGTGCTTGACGAGAGTAGCAGTTTTAAAAACCACCAGGCGAAACGATTCAAGGCATTGAAGCTTGTCCGGTCCCGCGTAAAGCGGCTGGTGGAGCTGACCGGAACACCGGCACCGAATGGCTTAGAGGATTTGTGGTCGCAGGTATTCTTACTGGATGGCGGTCAGCGTCTGGGTAAAACAATATCCAGCTACCGGGAAATGTTCTTCACACAGGACTTTGCGCATCCAGGCCCGCAGTACAGGACATATTCCCCGCAGAATGGTGCTGATCAAACGATACACGCTGCAATTTCAGATATCTGTGTCAGCATGAAAGCTGAAGACTATCTCGAGCTGCCAGAATTCATCGAGGACGATATACCGGTCATGCTGGACGGTCCAGCACTGAAGGCCTACAAGAAGCTGGAACGCGAAATGCTTCTTGAAGTCGAGGAAGATACAATAACAGCCGCTTCGGCTGCAGTGCTGAATGGAAAGCTGCTGCAGCTTTGCGGCGGGGCGGTGTACAACAACGTTGGCGGAGTGGCTGAGATCCACGAATGTAAGATTGAGGCTTTTCTGGAGGTCATCGAGCAGCTTCACGGCGAACATACTTTGGTGTTCTACTGGTTCAAACATGAACTGGACAGGCTGACAAAAGCATTGTCAAAAATCGGCCTTCGGGTCCGTGTCTACCAGGGCCCACAGGATGAAGAAGCGTGGAATGCCGGAGAGGTAAACATACTGCTTGCACATCCGGTCAGCTGCGGATACGGCCTTAACTTGCAGCAGGGAGGGCACCACGCAATTTGGTACACGCTACCCAACTTCGCATTAGAGATATTCCAGCAGGCAAACAAACGCCTTCACAGGCAGGGGCAGAGATATCCCGTAATCGCGCACATTCTCCTGGTTCAGGGTGGTGTTGACGAAGATGTCCTTGCGTCTCTGAACAGCAAAGGCGATATGCAGGAAGCGTTGATGCAGGCGCTGAAGGCACGAATAGAAAGGATGAAGTCATGAAAAAAGTAATTACAATCGCAATGATTATTATCATAGCAGCGCTGCTGAGCCGCCCGGCTGTCGCTGTGAGCGCATTGACCTCTAAGCAGGATCAAGCACACGAAATAGCCGAAACTGCACGTGAAATGGGGTTATCGGAGACGGACCCGATAATAGTCAGAGCAAAAGAAATTTGGGACGCCGAGCAGCTGCAGTATTTTCTCGACCGCGGCATTATCGCCACGGTCATATACAACGAGGCATGGGCCGGATGCACTGAGCGGCATCGTGAGCTTGTGGCCGCGGTCATAATGAACCGAGTGAAAAGCGATAAGTTCCCCGATACGGTCTATGACGTTGTAGCGCAGAAGGGACAGTACCTAATCGGATACGCGAACGGAGATCCACATTATACGCCGCCGCTTGAAGTACGGAAAGAGTGTGAAGCGATAGCAGAACTGGCGCTACGCGGCGAGATAGACTGCCCGGACAATGTTCTATATCAAGCAGAGTTTAAACAGGGTACCGGAGTTTACGAGGTTTGTAAGACAAGCTACAGCACTACATATTTTTGCTACGGATAGGAGGGAGAGAAAATGGCGAAACAGTATGCAGAAGCCCAAACCTATGAGGCGAAGTTGGAAAAGGTCATGGTTCGTCTTGGTGTCGAAAAATATAACTACGATTGGAGTCGCTTTTCCTGCTGGGTAGAGTTCTGGTCTAAAGGTCAGCTTTATCGCTTTGAACATAGCGTCGAAAATGCACAGAACCACGGTCAGGACATTAAATACGGGTCTGACGTTTTCGCACAGTTGGTGCTTACGCTTGAGGACATCGCCAGAATGACCGAGCGCGGCATCTACGAGCTTCAGACATGGATTGTAGGGCTCAAGGTGCTTCCTCCGAAACAGGATATTCCCGAATGCTTCACCGCTCTTCAATTCGGTGCCATCCCAAGAACGGAAAAGGAAATTACCGACCGTTACCGGCAGCTATCAAAATCATGCCATCCCGACAGCGGCGGCTCGTCCGAGATGTTTCAGCGCATAACGGCAGCGAGGGATGAAGCACTTCAATACATACAGGAGGATCTTAAATGAACATCGAAGAAATCAAAGCAAGAGCAGAAGCGGCAACGAAGGGCAAGTGGCAAGCTATTAGATCGGACGACGGAAACACATCAATATTTACCATTGTTGGGAGATATATAAAGCTTGGTGATTTTGAAAACAAAACCGATGCCGACTTTATCGCCAACGCCCGAGAGGATATACCCGCGCTGGTTGCGGAAGTGGAACGCATATCTGCAAACGAAACAAAGCTTATAAACGATATGGAAGAATACAAGCACAAATATCATGTGGCTTTAAACGAACTCGCCACGGCCAAGGCTGAGAGAGACGCGGCGGTGGAGGATATACCTCATTATTGCGGTATGTGTGCCAATCACTGCACAGAAGAAGAAGCAACACAAAAGTGCGGTGAAGGATGGGAAGGCGAAGGCTGCGATGACTGGCAATGGCGCGGAGTCAGAAAGGACGGAGAGTAATGAATGACACTGAAAGAGGCCTATATGATAAATATTCGGTCATTAAAAACGATACGGGACTTCCGATAGATGGTCCGGCCTTTATCCTTCGCCCAGACCGTGACCCTGCGGCTGTGACAGCACTTACGGCCTACGCCAAAGCAACTGATAATAAGCAACTTTCCGAGGACATCCTCAACTGGATAACACCGGACAAAAAGGTCATGATACTGCCGTGCAAGGTAGGGGATACGGTTAAAGCAACAGTCCTTCGGCCTTATAACGGGCATACCGATACGATATTTGGAGAGGTAATTGAGATTCAACCAGTTGTAAGAGTGAGATATAACCAGTGCAGGCATATCGACTTTATTGCGCCCGACTTCGGCAAAACCGTCTTTCTCGCCCTCTCATCAGCCGAAGCAGCCTTAGCAGCCAAGTCCTAGTGCCGACTGTAATAGCCCTCTTGGATAATCCTATCCACAAAAGCAATGGCATCTTCCTGCGTCCATTCGGTGCCGATAACAGTAGTATCTTTACGAATTTCCCATAGATCAGACCAACGACATATAAGAAATCCCTTATATTCGACTATGTCATATTCCTTATCCATAGCATCACTCCGAAAATAGTTTGACACAAAGGAGGAGAAATAATTGAAGAATCTTGAAAAGGCAATTAACGAATTGTTGAGAGAGTTACCATATGCGGGTTTGAAATCCGTGAACATAAGCCCTGAAACAATAAAAAAGGCTGAACTCGTAAACCCGGAGCCGCTGACGCTGGACGAGCTGAGGGAATTGGATGGGGAACCGCTGCCATGTGCTATAAGTCTACTTTTTAAATGCAATAGAAAGCAATACACCCAAAACAGCACCATAAATCGTGGAGATATAAGGATTGGACGAAATTGGACAAGTGCCTGACGAGCAACCTACTAGCCGGTAATATAGGTATCCAAGTATAGCGCCTATCACAGCGCCGATTATGTATCTTAACATATAACCATTCCTTTCGAGATATCATCATATTTCTATTATAGGAATAGAGTCTTTGGCGGTCTATGATTTCGTCACATAAAAAGGCTCATGACCACAAACTAACGGTATCAAAATATTTTGAGTCGGTTGCTGTAACTGCGCCCTGTGTAAGTTGGCAGGAATGACGATAACAAAGGAGGAATCTGATGAATTGGAAACAGGCATCAATTGAGGATTTACGAAATTACAACGGGCGAAAGGAAAGCCTGGATAACATCCGGGAGCGTATCGGAGCACTGAAAGAGCATTACGCATCGATTAAGTGTTCTCTCGGCTCTGATACGGTCGCAGTCCAGGGCGGCGGAAGTCGTATCGAGGACCGTATGCTGAACAACATAGTAGAGCGTCAACGCCTTGCCCATACATATAACGCCACAAAGCGGCTGGTCGAGCTGACGGAGCGTGGCCTTTTGGGACTGGATAACAAGGAACGGCGGGTGTTGGAGCTGTTTTATATCATGCCAGCTAAGGGGAACGTGGAGCGGCTTAAGGACGAGTTAGGCTATGAGGAAAGGCAAATATACCGAATGAAGGATCAGGCGTTGTATGATTTTACGGTGCATCAGTACGGGCTAATTGACTACTAAAATTATGGCAAAAAGATGGCAGGATTTTTCCTGAGAGCTGTGTTATGATATAAGCTGGATATAGAAAAGGACGCCAACGGCACAGAACCGTGCGGCGTCTTTTTCTATGGCGACTGTAGTACTTGTCGCAAGCGAGAGACGTGTGAAAAATACAGTTAAATTATATGGTAAAATCTTCTAAAGTGTTGTAAAATGGTGAAAAAGATGCTTTAGGAGGAAAAAACTATGCCAGAGGAAAAAATAGGAGTTAACTCATCGAAAAACAAAGGCAAATGTTTTGTTATTATGCCTATTAGTGAATCCAAAGATTTTGAAGAATGTCACTTTAAAAAGATTTATGAGCAGATTTTTTCTCCCGCAATAAAAAGTGCTGGCTATACTCCGCATAGAGCTGACGATGATAAGTCGAGCCACTTCATACAAGCTGATATAATTAAAGATTTAATTGAGGCCCCAATGGCTTTATGCGATTTAAGTACAAGAAATCCCAATGTTCTTTATGAACTGGGAATAAGACACGCATTTAATAAACCAGTAGTTCTTGTTCATCAAGTTGGGACGGATAGAATTTTTGATATAACTGGAATAAATACTTTAGAATATAGGCAGGATCGGCTATTCGATGAGGTTTTAGAAGATCGAGATGCGATTAGCAAAGCAATAGAAGAAACAGAAAAGGATTCGACGGGTCGGCATTCCCTTATCAAATTAATACAGGTAAGCGCAGCAAAATATGACGAGTCAGCTGTATCTGGCGATTATAAATTGGATGTTTTGCTAAACAGTATTATGAACGAATTAAAGGAAATAAAACAGCAGAGCTATAGGGATAGCAAAGATATTATTAACTACGAACTGCAAAAAAGTAATACTATTCTGAGAAATAATGAAATAAAAATGAAAAACGCTGATGAGATATTAAAAAGTATTAATGCCTATTTTGAGCAGCTTGATATTATTTCATCTAAAAAAATCCTAACAAAAGATGATAAAAACTTAATTGTAATGTTAGTTGAGAGATGCGAAACAATAATAAACACAATAGGACCTGATTTACCCACAAGCTATCTACATGATCTTTATAAAAGACTAGATGACTGTAAATTTTTAATTTCAAAATGTGATTTGGTTTAATAATAATAAAAAATATGCTAAGCACCTGGAAGAACCAGGTGCTTTTTGGCAAGAAGAGTGACTTGTTTGACAGAAGGTGGTGTTGATGTCCGGCAAACTGAATGATCGGCAGAAGCGTTTTGCTGATGAGTATCTGATTGACTTCAATGCTACCGAAGCGGCAAAGCGTGCCGGATACAGCGAAAAGACCGCGTATTCGATGGGGAGCGAGAACCTGAAAAAACCTGAAATACTCGCTTATATCGAAAAGCGCAAGAAAGCCCGCATCAATCGGACACAAATTACGCAGGACAAAGTTATCGTTGAACTGGCGAAAATTGCGTTTGCTGACGGCACTGACTTTGCAACAGTCGGTAAACGTAATCGTGTGATGTTGACACCAACGGAAGACTTGCCGATGGAAAAACGCGCCGCTGTTGCATCTGTGAAGAAGGGCGCGAAAGGAGCCGTAGAGGTCAAGACCTACGACAAGGTTAAGGCTTTGGAGCTTCTGGGACGGCATCTGGGACTATGGGATAAGAAAACCGATGCTGGCGAGGTCGAGGACCTCACGCCGCTTGCGGAGCTGCTGAAGGATGAATAAGACACAACAAATTGAGTGGTCGCCGTTTTCTGATAAGCACAAGACCTATATCAGGCAGGCGTTACATAACCGCATGAATTTGGCCGAGGGCGCTATCCGCTCAGGCAAGACGATAGATCACTGCATTATTGCGGCGGCTTATTTGGAAAAATGCTCGGACACGATACATCTGGCGTCCGGATCTACGCTTGGCAATGCAAAATTGAATATCGGAGTGTGCAACGGCTTCGGTCTTGAAGCTTTGTTCCGTGGCAGATGTCACTGGGGCAAGTTTAAGGATAACGAGGCTCTTTTTATCAACACGCAGACCGGCGAGAAGATTGTTATCTTCGTCGGCGGAGGCAAGGCCGACAGCTATAAGCGCATTCTAGGTAACTCCTATGGCCTGTGGATTGCGACCGAAATTAACGAGCACTTTGACAGCGACGACAGCCGCGCATCGTTTATCAAGGTTGCTATGGGCCGTCAGGCTGCTGCAAAGGAGCCGCTAATACTTTGGGACCTAAACCCGTGTCCGCCGAAGCATCGCATATACACGGACTATATCGACAAGTATAAAGCAGGCTTTGTCGGCGGCTATCAGTACCAACACTTCACGCTTACGGACAACATGTCAATATCCGAACAACGCAAAGCGGAAATCGCCTCGCAGTATGATCCAAACAGCGTGTGGTATAAGCGTGATATCCTCGGACAGCGTGTTGCAGCTGAGGGGCTTATTTATCGCCTGTTCGCGGACATGGAAGATTGGTATGCTATCGACCGCACAGAAGTGCCAAAGCTCAAATACATCGAGGTTGGGGCGGACGTCGGTGGCACGAAATCGAATCACGCTTTTGTGGCAAACGGCTTTGACGAGGACTTTGACACACTCTATGTCCTCAAAGCAAAGTCGATAAAAGCGGACGGTGTTTCCGTCTCGCAGTTCATAAACGAGTTCGTGAAGTTCGTCGATGCTGTAATAGCAGATTACGGCTTCGTTGACACCTGCTGGCCTGACTGCGCGGAGGCTGCGATACTCAACGAGCTGGATGCGAAAACACAATATCGGATCCGTGGCAGCATAAAGGGTGAAATCAACGACCGTATTCGTTGTGCGGATATTCTCTTCACCGCCGGCAGAATCAGGTTGGTTAATGGCGCATGTGAAGACCTGGCGGCGGGGCTGCGCTCAGCGGTATGGGATCCGGACGAGATAGATGATGTCCGTCTGGACGACGGTACAAGCGACATTGACATCCTAGACGCATGGGAATATGGCTTTACCCCGCACATGAGAAGATTGCTAAGGAGATGAAGATAAACAATGCTTGAAAGATTTTGGGATTGGATTAAGAAGATGTTTGGTAAAACTCCCAAAGCTGAAGAAGAGGAATCTCATAACGTGCGGTATTCGAGAGACTACGAGGATATTCGGAAGATAAACTTCGGTGCGATATTTGCACACAGACTCTCAAATAAGGTCTTTGCCGGCAGCACGATTACCATATCTGGCCCGAATGGAACGACAACGGCGCGTTCTGAGTTTATCAGCGATGCGATCAATAAAGTGTGGGCAAAGCGCAAAAAGATAACAACTCAGGCACTGGGTAAAGGCGGAAAGGTCATAGCCCCGTATGTGAAGAATGGCAAGATCCTATTTGATACTCTAGATCAGAGCCGTATGACAATTTCGGCTATAGATGGCGACGAAATTACCAGCGCAACGCTTCGGGCTGATTTCGCAAAAGTTCACGATATCTGCTATTTTAGGTGGATTGACTGCACCCTCGAAAACAATACTCTCACGATCAAAACTCGCGTTACGACAGATTCAGGGGCAACGGCCTTTTTGGTTGATGTTCCGGAATGGGCAGACATAACCGAAGAGATTATCATTCGGGGTGTCGAGCACATGCTGTTCGGCTTTCTCAAGTCGCCGATTGATAACCGCAAAGATAAGGATATCTACGGCGTGCCTATAACCTATGGCAGTGAACCTATAGTTGAGGAGCTGTACAGGTGCCTTGAAGATATTGCGAGAGAGTACGACATAAAAAAAGCATTTGTCGGAGCCGATGAAATGCTTTTTGGCAAAGACAATAAGCTCCCGGACAATGGACTGTTCAAAAAGTTTCAAGCGCTCGGAGGTCTTAATAACGAAAAGAGCTTCTGGGAAATCTTTGACCCGGCTATCCGCGATAGTTCTTACTATAACCGCTTCAATAATCTTTGTGCTCAGCTTGAGCAGAGCATAGGAACCTCGCGCGGCATTCTGACAGAGCCAGACACCGCAGCTGCTACAGCGACGGAGATTAAGTCCGCAAACTATGACACGTTCTGCATGGTTGATGATATTCGAACAGCCATAGAGGGCGTATTTAAGCAGCTGGCTTACGCCTACGATGTTATGGCTGAGGCGTTTGGATTGACGCCTGCGGGCGCTCGAGGGCAGTATGAAATCTCTTTCGACTGGGATATGTCGTCTCTTGAAAGTACAACCGAAACCTTTAATCAGCTGTCGGAACTTGAGAGCCGCGGCCTGATTAAAGGGGCGCGATTGGCGTCATGGGTCACGGGCGACAGAATTGAGGATGCACAGAAGGAGATCGACGAGGTTAGGGCGACTGCAGCGAAGGTCAAAGATCTGATTGGTGGCCCAGATGCTGAGTGAAAAGAAGCTCGAAGCCGCGCTTGCTAAAATACAGTGGCGCATCGATGCGGTTAATACCCTTTATCTCCGAAAGGTAGGCGAGCAAATAAATGAAATCGGAAAGCTCTCTCCAGCGTCAATACATAAGCTGATCCAGATTCGTAAAGCCGGAACGAATATCGAGAAAATCAATGCCGAGCTTCAGAAGGCCACAGGCAGGAACCTTGCAGACATTCAGGAACTGTACAAGCAGGCTTTGAAGGAAGAATACACCGACGCGGCATTCAGTGCCATTGCCCGCGGCCGGCCGCTCGTTCCACTCGAATATAACCAGCTGATGCAGAACACGCTAGAAGCCATGACAAAGGTAACAAAGGGCCTTTTGCACAATTTCTCGAATACATCGAACGTCTCCAGCACGTACAAGGAGCTCGTCTCCGACGCGGTGCAGGCCACGCTGTCAGGCGTCGGTGATTATAACTCAGCAATACGAAGCAAGCTCGAACATGCGGCGCTTGAAGGCCTCCGGGTGACATACGAAAGCGGTGTTACACGCCGGCTGGATACGGCTATTCGCATGAATGTCATTGACGGCGTGAAGCACATACAGCAGGAAGCTCAAAACATCATCGGGGAGCAAATTGGTGCTGACGGTGTCGAAATTACCGCCCACCCAAACAGCGCGAAGGACCATGAACAATGCCAAGGCAGACAGTTTACAAAAGCCGAATATGAGAAAATGCAAAGTGGGGCGGCGTTCGTCGATGTAGACGGGAAGCAGTACGAGGGCTTTAATCGTCCAATCGGGGAATGGAACTGCACACATTTCGCTTTTTTCGTCATTATCGGGATCTCGAAGCGTCGGTATTCGGACGAGCAGCTTGAAGAATGGCGCAAGACTAATAACAAGGGCTGCGAGATCGATGGGGAGCATTACACAAAGTATGAAACCTCTCAGCTCATGCGAAAGATGGAGACAAAGATTCGGCAACAGAAGGATCTTGCCAATGCCGCTAAGGCCTCTGGAGATGACGTGCTTCGGCGTAAGGCTCAGAAAAATATCACGAATCTGACGGCGAAATATAAAGAAATCGCAGACAAATCCGGTCTTGAAACTAAGTTTGAGCGAACTTTTGTCAGCGGCTTCAAAGACGTTAAGCAGCCCACATTGACGAATGCCGCAGGGCAGGATATAATCGAAGTAAAGAAAACCACCCTTACTGGAGGACCGAACAGCATCACACAATTTGTAAACGTTAAAGGCGGAATTAACCGAAATTATTATGGGTCCGATGGTGCGCAGATCAAGCAGGTCACCAACAATGACCACGGATTCCCAAAAGTCCACCCGTACGGTGAGCGCGGAGAACACGCCCATGATTATATCTGGCAGGACGGGAAGCTAGTAGACCGGCCAATGCGCGAATTGACCGAGGAAGAGAGAAAGGAGAACGCGGATATATTATGACACTCACAGAGATAAGAGCGCGGCTCGATGAGTTTTGCAATATTTTTAGGTTTGAGTATCAAGGGCTTAATTGCTACCTCGATCCCGTGAGCCGTTATGACAAATGGATAGTTGACGTTGTGTGCGGCGACGATTACAAGAGCGTATCACTTGACAGTCTGGATGCCGTTCTATCCGCGCCTCTGTTCGTAGGTAAATCGTTGGCCGAGATATATAACGACATTGATATTATCGAAATGTAACTCGCTAAAACTAAATAAGCTGAGCACCATGCTTCACGGCAGGGTGCTTTTCTTATACCCAATTTTGGCCGGAATGCCGAAAAACTATCAAGCCGAAGCGGAAAGGAACCGCGATAACAAACTGAAAGGCGAGGAAAGGAAACTATGACCAGAGAAGATATCAAGAAAACCTTCGAGGGCGCAACGGACGAGCAGATCAGAGCGCTGCTTGACATCAACACATCAGACATCGGAAAGGCGAAAAAGGACGCAGGCGACCTTGACGTCAAGCTCAAGACCGCACAGTCTGACCTGAAAACCGCTCAGGACACGATCACCGAGCTAGAAAAGTCTAAGGGTGACGCTGCCGAGCTTCAGAAGAAGATCGATGAGTACAAAGCCGCCGACGAGAAACGTACTGCTGATGAGAAGGCCGCCGCGGCTCGCGCAGATGTAGAGGCGCGCTTCGGCAAGGCTCTTGGTGAGCGTTCGTTTGCGCATGACTACATCAAAGCCGGCGTTCTGAGCGACTTCGAGAAGGCTCTCGCGGATGAAGCCAACAAAGGCAAGGGCGATATTGAGATATTTGATACGCTCACAAAAGATAAGGAAGGGATTTTTGCTTCGCAAAATCCCTATCAAGCTAATATGGGCGGGATGGGAGGAGGCGGGCAGAGCGATGATGACAAGCTCAGTGACGCTGAATTCTATGCACGCTACGAAAAGAAAGGAAAGTAATTTATGCCTAATGAATTTCTCACTACAAAAAACATAGCGCGTCAGACGCTTCCGCGCCTGATCGAGAATCTCGTGTTTCCCAACCTCGTATACCGAGATTTTTCGAACACTTTCCAGAAGCAGGGCGATACTATCCGAGTCAGAAAACCCGTTGTACTGACAGCCGAAGAGTTCGACAAGAGTACCGGCACCTCTGCACAGGATGTCAAAGAAGAGAGCGTAGATGTTACTCTCAACCATCTCGCAACGGTTGACGTTGAGTTTGGAGCTCTTGAGATGGCGACCAATGTCGACGATCTGAACAGGCTGTTTCTTGAACCGGCAGCCGTAGCACTTGCCCAGAAGATTAACAGCGACGGCCTCAGTCTTTATAAGGACGTGCCGTATTTTGGAGGTGTGCCCGGTACCACGCCTGATGGTCTGGATGACTTCGCAGCAATTACCAAGCTTCTCAACGATAATAAGGTCCCGATGTCGCAGCGCCGCGCTATCTGGGATTCTGCGGCGCATTCCAAGTTCATTCAGATCGAAGGCCTCGTGCATCTGAACGAATCTGGCACTCCTACGGCTCTGCGGGAAGCCGAAATTGGGCGCATCTATGGTCTGGACAACTATATGTCTCAGGCTGTCAAGACGCACACTCAGGGCACAGCCATTTCTGGAAACAAGACCATTGCTGTTGCAGCCGCTGCAGTCAAGGGCGCCACGAGCATTTCCGTGGATTCTGGAGCTGCCGCCGGAACTCTCAAGGCTGGCGACATCGTCAAGATCGGAAGCTACTACTACAACGTGGCTGCAGACGTAGAAGCCATTAGCGCTACTGCGGCATCCGTTTCGCTTGTTCAGCCGCTCAAGGCTGCTGTTGCTGATGGTGATGCTATCACGTTGGTTACCTACGTATCTGGAAAAACCGGATATACCGCGAACCTTGCGTTCCACCAGAATGCCTTTGCATATGTTACGCGTCCGCTGACTGTCCCTGCCGGTGTTGAGTGCTATGTCACCAACTACAATGGCATCAGCCTGCGCGTAATCCGTGGTTACGACATGAAGTACAAGAAGGATATGCTCAGCATGGACGTCCTGTACGGATACAAGACTATGTATCCTGAGATGGCCGTCTGCTACGCTGGCTAAGAAAGGCAGGCGGGAGTATGTACATTGAATACGCTGAGTTCACCGAGAAAGGTGGAAGCGCAATAGTAACGGAAACCGCCTTTACCGCTTTGGAGTACAGGGCACAGAAGATTGTCGACCAGTTAACGCAGAAACGCGTTCAGTCGATGGCTGCCGTGCCCGCTGCCGTTAAGTTCCTGATGGTAGAACTTATCAACATCGAAAGCGTGGGCGGTTCACAAGCAATCTTAAGCCCCTCCGTTGCATCGTTCTCAAATGACGGATATTCGGAAACCTATGCCGAACCGGTGACTGCTGAGGTTATATCGGAGGCAAAGAGCACGTTGATTCGTCAGTATCTCTCTGGTGAGGTTGACGATGAAGGAACACCGCTGTTGTGGTTGGGGGTGAGCTGATGTTCAGAGCAGATGAGACAGTCACGCTGTACAATGGCTATCTGGACCAAACAAACGGCTATGACGTCTTCAAGCGCAGAGTGCTAGCAGGCGTGTCGTGGTTTGGAACCACGAAAACGACCATTTCAGCAGAGGGCGGACTTCTCGCAGCGAATGAACTGATTATCCGAATTCCTTCGGAACTGACAGGGTATGTGGATCCAAAATCTTATACCGGCGCTGCTGGCACTTGGACGCTTAAGCCCGGAGATGTCATTATCAAGGGGACGGCGACTGAAGAGGCTCCTCGTACCGGCGACCTGAAGGCAAAATACTCCGAATTGCTGACGATAATCGGGGTGACAGATAATCGCAAAGGCAGGGAACCGCACTTCAAGGTGGTGGGGAAATGAATGGGAAGCTTGAATGGAATAAATCCGAAGCGCAGATTCTTGCCGAGCATGGCGTTCAACCAGGCGGAGCGGTACAGAAGTACATCGACAGTGCAGTCATTCGTTACTGTGAGCCTTATACTCCATTTGAAAGTGGCAACCTTTCCCGGTCCCCCAACACGACTACGGATATCGGCAGCGGAGAGGTCAAATATCCCGGTCCCTATGCACGATATCAGTATTATGGTAACGTCATGGGTCCTAATATCCCTATAAAGCAGGGCGGTCAGGTTGTCGGCTTCTTTTCGCCTCCGAATCAGATCAAGCATTTGACCGGCGCAAAGCTTCAGTACAACACTGAGCATAGCCCTCTGGCTGGCTCGTTCTGGTTCGAACGGGCTATGGCAGATCATAAGAAAGACATTCTTGAGGAGGCGAGTACTTTTGCCGGATGTAAACACGACTGAAAACATAAGGGCCTGGCTTCGGTCATGTCCTGCGGTTAAGGTTGGCAATAGGTTCAGCGTTGACTATCTCGGGGCAAACCCGACAGAGTATTCTATCTTTGTGTCTCCGTCTCCGCTCACTTTTAAAACCGATATTCTCGGCAACGTGAATTTCAATGCAACTCAGGATCTAAATTTCATTATTGCCAACAGAGAAGCCTACGGCTCTGATGTGCTTCAGAACCTTGCAAATCTCGGTTTCTTCGATGATGTTATCGCGTGGATTTGTGAGCAGAATAAAACAAAAAACTTCCCGACGATTCGGGAAGGTACGGTAATTTCGATAATGCCGTCTCTGACACAATACCTGTTTGAAGCGGGTACAGACTCAGGGAGGTATCAGATTCAATGTAAATTAACTTACAGGAGGTATGCTTAAATGGCAGAAGCAACGGCTTTTAACCTAGCATCCGGCACGAAAGCCGAACGCAAGCTGATGATTACCTATGTCAATGTCGGCACTTCGGCAAGCCCCGAATGGGAAGCGCTGGGCGCCGGAGTTGAGGACAGCGCACTCGAATTTAACTTTGATGAGAAGACTCTCACCGACATTCTCGGCATTACATCTACAACCATATCAAAGCCCCAGCGCAAACAGACCCTTGACCCATTCACCTTGCGCGAAGGCTCTGACCTGCAGGTCAAACTCTATAACATCATTCGTTACGAAAGATGGTCAGAGCTTGCAAATCTTGATATGCTTATCGTTCATTACTATGTCGGAGCAACGGGCTCGTTCGAAGCAGAACGCTTTGCGGGTTCGGCAATCAATCCGAAGAGTCTGGGCGGTTCCAGTACGCTCGACATGCCTATCGACGTAATTTTTGGTGGGACTCATACTCTCGGTACAGCGGCAAATGCCGGCGGCGTAGTAACGTTCACGGAAGCGGCCTAAGGAGGAATTATCAATGTCGTCTCTGAATTTCGAAACAGGTATTAAGACGTTTGATATCAACGGGGACCCAAGCAGGACCGTGTCTTTCTGCCCGACCGACTTCAACTT
>JAYFQM010000169.1:0-6888 GCA_034927185.1 Oscillospiraceae bacterium | reverse complement strand
AGGTCCGGCGCCATCAAAATGGCCGGAAAAACAATTGCCCATATTCACGCCTATAGGCGTCCAGTATTTGGCGGTCAGATTAATGTCCGCGCCCAGCTGGAAGTATCTCCCGCTTTGGCTGTTGCCGTTTACGCCTTCCGAACCGTTCACCTGATTGGCCAGGTAAGCCAACTGCTCCGCGGTATTGATGATATAGGGAGAACCCACGCTGCCGTTGCCGGAAGCATAGCCGGCGGCCGCGTTGTCGATCCAATTGCCGGCGGCTTCATACACTGGCGGGACTACGGAGGGGTCGGCTTCGACGGTCAGGGTGCCGTTAACCGCGCCGCCGCCATAGGCAACGCTGATATTTATGTTCTGTTCGGCAGCCGCGGCGGGGATAACGTTGAACTTCAGGGTCACCACGGTCACGCCGCCGCTGATTCTGGACTCAATGCCTGTGACGGTAACGCCTGTAACCGTAAAATCGCTTTGAACAAGCTGCGTCATCATCAGGCGCTTATTCATGGTAATCGTTAAATAACCGTTTTTGACCTCCAGTGCGCTTATTGCAAGGCCATTGGTTTCATCGGCCAAATCGCCCGGATCCTCTGTTTGCCAGAGAAGCTGCGGAGCCGGTCCTCCGTTTTGGAAGGCCGAGCCCAACAGAGCCGCCAAATCCTCAAGCGTACCTTTCGCCTCAAAGCCTGTGCCGCTGTTGTCGCCGTAAGGCATAGGGGCAGCGCTGGCCAGATAATAGCTGTTTCGGACGGAGTAATAACCGACGGTGTAGCCGACTAGGCCTCCGGAGCCTTCGCCGGAAACCGCGCCGCTGCTGTAGCAATCCCGCACAACGTTGTCGAGGACCTTGCTGGCCACGCCGCCCGCATATTTCCCGGTCACGGAGCCTATATTATAACTACTGTCCAGAAATGCCCCGCCCTCATAATGGTAGCCCACCACTCCGCCGGCTACGCCGAAGGTAACGTTTGTTGCTTCCACCGCGCCCGTGTTGTAGCACTCGCTCACGGTACCGGCATTGAAGGAGGTTACGCCGCCTACGTCCCTGGTTCCGCTTACCGCGCCCGTATTGCCGCAGCGGTAAATCAGACTGGTGGTAATCGTTTTATTGACCGCGCCGCTGATGCCGGCGATACCGCCCACATCCCTGATGCCGCTGACGTCAGCCGCGTTGGTGCAGTGATAGATCACGCCGTAATTCACGCCCGCGATGGCGCCCAAGCCGCCGTAATTGCTAGCTGTGGCGGTAACGGAGCCCGAAGCGATATTTACATTCTTGACCACGCCTGCCTGACCGATCACGCCGAATAAGCCGAAGAAATCTTGATTCGTTTGGATGGTCAGGTTGGAAATATCGCGATTATCCCCGTCGAAGGTGCCGTTGAAGGCCTTGCCGCCAGTATAGACATTTTCGGAGAGCATCGTGGCATAGCCGATGCGGGTCCATAACCTTCCCGCCAGGTTGATATCATCGCCCAGCTTATAATACTTGCCTGCGGTATCCTGACGCTGATCGGTTACCTGCCAGGCCAGCAGGGCCAATTGCTCGGCGGACACGATTATGTAAGGGTCATTCTTGGCGCCGGACCCGCTCTCGAAAGCGGAAGCCCGGTAGTCGAGCCAGCTGTCTGTCGCCGGGGTCGTAATCGTTTCGCTCACGTCGACAACGGAGACGTACAGTTCCGCCTCGGCCATCACCTTGTCGAAGGTAATCGTAACCACCGTGGCCGCACCGCTGTTATCCTGGGATAGTGATAAACCGGTCAAGGTCGTTGCCGCATTGTTCACCTTGGCATGAATCAGCAAGTCATCCAGGGTCAGGTTCGTTGAGGTCAGCTTTTTATCCAGCGTGACCGTAATTCTACCATTCTCCAAATCAATGGCATCAACAGACCATATTTCCGTTTCGCCGGTCGGCGCATCTGCCATATCCAGAACAGGAAGCGGAACTCCGTCGATAAAAGCGCCACCCAGAATGGAAGCCGTGATGCTTGTCCTGGCTTCAACATTCTCCACGGTATAAGAAGGCTTGCTGCTTTCTGCATAGTGCAGCGGTTTGGTGGAGGACGCGGCGTAATACAAGCTCTTCAGAAGGGTGCCGTTGCTTGCCCTGCCCACAAGCAGACCGGATTGATTGCCGACGCTTGTGCTGTATTTGGTGACCGTAGCCGTGCTGTAGCCGTTGGTTACGCTGCCGCTGTATAGAAAGCCTGCCAGGCCGCCGGAGTAGTAATAACAATCGCTAACGGTGCCGGTGTTGTAGACGTTGGTAATGGTACACTGTTGCACCAAACCCACAATGCCGGCCTTGCGATTGCCGCCCTCCGGCGCGCTGATGGAACCGCTGTTCCAGGCCCGGTCGATGAAAGTGGGGCTGGCCGGATCGTTGACCGATTCGCCGGCGATGCCGCCGATATCCACACTCCTGGCATATTCTGCAAAGCCGGAGGGATCATAATAGGGCGCGGAAACATTCCCGTGGTTCTCCACATATTGCAGCTTGCCGTAAGCCAGCTGTCCGGTGATGCCGCCGGCGTTGGTGGAGCTCCAGGCTGTCCCGGTGACATCGCCGTAATTGGCGCAGTTGAGCACACGGCCCGCCACCTTGATCTGCCCGGCAGTCTGGGCGCCCACCTCACCGGCGATGCCGCCCACGTAAACATGGCCGGTGATATCAGCCTCATTGACGCAGTTGACAATCAGCCCCATGTTGATGCCGGCGATACCGCCCACGTAATGCGCTGCGTTCACATAGAACGTGCCAGTGGCGTTGGCCAGAACCTCCCCGTCTACCGTCAGATTTTTAACAGAGCCCTCTTTTCCGATGATGCCGAACAGGCCCTGGCAGTAGGTCTCATAGTGCAAAGGACGGTTTCCGTTTTTACGCTGATCCGCGGTTTCCACTTCCGGAACCGTGCTGATATAAAGGCCGCTGATTGTCTTACCGCCGCCGTCGAAGGTCCCCATGTAGGCGGTATCGTCTATTATACCGTAACGGGTGGAGGAATCTCCTGTTTCATCGTTATAGGCATATCCTGCGCCGATAGGGGTCCATTGCTTGCCGTTCAAATCGATATCGTCAATGAGCAGCGCATCTATATCGCGTCGTTCTTCGTTGTTGACCTCGTTGGCGAACCAGGCCAGCTCCGCGGCGCTGCCGATCTGATAAACGCCTTCCGCCTGTGCGGGCTCGCTCATGGTTGAGCCGTCCCACTTGCCGCCGTCCGTCACATTGCAGGTAAAGGTAGCGGTTTTTCCGCCATAGCTGACGGTTACCGTAACAGAGCCCTGTTCGTTCAGCGCAGTGCCCGCGGCTGGGCTGAGCGTCAGGTGGGACAAAGGGATCTGATAAGCAAAGGTTGCCCCATTGGCTCCTGTAGCCGTAACGGAGGCCGTGACTGCCAAACCGCTCACATCCAGCGTCTCGCCGCTGGCGTAGGCCAGTTTCGGCGTGCCGGTAACCGCGATGCTGTTAACGGTAAAAAAGGCTTTAGAATTCGATACATTGCCGGAACCCGTTTCTGCGGCGCCGTTCACAGCTCCATAGTTTGTGCAGGACAAGGCTGTTCCCTGGTTAATGCCGGCTACGCCGCCCACATGTTCCCCGGTACCGGAAACGGCGCACAGGTTCCAGCAGCCGTTCCCGCCGCCCAGCGTACCCGTGGCTGACACATAGCCAGCCACGCCGCCCACGTAATCGCCGCCGGCAACCGATCCGGTCACTCTGATATTCAAGACGCTGCCGCTTACATAGCCGAACAAGCCCTGATAATCCGCTTCGCTGTCGATGCTCAGGTTCGTTACATAACGGCCGCTGCCGTTAAAGGTACCGGCAAAGGGATGCTCCGCCGTGCCTATGGGCGTCCACTCCTCGCTCAGCGCGATGCTGTTCATCAGCAAGGCGTTTATCCCCGTGTTGCCGCCGTTGACCTGGTCCCTGAACCATTGGAACTGTTCTTCAGTATAGATCTGATAATAGTCCCCGTCCCGGACAGGAGGGACATCGGTTTCGGGATGCACCAGCGAGCCCTGTACAAAGCGGACGTAATAGCATTGGTCAAACGCGCTGGAATCCGGCCCGTAGGCCACGCGCAGGAGCGGATAGCCGTTATTGTCCTCGGGCCAGGTATAAAAATCTTCGTTCCCGTTCCAATAGGAGCCCATTTCTTCATCCATAACGACTGGGTTCTCGGCAAAGAGGTTGAAAGCACAACCCGTATATCCTGAATAAAGAGATCCTGGATCATCTATTGACGAAAACCCTACAGAACCTGGACTTATTGTGCCCGCGCCACAGTTGTATAAGTCCCAGTAGCCTGAATAGTCCGCGCTGGATTCATCGCGCCAGCCAGACGGCTTGCCGTCTCCCAGGACCAACTGGGTGGCAAAAACTGAACTGTCCCCCTCGGGATCATAAAGCTGCTCGTCTATTAAATAAAGGTCATATGTATTTTCAGGCAAATACACCGTATAGTACAGGTACTCGGTTCCTCCCACCTCAAGCGTGTCCTGGGTGTAATAGGGAATTCCGTTATCCTCTTGCGCCCAGGAATCAAAACTATCGTCGCCGTAGGCCTCGATACGGTCCCAGATGGCATAATCCTCGGGGTCTATCTCTCCGGTGTCCACGCCTCTGGCCTCTCCCTTCTCAACAAAACGGATGAAATAGCACTCAGCCGGATCGGTCGCGCCCGACGAATAGGGTACCCGCACCAGCAGATAACCGCTGTCCGAGGCAGATGCTCCGGGCTCGGTATCCAGCAGGTTATGGCCGTCATAATTCATGGATATCTCAAAATGATCGCCGGTCTTAGTGATATTCCAGGGATATCCGCTGTCATAATAAGAACTTCCATCCGCCATCGTGTACTGCGTGGCAAGCCCAACTCCGCTTCCATCAAAATACGCATTGTCGTCGTATAGGTATACGGCGTCGGTCACTGTTGGCACCTCCACCGTATAGCAGGTTATATCATATATACCCCACAAGCTGATTGTTTCTTCGCCGGACGCTTCCAACTCCGTCCCGTCCGGCAAAGTCAGGCTTTCCCAGACGGCGTCGCCTTCCGCCGAATAAGCCGGCGCAGGGAACATTCCCAGAAAAAATATTAAGGCTAGGAGCAATGCGAAATACCTCTTTTTCATTTTTACAATCCTTCCTTTCATTTTGGTCGCAGCACCTTCAGCGCAGCGAGCCGGGTTTGTTATTCAACCTTCATAATGGTCATAAATAGGACGGGAAGATCTATTTTGACTTAAAAATGGCTGCGGCAACCATAAATAGCTGCCGCAGCCGTATTCCTGCGCAATTTCATAAGCTCTGCCAGCCGTTTACCGGCGCACAGAGCAATTTCCAAGCAGGTCTTCTGACTTGCGCTTGCGAAGAATTCTCCTGCGGACTGTGCTCTGCCTTCCCGGTTTCCCAGTGACCGACTTTCGTCGACGAGCGCGGCCTTAAGCGCATACAGCGGCGGTACCGTCCGGGATTCTCACCCGGTTCCCTATTCTTCCCCAAAGGCCGTACGCCCAAGGGGACACTCGAAACGATATTCTATTTTTTTGAAGGGATTTGCCGTGTTCCATCCACGGCCTGCTCCTTGCGATAAATAGGCTCGCACAGTGCCGAGGCGTGCTGCAGAAGCGTATAAGTCGCCTTCATGATTTCAAACGACTCGCCGGGCCTCATATACGGCCGCACGACTCTGGCAACGGCGGGGAACAGCACGTCTTTCTCTCCGTTGAAGTCTATGATAAATAACCAGTGCGGTTCGGCGTCCCCCGGCTCCTGTGCCAACAGCAGATATGCCATGTATATCTCATCTTTGGATCTTAAGAGGTTTTTTAATGCTTCCGCAAGACCCGGAAGTTCGCATCCGGGTCTCGACAGGCGTAGATTCCTGCGGTGATCAACCCTGTGCATGTACATTCCTTCCACTTTTGAGTCGATATGTCTCAGTTGCTCCTGCCTCAGCAAAAGGACCCTGCCGAAGGGGTTAACGGCGATACCGGAGAGGTTTTCCGGGTCGTCCAGAACGGCGTGTTTCAATTTATCGTAAGAACACAGCGCCATCCTGTCGTTTTCATATGGCCATTTTTTCAGTTCGTCGTGGCTGGAAAAGGCGGGCAGGAATTTTTCTTCGGTCTGCATGCTTAGAACCGCCATGCAATAACCGTTGCCCGTGCCTTTTCTTTTTGCCCTGCACGGTACCAAAAATTTTGCATTTTTCAGCCCCGTTAAAAATTGAAGCTCGTTTTCCGGAGTAGGGTCATTTTGAAACTTTCGCAGGCTTGGCTCCGGATCAAAACAATCTCGGGAAGAAAAGGTGTTTTCATTCATGATTTTAGAACCTCCTTGTCCTCATTTGCGTTGATGAAAGATGTTAAACAATCAAAAAAGGCTGCAATAACCTGAAAGGTTGTTGCAACCGTTTTTCTGCACAACATAAAATCATTTGCCTGCTTACGGCGGGTAAAACAATTTCAAGCAGTTCTTCTGACTTGCGCTTACGGAGTTACCTCCTGCGGACTGCGCTCTGCCTTCCCGGTTTCCCAGTGACCGACTTTCGTCGACGAGCGCGGCCTTAAGCGCATACAGCGGCGGTGCCGTCCGGGATTCTCACCCGGTTCCCTATTCTTCCCCAAAGGCCGTACGCCCAAAGGGACACTTGAAACGATAATATTTTTTTACCAAATATTACAGTTATGATACTATAAATATATTGAGATGTCAACGCTAAGCAATCTTATTGGCAGTGTCAATTTGTTTTCGGTTTTTAAGAAGTAGATCCTCTCTTTGTATTTAGGTAACTTAAATAATATAGCCGCTATTTCTTATGCCTTTCAGCATGCGTGATAACTGACTGACCTTCCCTGTATTTAATGCTGTGA
>JAYFQM010000079.1:0-23448 GCA_034927185.1 Oscillospiraceae bacterium | reverse complement strand
TATTTGAACACGGCCGTGAAGAGTCTGAGGATTTATGGCATCATAAAATTGGTCATTGCCTGCGGAGAATCTGATTTATTTTGAGAATTTGGCGCTCTCTTTGGAGAAAGATAAGAAATCTTTTTTCCACGGTGTCCACAAAAGAACAGCATATTTTAGCCCGGTCAACGGTTGAAATGTGCTGTGTTTAATTTGTTTTCAAAACTACTCGGTGCAATTGGCTTTTCGGATGATTTTTCAAAGTCTGCAATCTAATATTAATTTGTGGCTGTTTTTGACTCCAAGGAATAACGGGTTCGGAGGACAATCCAGCCCAGATTTCCCCTGTGACTCCCAATAATATGGGACGAAGTCATCTGTGACAAGCGACAGCATAATATAGTTTTTGCCGGTCCACCCTTAAATGCGTCAACAGATAAAGATGAGTCGATAATTATTTGTGTTTTAGGTAATATCTTATCACGGATACAACGCCGCGCTCGTTGTTGTCCGGAGCGAGGAAGTTTCCGTGCGCCTGAACATCCGCTGGGGCATTTGCCATAACATAGCTGAGCTCTGCCTGCTCGAGCATATCCAGATCGTTGTAGTAGTCACCGAAAACCATAGTCTCGTTTCGGCTGATACCGTATTTTTGCTGCAAGTACCTTACCGCGCCGCCTTTGGACACACCGGTATTTATAATATCAATAAAGCTGGGGTCCGTATTTAGAAAAGCGACCCTACCGCTGCTGTTTTCCGAAAGCAGCGGTAGCAGGCGTTCCTTTGCGGTGTATGGCAGACAGACGGAGATTTTGAAGATGTGGTCCTCAATAACCTTGAGGCTCTCCACAAACTCGAGCCCCGAATAAAAAACGGTCATAATATGTTCGGTTTCGCCCATTCCGCGGTAATCCCGGCAATAGGCACCGTTTACGCCGCAGAGGATAATGAGGGCTTCCGGTATGCACGTTTCAAGCAGAACGACGAGCCTGCGCCATTCCTCCTCCGGGATAACGCTCACAAAAGTGTTCACGCCGTTTTCGACTATATACGCGCCGTTGTCGCAGATGAAACTTAGCTTGTCGCAAAAGCCTTTAAAAAGGCGCTTCTGTGTGGCGTAGTTTCTTCCGCTACCGGTGGAAAAAAGTATGCCTTTGCGGGCTAGCTCATCTAAAAGTGTGCTGAGATCAACCGGCAGAGTTTTTTTATCGTCGAGGAGGGTTCCATCGAGGTCGGAGACTATGAGCTTTACCATGTTTTATAGCTGTTCCTTTTTTATAATTATTATCGTTCCGCGTACCGCAGAAGCTGTTCAGCCGTGTCGGAATCCATTGCTGCTGTGTTCACAAGACCGCCTCTTATCGCACCTAGCAGAGCGGGAACCTTCCGCTCCGTCGCGATGCACGCACAGGAGACACGAACCTTTTTGAGGACGGGAAGTGCGATGCTGATGGTTCTGCTGTTATAGGCTTCGTCGACGACGTTGCCGTCGATATCAATAAAGCGGGAGCAGATGCAGCCAACCGACTGCTTGTTTTGCAGAAGGAGCAAATCCTCCGGTGTTACAAAACCCGTGCGGCACAGGCAGTTGTTTTCGCTTAGCATGCCGACGTTCAGAAACGCCACATCCACGGCGTTTATCTGGTCGATGATGGAGCTAATTTTTGAATCGTGCAGGAGCAAGTCGACGATGATGGAATTTTCGACGAGAATGGGACAGGGCAAAGTCGTTTTATGGTCGATGCACATTCTCTCGCCAAATTGGCGAATAATATCGTTAGCATAATTCGTAGAGTCCGCGTTGTCGAGATTACCAGCTATCTGGACGATAGAAGATCTGGGGAAGGAGGCGACGGGCAGAGCCTTTGCAATCTCCATGAGAGTGTAGCCCCAGGAGATGCCGATTTTGTCCCCGTCTTTTATAAACTGCTGAAAAAACCTGGCCGAAGCTCCTGCCACGGCCCGAAGATTCTCGGACTCGTTAGCGGAAACGGAGGGGACGACAAGCACATTTGCAAGCCCCAGACGCGCCTTGATGCGTAACTGAAGCTCCTCTGCACTGTTTTCTGGCGTCTTGCTCAGGCTTATCTGAACGACGCCATCCTCCCGCGCCTTTGTGAGAAGCCGAGAAACCTTGGGCCTTGAAAGCTTCAGAGTGCCCGAAATTTCGGCCTGAGTAAGATTATCTATATAATACATCTGCGCCACTTTATAAAGTATCTGCTCGTCATAACTCATAATAATTGTTCACTTTCTGTTGGGAGTTTGTTAAAAATGGAAGTGCATATCATTATGATAAGTTATAGTTTCAGGTTTGTCAAGCTGCAAGTGAACAATATTTCAATATTGGTAACTGCGGTCGCTCAAATAAGCGTGTTTGCAGGAGCGGATAGTAGAATAAATATCATACAACGTCTTGCACCGCTCGCGGCCTTAAGCCGAATGGCCTAAAAAAGCAATAACTATGAAATAATGTTCACTTAATCTTAGAAACAACCGACAAATCCCGATAAGTCAACTTGTAATAGCCAACGAAAAATGAAATAATGTAAAATATCAGTTGAATTACAGAAATTATTATCATATACTCGGCACATGAGATGAGAGTCGATTGACTTTTTTGCATTTACTTCGAAAGGAAGAGTGAGATGAGCGAACAGTATCTGCTGCATGGTCCGGCGTCCGAAATTATAACCCCGTTTACCGATGACGGAAAAGTGGACTTTGAGCTTCTCGAAGCCGAATATGAATTTCTGATTTCTAACGGTGTGACCGGTTTCTTTGTAAACGGACTGGCGAGCGAGGCCCTGATGATGAGCGTTGATGACAGAGTCGAGGCGGTTGCAAGAGCCGTTAAGGTCACGAAGGGCAGAGTACCGGTAATGGGGAACCTTATATTTAACAGTGTGGATCACGCGGTGGCGTGTATGCGCCGCTATGAGGACTGCGGAGCGGACGGAATTTTTATAACTCCACCGCTTATATACAAGTACACGACGGACGGACTTAATGATTACATATCGGGTATCGCGGGTGCGACAAAGCTCCCGGTATACCTCTATAACGCTCCGGAAACGGGCAACAAAATACCTCCGGAGGTCATCGCAAAGGTGTTCCGCGACAACCCCAACATGAGAGGCTACAAGGACAGCACGCAGGACGTCATACATTTGCAGACGGTGCTGAGTCTCATAGGTAAGGGCAGACATTTTGAGCTGATGGCGGGAAGCGACGCGCAGATACTTTCGACAAGCCTGCTGGGCGGGCACGGTGTGGTTTCACTTATCACCTGCGTGTTTCCGAAGCTCATCGTCGAGATGTGCGACGCGGTTGCGCAGAAGGACCTTGACAGGGCGGAAGTGCTGCAGGGTAAAATACTGAGGGTCCGTCAGGCGCTTAAGATCGGCCCGTTCATGTCTGCCTATAAATACGTAGCGCAGCTCACGGGAAATCCGCTAGGAAGGATCAAGGCTCCGCTCGACGAGGTTAACGAAAGCGAAAAAGAAAAAATCAAAAATCTTCTTATTAAGGAAAGTATGCTTCAGGAGGTTAAAAATGGATAAGAAAAAGCTTGGAAAAATGATGGATCATACGATACTCAAGGCTACCGCTACACCCACGCAGGTCGAAAAGGTTTGCAAGGAGGCGCTTGAGATTGACGCTGCCTCCGTCTGCATAAACCCCTGCTACATTTCTCTTGCAAAAAAGCTTCTGGCGGGCAGCGACGTAAAGGTCTGCACGGTCATCGGCTTCCCTCTCGGGGCGAACACGAGTGAGACAAAGGCTTTTGAAACCAAGGACGCGATTTCCAAGGGCGCGCAGGAGGTCGACATGGTCATAAACGTCGGCGCTCTGCTTGCGGGCGACACGGAGAAGGTCTATAACGACATCAAGGCGGTCGTCGACGCGGCGGCCGAAACTCTCGTCAAGGTCATAATCGAGACTTGTTATTTAGACGACACGCAAAAGAGAACGGCCTGTGAGCTTGCACTCAGAGCGGGCGCAGACTTTGTAAAAACCTCGACCGGCTTCGGCACGGGCGGCGCGACGGCTCACGACGTCGAGCTGATGAGAAGCGTGGTGGGCGGCAAGATGAAGGTCAAGGCCTCCGGCGGTATCAGAACCTATGAGGACGCGATGGCGGTCGTCAACGCGTCGGCGGACAGACTGGGCGTAAGCGCGAGTCTCGCGATACTCGAAGGCGCCGAATAGAGAGCGGGAGCCATGTTTGACATTGTTATTGCCGGAGGAATAATAGTCTCCTCGCACAACGCTTATAAGGCATTCCGGGGGAGCGTCGGGATCAGCGGAGACAGGATAGCGCTGGTAACACAAAGAGAGCTGACGCCCACGGACGCCGCGGAATTCGTGGACGCGACGGGCAGAATTGTTATGCCCGGGCTCATAAATGGTCACTGCCACGGTGATATGGCGGCAGCCAAGGGGTTGGGTGACGGGATGACCCTGCTTGAGCAGATGACAGAGTTCGGCAAATGCGGATGGTTTCTCCCCTATCTCTCGGACGACGAGCGCTTTTACGCAAGGCAGCATACCTATTGTGAGGCGCTGCTTTCGGGAACGACGACTCTGATTGAAAACATGTTCTGGAGTCTGGGAAAGCGGTCACAGCAGGCATTCCGCGAGGTAGGCCTCAGAGGTGCTGAGGCAGAGGATATACGTTACGACTTTATGGAATCCGATGCGTTCCTCACGGACAAAATGGTAAAGGCTTTCTCGGCTGAATGTGAGAAAAATAGCTGTATCCCTCTTCTAGGCACGCTGCCGGAGGAGGAATTCACCGAGGATAGGCTCAAAAAAACAGCAGGGATTGTAAATGCAAGCGGATGCAGATTTACGAGCCACCTCTCTGAGACGAAGTGGAGATACGACGCGGCTATAGACAAGTTCGGCATAAGCCCTGTGAAGGTTCTGGACAGCTTCGGCCTTTTGAATGAGCGCTACATTGGCTCGCACGGAGTCTGGCTGGACGAGGACGATGTCCGCATAATGGCCGAAAGAGGCGCGAAGCTCATCAGTACACCCATATGCGAACTGAAAATTGCTGACGGGCTCTCCCCCATCAGAAAGCTTCTGGACAGCGGTGTCAGAGTCGGGCTGGGAACTGACGGAGCGATGTGGAACAATTCCAACGACCTTTTCCGCGAAATGAAATGTATGGCGCTAGCACACAATCTGAATTACGGCGCTAACGCGATCACTCCCAAGGAAATACTCGATATGGCTACGGTAAACGGTGCCGCGGCACTGGGATTCGAAAGCGAACTCGGGACTATCGAGGAGGGCAAGCTTGCCGATATAATTCTGGTCAACTGCACGGCGCCGCACATGACGCCCCTTCATTACGGGCTCTACGACAACGTTAGCTCTGCGCTGGTGTTCTGCGCTACGGGAGCGGACGTCACCGATGTGCTGGTTTCCGGGAGATTTGCAGTACGTGATAAGAAGCTGACCAAATGCGACCTCGGCAGAATTCAAAGAGAAGTTCAATGCTCGTCGAGCGAACTAATAAAAAAACACTTTAGGAGAGGTACATCATGAAAAAGTTGATAAGTCTGGTTCTCTGCCTGAGCATGGCATTAGTGTTTGCAGCCTGCGGACAGAAAGCCCCCGCCGAGTCCGGTGCCGCTACGTCTGATCCAAGCGCGGCAAAGCAGCTCAAGGTGGTTCTCATCGGCAATCAGAAATTCGGCGACAAGGGCCCCATGGACGACATGGCCGCGGGCGGTGAGCGTGCGGCAACGGATTTCGGCGTAGAGTTCAAGAAGATGGAGAGCGAACCGGCAAAGTTTGAAGAAGATATCAGAAACATGGCTCAGGACGGCTATGACCTGATCATCACAACCTTCCCCTATATGTCCGATTCTACAAAGCTGGTTGCGAAGGAATTCCCTGACACGAAGTTCGCGGCAGTCTATCAGAGCATTAACACAGCCGACGATACTGTGGCAAACCTCTGGGATACCTTGTATCAGGGACAGGCAACGCTTTACATCGACGGCTACATGGCAGGGCTCGCCACAAAGACCAATAAGGTCGGCATTATCATCGGCGGCGAGGAGCCGGGCCCGAACTCAGAGGGCAACGGCTACATGCAGGGCGTTTATGACGCGAACCCTAACGCGACCGTTGAATTCGCGTATGCAAGCTATGAGGACACCGCAAAGGTCAAGGAGGTCGCTCTTGCCATGATAGAAAAGGGCTGCGACTTCATCCAGGGCGACTGCGGTTCTGCGGACTCCGGCATAATGGAGGCCATAAACGAGACAACCGACAAGAGCGTTATGGGCTTCAGCGTCATCTGCGACTTCACCGACAGCTGCCAGAACTTCGCGGGCTCCATTGGAATGGGCTATGGCGACACTGTTTACGATGCTATTAAGGGCCTTGTGGAGGGCAGCTTCCCCGGCGGCACGACCGGCATCCGCGACATCAGCAACAATGGCTATTTCCTTGACTGGCCTACCTATGAAGCCTTTGCACAGAGGAATGCAGAGTACGGCGAAGCCTTCACGGCAGCCATCGAAAAGGGCAAGGAGCTCGAGACTAAGGTTAAGAACGGCGAGCTTACCATCCCCTATGTAACCGACGTACCCAACTGGAGCGTATACAGCGGCAAATAAAAAAAGCACGCCAAACGGCGGACATATATTTGTCCGCCGTTTGGCTAGAGAAGAATTCAGGAGGCATAACATGGGAACTGAAAATACCGTTAAGGCTACTGCCCCGACAGTCGGCGACAAGGTCTACCATCTGAGGCTTGCCAAGGGAGAAATATCTCCTTATGTCGTTCTTCCGGGCGATCAGAACGCGTCCGCTCATGTCGAAAAGATATGGCAGGGCGCAAAACAGCTCGCGTATAACAGAGAGTACAAGACGGTGGCCGGAAAATATGAGGATATGGATATCGCAATGACCTCGACGGGCATCGGCTGTCAGCCGGCTGAGATATGCGTGAACGAACTTAAAAAAATCGGCGTCCACACCTGCATCAAGGTAGGCTGCGCCGAGAGCATACGCGAGGATATCGCGGTCGGAGACATTATTATACCCTTTGCCTGCATGAGAAAGGGCGGAGCCGTTACCCACTATGTCCAGCCTGAATTCCCCGCGTTCTGTGCGCCCGAGGCGACAAAGGCTCTCATTCAGGCGTGCACGGAACTCGGATATAAGTACACGCTCGGAGTCGTCTGCTCGATAAGCTCCTATTATATCGGTCAGGCCCGCCCCATAAACGGCGACGAGAACAGCTATTGGCCGATGCAGGGAGAAAATCTCATTGCGCATCTGCAAAACAGCAGGGTATCCGCTATTGATATGGAAACCGCCGGAACGCTCATCATGGGCTATCTGCACGGGCTGAGAATGGGCGCGGTGCTCGGAGTCAATGCAAACCGCGTGACAAATGAGTGGCTCGACGAGGGCGGACAGGAGAAAGCCTGCCGGGTGGCGAGCAGGGCTCTGAAGATACTCAAAGAAAAAGACGATATGGGCAAGGCTCAATAGGCCGCACGGAAAGAGGTGTACGATATGAGACAATTAAATCAGGTGCTTGATCCCAAGACAAAGGACGGGAAATCATACTATCTGCATCTGCAAAAGGGCGACATGCCGGGTTATGTAATAGTTCCCGGCTCCCCGGAAAGAATTGCAAAGATTTCGGCCAACTGGGAGAACGTGAAGGACGTTGCCGAGAACAGGCACTATATTTCCAAACGGGGCGTTTTCGAAGGCATGGAGCAGGGGGCGACCTCGACGGGCATCGGTGCGCTGAGCGCTGAAATCTGCTTCAACGAGCTGCAAAAGGCCGGAGTTCACACATGTATTCGCATAGGTACGACAGGGTGTATAGACCCTGAATACGATTCCGGCGATTTGCTGATTCCCTATGCCGTAATCCGTAAGGATGGCTCCTCCGAGTGCTACGTCGAGCCGGAGTTCCCCTCCTTCGCAGACCCGATAGTAGTGATGGCGCTTTCAGAGGCCTGCGAGAGGCTGGGTTATAAATATGGCCTTGCGCTGGAATACACGGCGGGCTCCTTCTACATGGGGCAGGGTCGGCCTTTGAGCGACGAGCCCGGCTCCTACTGGCCCTCCTGGGCGAACAACATTCTCCCCGATATTGAGCAGCAGGGCGTCAAGGTGCTTGAAATGGACACGGGCGGACAGTATGTCATCGCTTATCTGCATGGGATAAGAATGGGCGCAATATTGTCCGTTGTAGCCAATAGGAAAAATAACAGCTTTGCATATAACAACGGCGAGGAAAAGGCGTGCCTTGCGACTTCGCTGGCTTTGAAAATTCTCAAGGAGTGGGACGACGAGGGAAAATTCGGGAGGTAACCATCGGTGGCTTACGCAATTGAATTACTGAACATCACAAAAAAATACCCCGGCGTAACAGCCAACGACGACGTGACTGTTCTGGTCGAGCAGGCCGAGATACACGGGCTTATCGGCGAAAACGGTGCGGGAAAATCCACGATAATGAACATCCTTTACGGCCTCACGCAGGCCGACAAGGGCATTATCCGCTTTTTCGGAAAAGAGTGCAAAATCGGCTCCCCTCAGGACGCCATAGACCTGGGCATCGGAATGATACACCAGCATTTCATGCTGATGCCAAACCAGACGGTACTGAGAAATATCATCCTCGGAAAAACGCCGCAAAAGGGCCCGTTTATCGACGAAAAGACCGCCAGAAGAGAGATCGAGACAATCATGGAGCAATACGGCATGAGGGTTAATCTCAACGCGAAAGTAAACCAGATCTCCGTCGGTGAAAAGCAGAGGGTAGAGATAATCAAGGCGCTTTACCGTAAGGTAAAGGTGCTGATCCTGGACGAACCGACAGCGGTGCTGACGCCTGCGGAAACTGACGTCCTTCTTGAAACAATGCAGAGGCTCAAAAAGCAGGGCTGTACGATTATATTCATTACACATAAGCTCAAGGAAGTGCTGGCGGCGACCGACAGAGTCACAATTATGAGAAAGGGTGTCGTAACCGGTACAGGCAATACCAGCGACATGAGTATACGAAAGCTCTCCGAGCTAATAGTCGGCAGAGAGGTCAATTTCAGCATCCCGTTTAAGAAGTACGAACCGGGTGAAAAGGTCCTCGAGCTGAAAAACGTCAGCACGGCTGTCCGCAGCGGAAGAATGGCGCTTAGACACGTAAGCATGAAGGTGAAGGCGGGTGAGATTGTCGGAATCGCCGGAGTCGAAGGCAACGGGCAGTCCGATTTAGTCGAGGTCATCGCGGGCATGATTCCAATGACGGAGGGCTCGATAGCTCTCTGTGGCAAAGATGTGGGCGCGCTGAGTATACGCAAAAGAAGGATAAAAGGGCTCAGCCACATCCCCGAGGACAGGCTCAAAACGGGTACATCAAAGGAATGTACCATAAGCGAGAACCTGATGCTGAATAAATACTGTTCAAAGCCTTACTCAAAGGCCGGTATACTCAATCATAGGAAAATCAGCGCCGCCTCTGACGAGATGTGCGAAAGGTTCCTTGTCAAGACTCCGAGCGCCGCCTATCAGCTCGGTACGCTCTCCGGCGGCAACATGCAGAAGGTCGTTATTGCGCGTGAGTTCGATTCGGCGCCAAAACTTATGATTGCGGCACAGCCGACACGCGGAGTCGATATTGGCGCGATAGAGTATATTCACGGCCAGCTTGCACAACTGAGAAACCAAGGCCGGGCCGTATTGCTCGTGTCCGCGGAGCTCGATGAAATCATGGCGCTTTCGGACAGAATACTCGTTATGTACGAGGGCGAGCTCGTGGGAGAATTTATGCGCAATCAGGCCGAAGAATATGAGATCGGCGAATACATGCTCGGCGGGAAGAGACAGGTGCTGTGCGATGGATAAGATGATTAAAAAGAGCGGTTTGCTCGGCTATGAGGGGCAGCACAGATGGCTCGGACTGATACTGAAGCCGGTGCTGATGCTTATAGCCGCGCTGCTGATTGTTATGGCGTTTCTCGCTGTTTCGGGCTATGCCCCTTCGGCTCTGTTGATAGGCCTGAAAAGAGCGGTTACGACAGACCTTGCAGGAAGCGTCAGATGGACGATACCTATGCTGCTCTCGGGCATTGCGGTATGCATCCCGTTTAAGGCACAGGTGTTCAACCTCGGTGTGGACGGACAGATTTACATGGGCGCTGTTGCGTCCTCGGCCGTCGCACTTGCCCTTCCCGCGAACAGCGGCGTCTGGGGAATTATCATAGTCTTTCTGGCGGGAATGGCGGCCGGTATGTTCTACGCCATGCTTGCGGCCATAATGAAGGTCTACTGCAACACTGACATGGTCGTCAGCACCCTGTTGCTTAATTTTGTCGCCCAGCTTTTTACCGAGTACATGGCGGCGGACGTTCTGAGAGACCCAACGGCGGCGGTGCAGATGAACGCGAGCAAGGTGCTTCCGGACAGCCTGTGGCTCCCGAGATTGAGCTATTTCGGCCCGTCGAGCGCGAATGTGGGCATCTACATAGCAATAATCGTCTGTCTGCTGGCGGCCTTTCTGTTCTATAAAACGACACTGGGCTATGAAATAAAAATCGTCGGCACCAACGAGGAATTTGCTCGCTACGGCGGAATGAAGCCGAAAGCCGTCATTTTAAAGGTCATGGCGATAAGCGGAGCTGTCGCGGGCATCATCGGAGTTATAGAGGTCACGGCGGTACAACATAGGCTGATGGCGGGCTTTAACCCCGGCTACGGCTTCGACGGAGTCGTCGTCGCGCTGTTGGCGAACAACAATCCGCTGGGCGTGCTGCTTTCAGGAACCTTCTTCGGCATACTTACTAATGGCGGAAGCAACATGGAGCGCGCGACCGACGTTCCGCAGATAATCACCGAGGTTACGATGGCAATAGTCATTCTTGCGGTCAGCTCGAATGTTGTCATAAAGAAGTTAAGGTTAAAGAGTAGGAGGGCGAAAGATGGATCTGCTGTTTAGTCCGAGCGTTTTAGCTTCCGCCTTTCGCATTGCGACGCCGCTTCTGCTCGCGGCGCTGGGCTGCATCCTCTGCCATAAGGCTGGGATAACAAACCTCGCGATTGAGAGCTTTATGCTGGTCGGCAGCTTTGTAAGTATTGCGTGTATCACGCTGACAAACGGAAGCGTACTTCTGGGTATTCTTGCCGCAATGGTCGGGGCTGGTATTTACAGTCTGCTCTTCGCACTTGCGGTGGTCAAATTCAAAGCAAACCATGTCGTCGCGAGTATCGCGATGAACATGCTGGGAGTCGGATTGACTTCGTTCCTTTTGCGCTCAGTCCTCGGCTCTCAGGGTATGATAAGGCCGGATAATATTCAAAAAATACCCAATATGCGACTGAACGCGCTGGAAAAGGTCCCGATTATAGGCTCGCTTCTGCACAGTCAGAGCTTTATCGTCCCGTTGGCGATACTGCTGGCGCTCATTGTGTTCACGGTGCTGAAAAAGACAAAATACGGCCTCAACGTAGTGAGTCTGGGAGAATCCGAGGATGCGGCGAGGGCCGCCGGCATAAAGGTCGATAGAGTAAAATGGAGCGTTATAATAATTTCAGGCATATTCTGCGGACTTGCAGGTGCGTACCTATCCACGACGATACTCTCCGAGTTCTCCGAGAATATGATACAGGGCCGCGGTTTCACAGCCTATACGGCGGTAATATTCGGCGGAGCGAACCCGATTATAGTTTGGGTCGTGGCGGTGTTTTTCGGCTGGGCCGAGGCAGTCGGAGTTCAGATCGAGCTTGTTGGTCTGGGCATCCCGACGGCCATTGTAAAAATGTTTCCCTATGTTCTCGCGATTATAGTCCTGATTATAAGCTCTGTAACCGGCAGGGACAAAGATAAATGGAAGCTCATGATTGCAAAAAGAAAAGAGCGAAAATCACTACGAGTGGAGGTCGATTGACTATGTCAAGAGCAGTTTTGGTCGTTCTGGACAGCTTCGGTGTCGGAGCGCTGCCGGACGCGGGGGAATATGGAGACGAGGGTGTGCATACCCTCGGACACATTCAGGAGGTAATTAAAGACTTTAAGATTCCAAACATGAGGAAACTGGGTCTTTACAACATTGACGGTCTCGAGCTGGAAAAGGAAACGGCTCCGACAGCCTGCTTCTGCAAGTCTCTGGAAAAAGCGCCCGCCAAGGATACAACGACGGGACATTTTGAAATGACGGGTCTGATCTTGGAGAAGCCCTACAAGATATTTATGGACGGCTTTCCAAAGAGGATTACCGACGAGCTTGAAAAGAGGATCGGTACGAAGGTCATTGGGAACTATCTTATCTCCGGTACAGAAATCATCAAAATTCTAGGTGAGGAACATGTCAGAACGGGCTATCCCATTATCTATACCTCAGCTGACAGCCTTATGCAGATAGCCATGCACGAGGACGTTATACCTCTTAATAGACAGTACGAGATCTGCCAGATAGCGAGGGACCTGCTGATGGGCGACGATACTGTTTCACGTATCATTTGCCGCCCCTTCACAGGGAACAAGGAGGTCGGATTCACCCGAACTGAGAACAGGCGCGATTTTTCGATCGATCCTCCCGGTAAAACCGTTCTCGATTACATTAAGGAGGCCGGAAAAGACGTTATCGCTGTGGGAAAGCTCGAGGATATATTCAACCGTATCGGCATCACCGAGGTCGACCATACTAAGAACAACCATGAGGGCATAGAGTCCCTTTTGAAGCATCTTGACAGGCACTATGACGGGCTGCTTTTCGTAAACCTAGTTGATTTCGACATGCTCTACGGTCATAGAAGAGATGTGCGCGGCTACGCTACCGCGCTCGAGTACTTCGATGCGAGGCTGCCGGAAATTCTGGCAAAGCTCAAAGACGACGACATGCTCATAATTACCGCCGATCACGGCTGCGACCCGACGGCGCACGGAACCGACCACACCAGGGAATATGTTCCGATACTCGTCTATGGCCCGCAGCTCAAGCAGGGCGTCAACCTCCATGTGAGGGAGACCTTCGCCGACATTGCCGCGACCATAGCCGAAAAGCTGGGTATAGACTTCAATGTGGGAAGCTCTTTCCTCAAAGAGGTTATGAAATAGAGAAAGGAAGCGTAGTATGCCTTTTGTTCATCTTAGTACGACAAAAACGATGACCATGGATGAAAAGGAGATCCTTGCGGACGATATAGCTCATCTTGTTGCAACCCTGCCCGGTAAGCCCTATGAGAGGACCATGGTCAGAATAGACGCGGGCTGTGAGATTTTCAGAGCGGGAAAGCTTGCCGAGTGCGCGTATTTCCAGACGCACTTTCAGCGCCCAGTGCCGATGGAGGCGCAGACCGCCTATATCGAGAGCCTGTACGCGCTGTTCAATAAGCGGCTCGGGCTCGACATCCCGCAGATATATATGTCGATGATAGAACTCGACACCTGGGGCTCGCGCGGAACGCTACAGCAAATGAAATGACTGAGTGTACCGGGTCACATAGCCCGTTTGGAAAACGTTATTACAGTTGTTTGGACATATTAGCTACAGATGTATTTAACGTTTATACCGTGCGGCATTGCTTTGCATGCATAAAAAACGGGCTCCAGTTTTAATGCTTTTTGCTACATGCATGGGCGCTGTCTGTTAATCATGGCGTAACAGTAAGACAGGAAAACACAGCCCTAGCGTTCTCGGAAAAGCCTGTGTTGAGAATTTTGATGTGTCTGTCGTTATCTACAGCGTAATCGGAGTTGTTGACCTAGTGGCTAGTATTACAGGGACGTTGATGAAGGATTATAACTGGTCGGTCAATCGGGGGTATCTGCCGAATGGTGAAATAATACATTTTGGAGAATAAAGTCTGATTATTTAACATTGATATTTTAAATTGATTGCCAAACATCTTGATGCATCTAATACCGAAATATCTGCACCTGTTGTGCCCTGTTATCAAGCGCTTACGGGCTTGACCGTGTAGGCCTCCAAAACCGTAGGCCGAGGGTTCGATCCCTTCTGCCCCTTCCACAAAAAGTCAGTAAATCCTTTGGAATTCCAAGGGTTTACGGACTTGTGTTATTTGTAGGCAATTTGTAAGTAGTGTTACAGTTTCCGGTTTAAGGCGGCTTATTACCCACTTATCCCTGCTTTTCCGACGAGTGAAACATCTGAGTGCATATTAAGACGGACGAAATTAAAGATGTTTACTAATCGACAGAATTAGTTCTATGAGGCTATTATTGGAACCCTGAGATAACAAAAACTACAGCCTTTAAAAATGCAATGATACCTGCTGAGCAATTCTAGGTGAGGAATTTTACTGTCGAAATTCCTGAATTCCTATGCATATACTCTATCATACCCACTCTCAATTTTTCGAGGCAGTTTGCAACTCTTCTCTGCTTACCAAACGTACCTGTATTTATACCTGCATCAGCACAGAAAAAGGGCCTTCTTTTTTCGTCTCGATTTTCTTTCCCGATGTTGCAGTCCATATATTAATAAAATATAATTACACTAAGTCGTCAACGAAATTAAACGATTGAACGAAGGGTGTGAGTAAAATAATCGAGGACAGAGAAGAACGTCTGTCGTCCTTAGCAGAGAATTTCCGCGAATGTCAGGATGTTCTGTTTGCTATCGGCGATAAAACCAGGCAGCTAATTATCATCGCGCTTATAGCCGCAGGCTGTACTCCCGGTATACGTGTCGGAGAGATAACAAAAAAAACTCACCTCTCAAGACCGGCCGTTTCGCATCATCTAAAAGTTCTGAAGGATGCAAAAATCCTGAACGTCTTCAGTCAGGGCACCATGAACTACTATTCCCTGGACCCAAAAAACAGTGATTTGATGAAGCTTAAAACTCTTGTAACCACAGTCGAAGAAATTCTTCACGAAGCAAGGTAATTAAAAACGGTTTTTAGCGCATACCTTTAATTTTCAGTAACAATCAGGAGGATAAGCATGAAAATTCTGAACGATTTCGACGCGACTCTGCTGCAAAACGACAACAAGTTTGAAGACGCTTTCTTCAAAAGATTTGCCCTAAAAAAGCATAAAATCAAGCTAACCGACAATATAGAAAAGGACTACTCCTTTCCGACCTTCTACGGCGACGTCACCTGCTCTCAGGCAATTTTTCTTTGCTCCTATGAAGAGGCGCTGAAATTGATGCCCCATGAAAAAATTAAGCCTGTACGTGCGCTGAAAGGCCGCGCGGTACTCGCAATTTCCTGCTATGAATACAAAAACGTAATGGGTATCCCGCCCTACAACGAGATAGCATTAACGATAGCCGTTCAGGTGGATAAGGCTAGGAATCCAGCCCTGCTGCCGCTCATGTTCAATAATTACAGCGGCTATTACGTATTTTCAATGCCTGTAACTTCCCGCGAAAACTGCATAAGGGGAAACAGTATTTGGGGACTTCCAAAGGTCACGCAGGAAATCGATATCGATGTTTCTGGCGATGAAGCGGTTACGGTGTGCCGGGAAGCGAACGGAAAAGAGTATTTTCGTCTGCGCGTACCTAAAGCCGGCAAACCGACAAAGATGGATGAGACCACCTACCTCTATACCAAACTCAATGGGAGAATTCTGAAAGCGCGTACCGATTTCAAGGGCGATTTTGCAATCAGCAAAAACATGGGCGTGCTGCTGAAGCCGGATAAAAGCCCCGAAAAACCGTTCCTTACTTTGGGCAACACCCCCTGCGGAAATGCTATAAAAAAGTTAAAAATAGACCCTTACCCACTGCAGCTGCGCTATGTTGAGCATATGAATTCATGCTTCGATTTCTATGATGAAAACTACGAATTGAAATGAGTGAGGTGTACATATGAAAGTTGTTGTTCTGGGCGCGGGAGCGATTGGCGGCTGTCTTGGCGGCTGGCTCTCCGAAGTATACGATGAGATATATCTTCTCGATCAGGGCGAGGTAGCAAAGAATTTGAAGGAAAAAGGGCTTACCCTCTACAAACAGGGCGAAGAAAACAATAAAAAGAAGATTCCGGTTAAGGTAATCGATAGCTTAAGCGATGTCGACAATATTGACATTATTGCTATTGCGGTGAAAAATTACAGCCTCGAAGCTGTTGCCAAATCTATTCTGGATCAGGTCAAAGGTGAACCGATAATCATCGGGCTTCAAAACGGCGCGGCTAACCAGACTATACTTCCAAAATACTTTAAGAAGGTCATTTTCAGCGTAATCGAGTTTAACGCCTGGTTCGATGAACCCTGCGTCATCGGCTATCAGAATAAAGGTCCGTTTGTTCTCGGCACTATCGCGAGCGGCCTTGAAAATGAGCTGAAAGCGGTTAGTGAGTTTATGAGCAAAGCGGTAGAAACTATCACCACGGACCGTATCCGCGACGCCGCCTACTGTAAAATGGTAATAAACCTGACGAACTCCTACACCACGCTTGTCGGCTTCAAGTACCGCGAAATTTCAAGCATGCCTTTGTTTAAGAAAGTACTTTCCAATTCAATGTATGAAGGCGTTAAAATAATCAAAGCAGCTGGCATCAAGGAGTTTAAGGTCGGTAACATGCCGTCGTGGGGAAAAATCAAAGCGTCGGCTACTCTGCCCGACTTCATCACAAACGGCATTTTTAAAAAGAATCTCGACAAGATGGTTTTAAGCAGTATGGCGCAGGATATCATTCAGCGCAAGTCGGGCACAAGCGAGCTGGATTCGCTACTTGGTCATTTCATCGAACTGGCCGACAAATACAAGGTCAATGCTCCTTATAACATGGCGGTTTATGAGTTGTGCAAAGTAGAATTCGCAAAGAGCGATTTCAAGCCGCTCACCGAAGAACAGGTCTGGGAAGCCGTTAAAAGAAAGCTCTGACAACACTCTTGCAATTATGTAAACCTTCAAGCGGGTTGGTTCCGAAACCAGGACTGCGTTGAAAAAATGATGGTGGCTTTTGATACTATCATATGTATAGGCGATCTAGGGAAAAGCAATTCCTAAAAATACATCCAGTATTTATAATTTGGCCCCCAAACATCTTGATGCATCTTCCAGTGAAAAATCTGCACAGGTTGTGCCCTGTTATCAAGCGCTTGCAGGTTCGACCGTGTAGACCTCCAAAACCGTAGGCCGAGGGTTCGATCCCTTCTGCCCCTGCCACAAAAAGTCCGTAAATCCTTAGGAATTCCAAGGGTTTACGGACTTGTGTTATTTGTAGGCAAAATGTATAAAGTGCTACAGTTTCCGGATTAGTACGGCTATTCACCCACATTTCCCTGCTTTTCCGGCAAGTGAAACATCTGGTTGCATCTTAAGAAGGACGAAATTGAATATGTTCTAATAGATAAAATTAGTTTTATTGGACTATTGATGTAACCCTGATATATCGAAACCTGCAGCCATTCAAAAATGCAAAGATACCTGCTGAGCGATTTTAAGCGAGGAATAATACTGTCGAATTTCGCTTTTTCTTGTCATTCAAGTATAGCAATGGTATAATTAGGAAAGCTAACTTTATAGCCATAGCAACCGCGCAAATTAGCCTCATAATTATAATGGGCAGTGCGTAGCTTTTAAACCGCTCTGCCTCAAGGCTGAGCGGTTTTAATTTTGGTAATTTGAAAATTTGCAAAATGAGCAGGTGAAGTACAGACAATTCATCAAAAGGGAGCGTGTGTCTTATGTTTGGTATAGATGATTCTCGTGGATTTGATTTAAATATCGAAAAAGTACTAGAAAACTGGGAAGTATATCATGCCTTACGAGAAATAGTATCAAATGCATTGGACGAACAAACGCTCACGGGCACTAAACCAATTGAAATATTCTCCGACATCAAAGGTTACTGGCATATTCGCGATTATGGTCGTGGGCTTCAGTATATTCATTTCACGCAAAACGAAAACGAGGAAAAATTAAAAGCACCCAACCTTATTGGTAAATTCGGTGTTGGGTTGAAAGATGCTTTGGCGACATTCGACAGTCATGGCATAATCGTGACAATACAATCAAAACACGGTGTCTTTACGTTTGACAAGATGAAAAAAGCCGAATTTGACGATATTATTACTCTACATGCAATTGTACATAGGCCAAATGACGCACTGTTTATAGGGACAGAATTTATTATCCAAGGATGTACGCAAAACGATATTGACAAGGCAAAAAGCATGTTTTTGTGCTTTTCCGATTTGCAGCGACTTGAAGACACTTATATTGGTGATGTTTATAGACGCTCCAAAGAGGGCAGTAAAATTTACATTAACGGCGTACTTGTAGCGACTGAAGCAAATTTTATGTTCTCATACAATATAACTTCTCTAAATACCGCAATAAAAAAAGCGCTTAATCGTGAGCGTACCAATGTTTGGCGTACCGCCTATGCTGACCGAGTTAAAGCTATCTTATTGCAGTGTACTAGCGAATGCGTTTTACAAACGATAGTTGATGAAACCTATTTAAAGATTAACGGCAAGTGGATGTACTTGTACCGAGCTGTAGACCGAGATAGGCAAACGATTGATTTCTGGTTATCAAAAACTCGTGACTGCAAAGCAGCTAAGAAGTTTTTTAGAAAGGCCTTGAAATCTCCGCATAATAGCAATCCCCGTGTTATTACCACGGATAAATATGCTGCAACAATCAAGACGATTAAGAATGAGATTAAACTTGAACGCTTGCATCCCAAAACAAAGCACCGCTCATCCAAGTATTTGAATAGCATCATTGAACAGGATCATCGACATATAAAGCGAATAACCAATCACATGTGCGGATTCAAACACTTCAAATCCGCCTGCGCCACCATTCAAGGCATTGAAGCCATGAATATGATCCGAAAGGGCCAGGCAAACACAAAATCAATACGGGATGAAATTGCATTGGTAAATGCAATCTTTTGTTGCGCTTAAAGCAAGATTACAAAGCTACCGCTATATTTTCATCTATTTTTTGCAACAGAACCTTTTTATATAGAGGGCAGGAGTTTTCAATAACTTACAGTCGCCTACCCCATCACGGCACCATGCATAAAGCGCATTAGGCTCACTGCAACCTCAGCATGGGAAGCATTTTTGTTGGAATCAAGAATACTATTTTCCTTACCGACTGTTAGGTGACAAAGCAGGCCATTTTCGCCGATAATCAGGTTGTTATATATTGTTTGATGCTTTACTTTGCCACGTTCTCACAAAATCTGTGGAGTATTGCCGCCACCTGACAGCGTTCCGCATTGCCCTGAGGCATTAACTTGCTGTCAACACCGTTGATAAGCCCGGAACCACAGGCCCACTGTACGGAGGGTTCTGCGTACTCGCTGATGCTCGTGGCATCCAAATAGCTGAGGATATTGGTGCTCTCGCCAATGCTCACGTCGTAGCCTTTATATTTAGCAAAGCGCCAGAGAATGGCCGCCAGCTGCTCGCGGGTGATGTACTGCTCAGGCTTGAACTTCTCGCTGCTAAAGCCCTCGACAATCTTGTGTTCCGCCGCCCAGGCTATTGCCCCAGCGTAATATGCGCCGTCTGTCACATCGGAGAACGAGGCTTTGGCAGAAGAAGTCGGCTTGCCTTCTATGCGCCACAGCACCGTGACAATCATACCGCGGGTTGTTGTGGCACCCGGCTCAAAGGTCGTGCCGTCGCCGGTGCCGTTCATTAGACCGTTTTTATAGACCCAAGCAATGTCGCCATATGCCCAGTGTGTTTCAGGCACGTCTATAAATGGGAAGTCGGATTTGCTGAAGGTTGGTGTGACGGTTACGTAGCTTCCCGGCATGGTGAAGGTATAGGTTCCGTCGCTGTTTTTGGTAGTGGTGATTTCCTTTCCGTCCGCGTCGATGACGGATAGTTTTGTTAACCTGTAATCCTTGTCAGGAGTTGCGGTGATTGTCACCTTGTCCCCATAAGCTGCCGCTGTCCTGTCTGCCTTTATGCTGCCCCCCGAAACACCGGCAGTTTGGATGTTGACAGGATAGCTGCTTGTGTCAGAGCCACCACTGTAGTTAGCGTAAGTTACCGCGTATGTTGAGAACTGAGACGCATAGACATAAATCAGACCGTTTGCGGTGTCGAGATAGAAGGTACCGTCAGCAAAAGGAGTGGCCGGCTTGGAAGTCAGCTTTGTAAGAGCCGCCGCCTTTACATCATGATAACGATAGACCTTTACATCCGTCTTGCCAGTGAAACTGAAGGGAATCACTATCTCGAGAACATTTGCTGTACTTGTAAGCGTATCGCTTCCCTTCTTTACGGTCATGTCCAGATACATGCCCTCTGGATTTCCGCCGACTTCCTTTTTGATGGCGAGTTGTTCCGCGCTTGACTTATCCTCTGCCTTCGCGGTAACCGTCATGGTGATGTTTGCCTTTTCTGTGGAAGCAAGGTCGTCCAAGCCGCCGACAGTCAGCGCGGGAGTCTCCGCCTTTGGCTCGCTCGTCACGACGAGCACACTATTGTTGGTGGCTGCTGTGGGGATGATCACATTTTTAACGGTATTTGCAATAATAGCCATAAGCGTGGTGATGGTCTTGCCGTCCTTTGTGGCTACGAGGTTATAAATCCCGGACTTGAGATTGCCAAAGAAGTAGGCTCCGTTTGAGTCGGTCTTGGTCTGAGCAATTACAGCGCTGCCCTGCGTGAGCGAGACGCTCGCTCCGGAGAGCAACATGTTGTCGCTGCTCTTGATTATTCCGCTAAGGTTAAAGCGCGCATTTTCAGTCCACTGTGCATATAGGGTTATGCTGCTCCCAGTGTCACCGGGCAGATTCGTAACCTCCTGGTTTTCGGTATAGCTAAGTCCCGAGCCGTTGGCTTCGGTGTTCCAGCCGGCAAAGGTATAGTCGGCGCGGGTATAGGTGTTGGCATTCAATGCGGTGGCTGTACTTCTGTCTATGGTCTGGGGCAACATATCTCCAATGCCACCGTTCGCCTCGAAACGCACCACATAGGTGTTTGCATGCCACACTGCGTATAAGGTGACCGTACCGTCGGCTATGGCGGTGAGATTGCTAACAGATTCCCCATCTGTGTAGGCAGCAGTCTCAGCCGTGGGCGAAAGAGCCCATCCCTTGAAGCTGTCACTCCCGCGGGAGAAGCCGTTTGCGGTCAGTTTCTTTGATACGTCATAGGTAAAGCTTTGGTTGCCCATACTTCCCGTGCCGCCGTTTGAGTTGAACACCACAGTGTAGCTGTTGGCTTTCCACTTAGCATAGAGAGTCGGATTTGCGTCCGTGAGGTTATCCAGCGTCATCAGGGCCGCGTTTGCCGCGTAATCGGTGCCGCTGTCGCCGGATCTGGTGTTCCAGCCGTCAAAGGTGTAGCCGGGCTTTACAAAGCGGTTTACACTGACTGTTCCGCTGTCGCCGGTGGCGAAGCTCTGGCTATCCATGCTGCCCAAGCCGTTGCTTGCGTTGAAGGCCAGCGAGTATGTATCCGCCGTCCACTGAGCATAGAGTGTGACGTTGGATCCCTTAACGTCGGTCAGATTCTTCACTGAGGCCTTATTTGAATAACTCAGGCCCGAACCGTCGGCTTCGGTGTTCCAGCCGCCGAAGCTGTAGCCAAGGCAGGTGAAGCTGTTTTCCATGAGTTTAAGCGACGTATCATAGCTGTGGTTCTGTGTGCTCATGCTGCCACCGGTTGCGCCATTGCCGTTGAAACTGATGGTATAGGAGTTCGGAGTCCATACAGCGTATAGGGTAATAGTGTTGTTATTCATAGCAGTAAGGTTTTGAACTTTTTTACCATCCGCATATGGGGTTCCGCTGCCGTTAGGAGCCGTATTCCATCCCTCAAAGGTATAGCCCGTGCGGACGAAGTTGTTTGAGGTCAGCGCCTTTTCACTCTCGTCGTAGGTAAAGCTCTGGGAGCTCATGCTGCCACCGGTTGCGCCATTGCCGTTGAAAACGACAGTATAGCTGTTAGCGGTCCACTGGGCGGTTAGCGTTATATTGGAAGTTGCGCTGAAGCTCTCGCCGTTGACGTAGGGTGTGGAGCCTGCCTGCCAGCCCGAGAAGGTGTAGCCAGTGCGGGTGAAGGAGTTTGGAATCAGCTCCTGCGGTACGCCGTGGGTGAAGGACTGGGTTGCCATTATGCCTGTGCCTCCGCCGTTTGCATAGCTCACCGTATAGGTTTGCGCCTGCCAGACAGCGTAGAGGTCGATAGTGCCGCCATTCACTGCGCTGAGGTTCTGCACGCTTGCGCCGACATCGTATAACCTTGCGCCTCCGGAGCTTGCCGCCCAGCCGGATAGTGTGTAACCGGTCTTGGTAAAGCTGCCATTGAGTACGGCTGCCGCCGCGTTATAGGTGAAGTTCTGCTCGGTCGTCGTGGTGTCGTTATGGAACACCACCTTGTAGGTGTAGGGCGTCCACACTGCGGTGCGGGTAACATCTGAGGTGCCCATGGTCTGCTCTCCCGTTACGCCCCAGCCGCCGTAGGTGTAGCCGGTTTTTTTGAGAACGCCGCCGTCCGGTAGCGAATACTTATCGCCCTCATAATAAACTCCGCTGACGAGAAGTGCTTCGCCGTCCTTAAAGCTAACGGTATGCTTCGGTTTTTCCGCGAAGCTTAGGGTTACGGCAAGGTCGGAAACATCATATTCTGGCATGGTAAAAGTAAAGGTGTATTCGTCAGTCGGGGAATTTCCGACGGCAACAGCTTTTGTAAAAGTGGTGGGGGTAATGGTGCCGGCCGAGGCTCCGGAGAGTCCCACAGTATAAGTGCCGGTTTTCTGCGCCGTGCCGGAGAGAGTGACTTTAACAGTCACTATGCTACCCGCGCCGACATTGACCTTTGGCGAGACGCTCGCGCTTGCAATGACACCCTCCGTTGTAACTGTAAAATCTTCCGGTGTGTTTACACTATAAGTCGTCGTCTGGAGTGTATTGTTAAGGCTATCAGGAACTGTGAATGTGCTAGACGTACTCCCTAATGTAGCAGTATAGGTTCCGTTAGGGAGCCAGACGTAGACATAGCCGTCCGAATCGTTTGACGTCCACATATCCTTTGTGCCGTAGCTGAAGCCAGGCTTTGTAATAGTAAGCTTGTCGCTGACGTCAGTGTTTTGAAGCCCCGTCTTCAGCTTGACCAAGCTTACTGTTGCTCCGGTTTCGTCGACGGTGGAGCCGCTTATCTGTGACGATGATGAGACCAGACTGCCGCCATTAATAACAATGTTTCCGGTAGTTCCTGCGCCGATATATGCTGAGCTTGGAACAGTAAGAGTGCCGCCATTTACGGTGACACCGGATAGGGTGCCTGTATTTTCCGAACTCCCCAAAGCAGAATTGACAGTGACCTTACCGCCATTGATGGTGATGCCGGAGGTAGCCCTGCGGTATACTCCGATGCTGGCGCCGTTTCCGCTTGCCGTAATGGTGCCGCTGTTAATTGTAATGTTGCTGACGTCATTGCCGTAATAATTACCTATACCTGCGCTGCAGATACCGTCTCCCGTAGCGGTTAGGGAATGGTTCACCGTTCCGTCGATGCTATGGATT
>JAYFQM010000145.1:0-7614 GCA_034927185.1 Oscillospiraceae bacterium | reverse complement strand
GGCGCTTGCCGAAGTTTGTGCTGATTTAAATTCTGTCGGCGGAAGAATTTGAAATTCTTTCTTCCAGATCATATATTTGTCGTTGTATATGGCTTCGAGCGAAGCAGTGGCGGTATAGCTTCCGTTTATATCCGCCGCGCTGTCGGAATCAAAAGCATATAGAAAAGTCAGGTCGATGTTGTCGACCAATTTGCTTATGAATCCTTCGCCAAACTCAAGGTCAACCTTGTTATACAGGGGATTGTCAAAAAAATTCAGATTATACAGAATTTCTGATTTCGTGTTATATGCCGCTGTCTGCACGGCTTTACCGACTTGAATTCCGGCAATGCCGAAAACGGCCAAAGCCGCGGCGGCAGCCGCCATGAAGATTGCCAGAAGCGTTAAGCAAATCGTTTTCTTCTTGTATGATATTTCTTTAATAGCCAAAGCAATTCCTCCGTGTTTGTTAGCTTGCGCCGTTTCGCAGGTAGAGCGTCAGTTTTCCCAACTTGGGGATTATGCCGATTATCCGACCTTTAATCTGCTCGGGGGCAACGCTTTTTGGATCGGCGCTTGGGTTGTTGTCGCCCTTGAAAACAAACTGTGTCACGCCCGATTGCGTCGTTTCCGCCATCACTCTATGGGTAATGCTGATGCCGTCCTCGCTTAAATACATTACAATATCGCCAACGTTAACACCGTCGCCGCTTGTTTTCTGCACCAGCACAATATCGCCGGGCATAATTTTCGGTTCCATGCTCCCCGTTAATATGACAGAAGGGAAGACCGGAAATACTCCGACGGAAAACCACACAATCGCAACCGACAGCACACAGACCGTTAACCATCCGAAAGCGCCGGCTTTGTCGGTCCTTCTATTTTCATATTCCGACGCTTCTTTGGCATAAATCTTCATAATGATTGAAATGCTCAGCAAAGGGATCAGCAGATTGTAAAGCAGTCCGGGGATTTCCGACGGATTGGGAATATAGGGAGATACAAAGCTGAATAGCCTTAACATTCCAAAATAAATTATCGAAGGGAGGGGGCCGGCCAGATAAACGAGAAACGACGCAGCGATACTTTGGGTGAGCTGAGGAAGGACCATACCTGTCACATAGTCGAGTATGCTTATGTTTCCGCTGAGGCTCTTAATATTGCACAGCGACATACCAAACAGGGCAAATATGATGCTGAAGGAAATAATAGCCCGGTAAGGCTTTTTCCCGGCAAGGCTGTTTACCAAAAACGATCGGCACATCTCACCGCTTATTAATGTAGCAGACATCGGAACAAGGTTCGAGATGATCCCGAGCGGGGTGAGACTATAGGTGTTTTTACAGAAAGAAGTAAAAATACCTATAATAACAAAGATCAGAAGCTGAAATACGCCGAAGATAAATGCCAGAGACATGACCATTGATCTTAGACGTATCAACCCGGAGAACATTGCCGAAGGAAACACCTTAATGAGTATGCCCAGTGCCATCCACATCGCGATTCTTAAAAAATAGAGAGAATAGAAATCAAAAAAACCGTATATACCAAGAAGCTGAGTGTTTTCAAGCACGAATAATATGACTAACATCACAACAATAGTTATGTAATGATACTTTTCAACTCTACGAATCATCTTCGCCCCCTTACCCCTGAACCATTTTATATGCAATTTATCGATATCTATTTGTCGCCTGCTTCTTCTGACGGCACCTGTGCAGGCAACGGGCTATCTACGGCTTCGACCGGCTTGTCCGGCAGCGGCACGGCCGTCTCTTCAACGCCGCCGTTATCGTAAATATCGGATGTCGGGATGAGCTCCATGGTAGGTTCCAATTGAGCCGCATCAGAACCCGAAGGCTCTGCGACGACTTCCCCTTGTCCGTTGTCGCTCTGATAATTGTTTTCAGCTGCGTTGTCCGTAAGCGGAATTTCCTCGCCTGATTGCGTCTGCTCAGGAGCCTCCGGCGCGCGTTCGGCGAAGATTATCTGACCGTGTACGCCTACATTTTCATTCCATAGCCCAAACCCGCATGGCACCATAATGAAGGCACCGATCAAAACCAGTGCAAGCACTATAGCTTTTTTAATCATAACAAGTCCTCCATAGAGAATAGATGACAAAATATCACATTTTGCTGCCGTAATTGCTCAGCAATGAAGGGCGGACAGCCCTTTCATTGCTGAGCAAAGGATAATCTAATAGTGGGACAGATTATGTATTGTTATCCGACTACGACCGGATCGCACTGCTGCCAGTTAAAGCTTACTGTGAAAGCGGTGTGCTGGTTCTCATAGTCGTCGCCGGCGATGTTTTTGTCTACAAGGACCTGCATGAACGTCGTAACCTCATCCTGATCCGCAGAATATCCGATAAGCTGATCATCGGGATAAACAACAATATTGCTGCAGGCGGAAACTATGGCGGCTCCAAGCCCCTCGGTGGTTAGTGCTGATTCCGGTACAAAAACTAACGTTCTTGAGCCATCAGCCTTCTGGTATACAAACTGGAAGCTGCCTGTCATCTTAGACAACAGATTCCAGTTGTCGGTACATGCAATTGTCACGCCCTGAAGCTTGAAGGGAACGTCTCCGGTGTTTCTGACTTCATAGTTAAGGCCGTATTTTGCACCTGGATAAAGCTCGCCGACATTTACGGTTATGGTCTGCCTGTCCGCTGAAACGCTGCCGGTCAGAGGATTCATGTAGGGTTCCATGTCGGCATAGGTGTAGTGACGCCCTCCGTCAATTCCCGGCATAAAGGACAGAGGGTAGATGTTGTGATCGCAGGTCAGTGCCAAGTCCATTTTTCCCATAGCGGCGGTTGTGGTCAGTGTGGTGTCCTGATTCCACAAGGCGTATGCCACTCCGGTAATCATGAGTGACAAAACTAGGATGAGTGCGAGAATCTTGGTTTTTCTCATTTGCTTTTTTCCCCTTTAAATAATATTTACCTAATTTCAACAAATGTCTGCTGAAAGTTAAGTTCCGCATAAAGGCCATAGCTGCTGCAATTGCCGATATCGTCATCGACTGTTACAATTATTTGTCCCCGTGATTTCCCGCCGTTTCGTTTTATGTACTCAGTGTTCTCGGCTATATCCAGCCGAACAGGACTGCTCAGGCCCGCGTAAGGTTGCTTCACCCTATATGCCACGGGTACGGACCCTTTGTTCGTGACTTCGTAGAATATTGTTAAAGTGTAGCCCGGATAAGCATTTTCAATGTTGATCTCAATGTTTTTACCGCTTCCGACTATTCTCGCCTCAGTGACACAGGGAGGATCAGCAGAGCTTTCCTGAGCTGTGTAGAGGTCGCTGAATATAACGTCTATATCTCCCGTCGAAGCATTGCTGTTTATTCTATTGGTGCTATCAAAGTAGCAATAGCTAAGGCCTATAATTCCAGCGGACAGCGTTACGGTAAAAAGAACGGCACTTATAAGCTTAAACGGTATATGTAACGAGCGCATAGACCCACCTTCCCGCGAAAACTATCCTAATGAATATTAGCTTTGAGCCTTAAAATACCTGTTAATTTGAAATAGCGATTTTAAAATAATTCCGAGCTTTATTATCAATAAAAGCAATGCCGGCAAACGCCTGACTTCAAAAGAGATGTTCAGCCGTCAATTGAGCGCAGAGTACACATTAATTACAATTCACACTAGCAATTGTCCGGTTCAAAAAGGTTACATCTTCGCGTTTCACTTGCAGTCTATTGAACCTTTTTTCATTAAATATCGGAAAGCCTCGATTTATCTTTAATCGAGGCTTTCCGTGTATAATCGGAGGTAATATTTATTGGTATCCGGAGGATATTATGCTATAGAGGTGGGAAAATAAAGAGGTAATTGCAAAATAACGGCTGACTGATATCCGTAATAGTAGTATTTAATTTTTGGCAAGCCCGGGAGATAAGACTATGAAAAAAGTTGTGATTGTGGGCGCGGGATATGCCGGTATCCTTACTGCGAAAAAGCTCGCGAAAAAGTTAGGAAAACGAGGAGAGTACGAAATCACCATAATAGATAAAAATCCCTTTCATACAATGCTGACCGAGCTTCATGAAGTCGCGGCAGGCAGGGTGGATGAGGATAGCATCAAAATCGGCCTGAGGAAGGTTTTCGCCGGAAGAAGGGTCGATGTTAAGCTCGATACTGTGACCGAAGTGGATTTTGAAACAAAAATGGTAAAAGGCAAGTGCGGCTCTTACAGCTATGATTATCTTGTTATAGCGTCCGGTTCCCGGCCTGCTTTTTATGGGGTTCCGGGAGCTGAGGAGCATACATTCAAGCTCTGGTCCTATGAGGACGCCGTGGTATTAAGGGAGCATATTCTCGAAATGTTCCGCAGGGCTGCGGCCGAAAAAGATCTGGAAGAGCGCAGGCGGCTTCTTACATTCTATGTAATAGGCGCGGGGTTTACCGGTGTGGAGATGGCTGGAGAGCTTGCCGAATATGTTCCGTTTCTCTGCGAAAAGTTCGAAATCCACCCCGATGAGGTGATAATGGTCAATGTGGACGGCCTTTCGAGACCAATTCCCAACCTGCCCGAAAAACTTTCCGCCAAGGTCGCGGAGAGGCTGAACAAAATGGGAGTCGAGCTTTTAATGAACTCCTGCGTGACAAGCGTTTCCGAAAAATCCATCGAAATCAAATGCGAGGGCGAAAGTACAATAAGAAGCGCCGGAACCGTCATATGGGTCGCGGGAATTCAGAGCAGTTCAATTGCGCAGTTATCGGCAGATACACTTGAGAAACAGAGGGGAGGACGGATACCGGTCGACAGGTTTCTGCGGTCGACAAAGGATGAGTCCGTTTTCGTGGTCGGCGATAATATGTATTATGTTCCGAAGGGTGAACAAGCTCCTGTTCCCCAGATGGTGGAAAACTGCGAGCAGAGCGCCGATACGGCTGCGCGCAACATTTTCTGCGCTCTGACAGGTCAGGGCGAAATGGAGGAGTATAAACCCTCTTTCCATGGAGTGATGGTTTCAATCGGAGGCCGCTACGGAGTGGCATATGTAGGGGCTCCCGGCAGGTTTTTCAGCCTTGCCTCGTGGTTTGCAATGTTTACGAAGCACTTCATAAATATCATATATTTCATTCAGGTACTTGGATGGAACAAGGTTTTTAGCTATATTAAGCACGAGTTTTTTACCATAAGGAACTGCAGAAGCTTTGTCGGCGGACATTTCTCCAACAGGACGCCCAGCTTCCTGCTGGTTCCCCTGCGCATCTGGCTCGGAGCGGTCTGGCTTTTTGAAGGTATCATGAAGATAATCGAAGGCTGGTTTAAGGACCCGAAGCTGACAGACTTTTTCGGCGGCGCAATAGCGTGGTATGAAAGTATTTTGAATCCCCAAAACGCGGCGGCGGCATCAGACGCGGTCAGCGCGGCGACAAGCGCTTCAGAAGGCGCGTCAAACGTCGCTTCCGGTGTCGTAATTTTTAATTGGAATATTCTTGGCCTTTTCAGGATGATATTCGTCAGCGGCAAAGACCTTGCGTCTTCGACTCTGAACGATTTTGCGTTTCGGCTTGACGTTCCTCTCATGAATTGGTTCGTTGAAAAAGTCATTATTCCGTATAACTGGGTCCAGATAGCGATGCAGGCTTTCATAGTGATTGTGGAAATTCTGATCGGACTCGCTCTGATCGGAGGACTTTTTACGACACCTTCGGCTGCTGTCTCACTGGTTCTCCAGTTCATGTTCGTTTGCACAACAGGACTTTACCTTGGAACATTCTGGATGATTTTCGCGGGCGTCGCGGTTCTGATTGGCGCGGGAAGAATATTCGGACTGGATTACTATGCTATGCCGGCACTTAAAAATGGTTGGAAAAGACTCCCGCTGATCCGAAAATCATATTTATACCATGATTAGTAAAGCTGCGGTTGAGCCTATTCAAAAGCTGACACACGGGGAAGCTTTTGAGCTTGTAAAGAAGGAAATCCACAGGTCTTTGACAAACTCGCCCCGTATAATCAATGAGTACCTGACTCACTTATCCAACTCACAGGGAAAAATGATCAGAGCGGCTTCCGTTCTTGTCTGCGCGGAAGATGAGGAGGGGAAAGTTGACCCCTCCGCCGTGAAGGCGGCTGCGGCTATCGAGATAGTTCACCTTGCGTCCCTCGTTCATGACGACGTCATTGACAACGCGGATCTGAGAAGGGGGCGGGAAACGCTCCAGAAAAGATACGGAAAACGCACGGCGGTCATATGCGGGGATTATCTTTTGTCTCTGGCCCTCAGGGTCTTGTCCGCGATACCTGACGGAAGGCGGTATCTGGATATACCGACTTCAGATTATATCAGTAAGCTGTGCCTCGGTGAGCTTCGCCAGCATATCAACAGCAACAATCTGGATTTGACCCTGTCCGAATATATCAGAACCATTTCCGGAAAAACAGCCGCTCTGTTTGAGGCTTCCTTTTTTGCGGGAGCCGTTCTCGCCGGGTATCCGCAGAAGGAGATCGATAAGTACAAAAAAATCGGTTTCTACGCCGGCCTGATATTTCAGATAAGGGACGACTGCCTCGATTTTGACGAAACCGCGGATATAGCAAAAAAACCCGTCCAATCCGATTATGAACAGGGAGTGATTACGCTTCCCCTGCTCTATGCGCTTGAAAAACTGCCCGCTTTCAAAAGGAAGGCCGCGGAAAAGAAAATAACCCGTGAAGATATCAACAGGGCGGTAAAGGAAGGGGGAGGACTTGCTTATGCGGACAAAATCATCAGAAAATACTACGCAAAAGCGGAAAGCCTCGTGCGCGGGCTTGACGCTACTGAGCAAAAGCGGGAGAGGCTTGCCGCGATACTGAAAAAGGCGGCCGGAAGGAAAGCGAAAATTGAGGGATGTGAATAATTGCCTTGTTCGGGAGACTGCTAAACTATATCGAAATAAAAACCAAAATCACAAGCGCCTTCACTTTTCTGCTGACAATAGGCTTTCTCTTATATCAGGGACGGGCAATACTGTGGGGGAGGACGATGCTCTTCTTTGCGGGCATGTTCTTCTTCGACCTGACGACCACAGCGATAAATAACTATATCGACTCGAGGGACAATGGGCAGGCTCTGGCTTTCGGGCGGCGGAGGTCCCTAAGAATAATTTTTGTTTTATTCGGGATCAGCGCTTTTCTCGGGCTGTACCTTGCCTGCATTACCGATATTGTGGTTCTGCTGGCAGGCGGTTTCTGTTTTCTGTGCGGAGTGTTCTACACCTTCGGGCCTCTTCCTATTTCGAGAATTCCTCTCGGCGAGCTTCTTTCCGGTTTTTTTTACGGGGTGATGATCCCTTTTATACTGACGTATATCAATTCGCCGGCAAATACTCTGCTCAGCTTAAGCCTGAGTCTGAAAACGGCGACTCTGACCGTTCAGCTTGTTCCGGTATTTACCCTACTGCTTTTTTCTGTAACTCCGTTTGCAGTGACCGCAAATATCATGTTGGCAAACAATATATGCGATCTGGAAAAAGATATTGAGGTAGGAAGGCATACGCTTCCTTATTATATCGGAAAAAGCTCTCTGCCGCTGTTCGCGTGTATTTACTATTTTAGCTATATTTCAATGATTTTTATGGTCCTGTTTAGAATCCTTCCGGCTGTTGCTCTGGTTTCT
>JAYFQM010000054.1:0-23582 GCA_034927185.1 Oscillospiraceae bacterium | reverse complement strand
GACGCAACGGAGAAAATCGCCGATATTGTTCTCGATCTCGTTAAGTTACGATAAATCACACCACGGATAAATCCGGCCATAAATGCGGCCCGCAGGAGCTTTTCAAACACAAAAGTAAATTTGCTTGAAGTTTGAATTAGCACATTTTACGGCTTCCGCATAGTATGGCGTGTAAAATCCAGAGTGCGGAGGGGTAAACATGAGCGTTTGGAAAGTTTCGGGCGGCAAAAGGCTTTTTGGCGACGTTAAAATACAAGGATCAAAGAACGCAGTGCTTCCAATTATGGCGGCGGCTATTATAACCGGCTGTGAGACGGAGCTTCTGAACTGCCCGCAGCTCAGTGACGTCGAAGCCGCCATGGCTATTTTGCGGCATCTTGGCTGTAAGGCGGAGCGCGACGGGGATACGGTTTGGATCGACTCCCGAGGGATGAACCGGACTGATATACCTCATGACCTTATGCGCGAAATGCGCTCGTCCGTTATTTTTTTGGGCGCCATACTTGCCCGCGCTCACGAGGCGGCGCTTTCCTATCCGGGCGGCTGCGAGTTGGGAGCCAGACCCATCGATTTGCATCTCGAGGCACTCAGAAGCCTCGGCGCGGATATCAGCGAACAGGGAGGCAGCCTTTACTGCCGCGACGACGGACTGAAGGGCGCGAGGATAAATTTATCCTTCCCCAGTGTCGGCGCGACTGAGAACGCTATGCTTGCCGCTTGTGGGGCCGAAGGTGAAACGGTGATCACAAACGCGGCTAAGGAACCTGAAATTATCGATCTGCAGGATTTTCTCCGCAAGCTCGGAGCCAAAATTTCGGGTGCTGGTACATCAACAATCACTATCAGCGGGTTTGTTCCGCAGGAACGTGTCGGACACAGAGTGATGACCGACCGCATAGTTTCCGCGACAGCTCTCTGCTGTACGGCATCTGCGGGCGGTTGTGTGACACTGAGGGGCGTTCTTCCGGCATATTTTGAAACAGTGACTTCGGTTCTGGAATCCATGGGCTGCGAAATTGAGCGCAGGTCCGCCTCCGTGAAAATTAGCTCGGACGGCAGGCTGCACGCTCCGCGCCCGATTGTTACACGCCCATATCCGGGTTTCCCAACAGACGCCCAGCCGCTTCTTATGGCGGCATCACTGAAAGCGGCCGGAACTACGGTGTTTACGGAGAATATTTTTGAAAACCGCTACCGCCATGTGCCGGAGCTTCTGAGACTGGGTGCGGATATAAGCGTTGTCGGGCGTGTTGCAGTTGTGACGGGGGTAAACGAGCTTTTTGGAGCTCCTGTCACGGCGGCAGACCTGCGCGGAGGCGCCGCCCTCATTACGGCGGCTCTAGGGGCGAAGGGACTCACGACGGTGTATGACACGGGACATATAGTGCGCGGATATGATGACTTTGACAAAATGCTGCTGAGTCTGGGTGCGGAAGTCAGCTTCGATCCCGAAACGCTGGCGTCCGTGGTGTGAGTGCAGCACAGCACGGTGCAGGCGCATTAATGAGCGTTTGCTAAGAGACGGAGGACCCTGCTTCTCAGGGGTCGTATTAACGCGCCTTCGAACAGTGGAGGGAAAATGACCACCCGACAGAAGAAAAAGAGGAAAAACAGCGGGGCACGAAGCTTTGTTTTCAGCTCGGTTTCGTTTATAGTAATCTGCGCCGCGCTGGTGTTCGGAATGAGCGTTTTCTTTCGCGTATCCGACATCGAGGTGATCGGCGCAGGCCGCTATACCAAGGAGGAGATCGTCGCGGCGTCTGGTCTTGAAAACGGGGACAACCTCATGTTTATAAACCGTGAGGCTGCCGCAAAAAGTGTATATACGAAACTGATTTATATCGGCGATGTCAAAGTCAGCCGCAAGCTGCCGAACGCAGTTGTTATAACAGTTTCCGAAAGTGGCGCAGATGCCGTAATAGAGACCGATTCCGGCTTTTGGCTGATCGACCGGAATTGCAGACTGCTTGAAGAGTGTGCGACGCAGGATGCGGATTCCCACGTGAAGGTCAAGGGGATATCCGCGGTGAAACCAAAAAAAGGCGACACTGTTTCAGTTGCCCAGGCGGACGAGCCAAAGCTTGAATACTTAAAGGGAATACTTACGGCTGTGTCGGAAAACGGCATTATTTCGGATGTCGGTTCCATCGACTTGAGCAACGTGCAAAACGCGCAGTTCGATTACATGGAAAAAAGGTTTACTGTCAAGCTCGGAGCCGACGAAAATCTGGACTACAAGTTCAGACTTCTGCTCAATGTGCTTCCAAAGCTCGACGCAGACGATACGGGAACAATTGACCTTTCTCAAAATAAGAAAGCCCAGTTCAGTCCGTTCTGATAGAAAACCCAAGCTTCGTCAAAAAAACAGAATAATCCCCAAAATAATATTTTAGTTCACATAACATATTTACAAACAATACTTGACCTAGAGCAAAATTCGTTATAAAATAAAGCGAATACTTAGATAATTGCCTGAACTGTATAATAATGTTCAGATTGATAAAACATGGGAGGCTATGAATATGTCGTTTCAGCTTGAAACCGGTCCCGAAAATGTTGTTACTATAAAGGTCGTTGGCGTTGGTGGAGCGGGAAACAATGTTGTAAACAGAATGGTTAAATCCGGAACGAAGGGCGTTGAATTCATCGCCATCAATACGGATAAACAGGCCCTTTCCGTTTCCAGCGCAACGCAGAAAATACAGATCGGCGAAAAGCTGACCCACGGTCAGGGCGCCGGTTCCGATCCCGAAATCGGCAAGCGCAGCGCGGAAGAAAGCCGCAACAATATAGCCAAGAGCTTTGAGGATGCCGACATGGTTTTCATCACGGCCGGTATGGGCGGCGGAACTGGAACGGGAGCGGCTCCAATAGTAGCGGACATAGCGCGCGAATCCGGAATACTTACGGTCGGCGTTGTCACAAAGCCGTTCAGCTTTGAGGGCAAGCGCAGGATGGATCAGGCCAAGCAGGGTATTACCGATCTGCTCGGGAAGGTCGATTCTCTTCTTATAATCCCCAATGACCGTCTAAAATTCGCCACAGATCAGCGAGTGACGTTTGCAAACGCCTTTGAGATTGCCGATGATGTGCTGCATCAGGCCGTCACAAGTATCTCCGACCTCATTAAAAACACCGGCTTTATTAATCTCGATTTCGCCGATGTTACGACCATTATGAAGGATGCCGGATTTGCCCACATGGGTGTCGGACATGCCGTCGGCAAGGGCAAGGCGGAGGACGCCGCTCGCATGGCGGTTGCAAGTCCGCTGATGGAAACCTCGATAGACGGCGCAAGAGGCGTTCTCATCAATATCACCGGCTCAATGGATATGGGCCTTGAGGATGTTGAAGCAGCCGCGAATCTCGTTCAGGCGGCAGCGCATCCCGAAGCGAACATTATCTTCGGCGCGACCTTTGACGATACTATGGACGACGAAATCCGCGTAACCGTTATTGCTACGGGCTTTGACGACGGCCCAGTCAAGAAAGCTGGAGAAGCGAAGAAGGAGCGCGAGCCGGAAAAGACACAGGGGCTGTTCTCCGCAGCTTCCGAAATGGCCGGAAAGCAGGCAGAAGGGCCGAAAAAGGAAGAGGACCCGTTCGACAGCATATTTAAAATCTTTAACTCCAAATAATCTGCATAAACTATATAAAGCTCCCTCTGCCTGTGGTGGCGGGGGGAGCTTCTCAATTCCTCGCAAATATTTTGAAAGGGAGGAATTTTATGGGAGAGCAAAAAGCTAAAGGCGGAATTCTAACTGGAATCAGGGAGCTTGTCGAGATTTACGTCAATAACCGCGTCTCACGCTCGGCGGCGGAGCTTTCGTATTTTCTGACACTTTCCATTTTTCCAACACTGATTTGCGTACACGCGATGCTGGCGTGGTTTCTGCCGGGTATCACGGTTACGATTGACGCTCTGGAAGGCTTCATACCCTCCGAAACGCTTGATATCATTTCCGATTACCTGCAATATGTCACCACCCACAGTAACGATGCGCTGCTGACCGCGGGAATAATAGGCATGGCGACGACTTCCGCGGCGGCTTTCCGCTCGATACACAGCATAATGGGCGACATACAGGGAGCCGCGCGCTACAGAGGAATTTTTGCCCTGCTCTTCAGCTTTGTATTTTCGCTGATTTTTATGGCGGCGATCTATTTTTCAATTATCGTTATGATTACTGGAAACTGGATATTTACCTATATCGTTGATGTTTTCCCCATAGTTGCCGGGCTGCAGCTCTGGAACCTGCTCAAGTTTCCAATAATGCTGGTGATTTTCGTTCTGATAATTTACGGATTATATCGTATTACCGCTCCGGCTGATATCCACAGCACAATACTTCCCGGAGCGCTGGTTGCATCGGTTATTCTGGTTCTTGTGAGCGTGTTGTTTTCGTGGTTTATCAGCATGTTTACGAAGTATCCGCTGATATACGGCTCGCTTGCTTCTATAATCGTTTTCATGCTCTGGATCTATATTTGCGGCCAGATACTTATTATGGGTAACGCGCTGAACGTGGTCATGAGGAGGCACAAGCCGGAAAACCCGAAGAGTGGAATAACAAAACATAAGAAGCGGCTCATATAAATGAGCCGCTTCCGTTTTTCTGCAAAAATGTCAATCGACAGATATGACCGAAACCGGACAGCTGTCTCGAGCTTCGATAACGTGCTCCTCATGCTCTTCCGGTACGTCCTCAACGATTACTTCGGCCAGACCGTCGCCGGCCATCTGAAAAACTTCGGGGCAGGTCGCGGCGCAAAGCTCACAGGAAATACAGCCGCTTCGTTCAATATAAGCTTTCATAAACAAAACCTCTCTTTTTGAGGTATTATTGCCCGGACGTCTTTTTTTATTCGAGCATGTGGGGACTCCGATTTAATCGTAATAAAAACTTTGCGAGAACGCAGGGCACTTCATCTCGGTTATCCTTCTTAACTTCAAATATACGGCTGCCTCCATGCATATGAATCGGATAGGTTTCCATGGATTGCTGACGCCGTGAAGCCCCACGTTGTCACATTTGACTAAAAGCCTATCCTCCGCAGCACATCGGAAAAAACCCGACCTCGGAGGAGCTCTGGAGCTTGACCTTGCGGATCGAAAGCACCTTTTCGCTGTCGGCAACGATGAGAGAAGACTTTGCAGCTTTTTTTGCGGGTTTGCCGTATTTTTTACCGATAATGTCGATAAGCTCCGACAAACTTGCGGCCTCGAAACTCTCCTCGTTTTTTCCCGTCAGCTCGCGCATGTCGCCGTAATACTTTATGTGTGCCATTATTGCACCTCCGTCAAACCGAAACGGTTATGCCAAGTTTTTTAAGTTTTTTTGGTGTCGGAACGCCTTTCTTGTCCCAGCCGCGAACTTTATAGTAGCGAGGAAGCATTTTGTCAAGCGGAACAACTGTGTCGGGCCTGCTGCCATCCTGCGGCACCTTTGTTAGCCTGTCGCAGAGAGAATCGTCCTTTGCGGTCAATCCCTCGCGAAGATTAAAAAGCCGTTCGATGTTAAAGCAGCGGTCTCCGATTTGCAAGAACTTTCCCGAGGTCATCGGAAGTCCCGTCGCCAGCTTCAGCGACTGTGTGTACGGCAACAGATACATCCAGTTGAAAGGAAGAAGACCCGGCATGAGCGGCCATAGCGCGCCGAGTATCGGACGAGCCGCAATCAGGAATTTGCTCACAAACCTTGTGAGAGGGTGCGCGGGTCCCAGCTCTGACAGGAAGCCGGGTATAATTGCCATCGATGTGAACAGACAAAAACCGGACGAGGATGCAGCTTCTATCATGTTTTGGAAAAAAACATTCAGTTCCGCCTTGCCTTTTGGCGTCTGCGTGTCGACTGCTAGAACGCCTACGGTTTCGATAAGCGCCACATAGCCGCCGTTAAGGTGACAGCCGCCTCTGTTAGAGGTCGCGTAACCGAGACCCATGCCGACCGATCTGCGGGGCTCGTAAGCCGCGAGCTCAAGGCCCTTCGCGTTTATCGCAAATTCCTTACCGCCGTATTTTTCCGCTAATAGCTTGGAACCCAGGCCTAGCTCTTTTCCGGAGCCTATGCCGTAGGCAATGTTGTGTATTACTTCCAGAACGCCTTCCTTCGAACCGAAATGAAGGCCGAAATCGGCCATACCCTTTTCCTGAAGCTCCATTGCGAAGGCAAGTGTACCGCCGAGAGAAATTGCGTCCATACCAAGGATATCGGCCTCGTAGTTTATGACGTTGATCCAGCCGAGATCGTCATTTTCAATGTTCGAGCCGAAGAGCCCGACGGTTTCGTATTCCGGCCCCTTGACCTCTTTGCCGCCAACCATAACCCGGCGTTCGCATCTAATCGGGCAGCTCACGCAGCCACTGTTGCGGGTAAGCAGCGTGTCGGCCAGCTCCTCTCCCGTGATTTTTGAGGCGTGCTCGTACTGGCCGCGGCTGAAATTTTTTGTCGGCAGAGCATGCGAAGCATTGGCGTTATTAAGAAGACCGGCGGAGCCGTAGCGCGGAAGAGAGTTTCCGGTCATGGGATGGTTTCTTAAAAACTCAATAAACTCCTTGTTGTACTTATCAAATTCTTCTTTGTTATATATCTGCGTTCTTTTTGTACCGTAGGCAACTATCGCTTTGACTTTTTTGGCTCCGAGAACGGCGCCGGCGCCGCAGCGCCCCGCCACGCGCTCGCCCGAAACCGCCGCGGCATAACGCACGCCGTTTTCCCCCGCAGGGCCGATCACCAGCTTTCCCCAGTGAGGATTAAACTGCTCCTGCACTTTTTCCGCGTCCATGCCCCAGAGATGCTCCGCGCTTTTAACGCGGACATCGCCGTCAAGTATCTCTATGTAAGAAGGAGCATCTGCGCCTCCCTTGAGAATTAGCCCGTCATAACCGCAGGCCTTAAGCATGACTCCGAACTGCCCTCCGCAGTTGCTTGATGCAATGCCTCCCGTCATGACGTTTTTGAATGAGATATTGAAGCGGCTTGTGGAGGGCGCACCCGTGCCGTTCATGGGGCCAGTGTTTACAATAACGACGTTTTCGGTGGAAAGCGGATCGACTCCGGCTGGCATCAGATCAAAAAGCAAGCGGGATCCGAGTGCTTTTCCTCCCAGGTACTTTGTAAAAAGCTCCTCGGAAATAGGATAGTTGCGGACCTCGCCGGAAGAGAGGTCAATCAAGACGTATTTTGGAAGTATCAAACTGAGTCACCGCCTTTCATTGTAATGGCGTGGAGCGGGCAATACGACTCGCACAGAGAGCACCCGACGCACTGCTTCTCATTGGCAAGATAGGCGAAAACATGAATGTCACCCTTGAACCGCGGAAGTGATATCGCAAGGCAGTCTCTTCCGCACACGCTGACGCAGATAGCGCAGGCGCTGCACAGCCCGGTATCTACAACGGGCTTTTTCCATTCGGCTTTTGGCGTTTTCACCGCAATTTCTCCCTTAGAGTTCAAAACCGCCGATTTATTGCACACATTTCCGCATACGCCACACTCGACACAGCGCTTGGGATTGATAACGTGCCTTTGTTTAACCGTTCCATCAATTGCCTGTACCGGACAGTTCTTTGCGCAGAGGGTGCATCCGATGCAGTCATCCGAAATAAAATAAGCCATTTTTTAATCTCCCAATAACAGATCTGGCGGTTTTCTGAAAGCGATCCTGATACTAAATTATGACGGTGTTATACTCCTGCGTGAGCAGATCCGCTATAAGAAGCCTGCTCTGAAGAGAAGGTTCTCTTCCCACAAGAATTTTCACGGCCTCTGCCGCCTGTATGCTCGCTGCGAGAGCCGGCGTGAAAGAAAGGCCGGGAAGCTGCTTTGCGGTGGCCTCCTCTGAATATATGCGGTCAAATGCTCCGGAATTCGCTGCTATAACCGAGACCTGGGCGCGCCAGCCGGAGATGGCCCCGTGCACCAGCGGCAGAGCCTGCCTCGCGCAGCTATCCACCAGTATTCGGCGGCTTGAAACGCTGTCCAGCGCATCGAGAACGATATCGTGCTTTGCGATAATACCGTCTGCATTTTCATTCGTCAGATAAAAGGGAACGGCTTTCACACTAAGCGCTGAATTAATCGCACGCACGCGCTCCGCGGCTGCTTCGGCTTTGCCCGCACCGATAAGCGCCTCAGTCGAGAGAAGCTGGCGGTTGAGGTTTGATAAAACAAAGCTGTCACCGTCGACGACAGTTATTTTCCCCAGTCCTATCCTGGTAAGGAACTCGATGATATAGCCTCCCAGACCTCCGCAGCCGACGACGCAGGCGCGCTTCCCGCGAAGCTGCTCGATTTCATTTTGGGTCAAGGCACCGAGGTTTTTTGAATACCGCTCTTCCATTCTCTTACCCTCCTCGCCGCTTCGCGGCGGCAGGTAAAATGTCCGCAGGACAAGTTTTTTGCCCTGCGGATACGGAGAGCGTGATTTCTTGCCCTTAATCAAAGAAATACATCTTCAGCCTAAAGTTGCCTCTTCCGTCATGGGCTTCCGTATGCGGCTGATGGTATCAGCAAATTGCTCCTTGTCCCAGATAACGGGAACGGGATATATAGGGTTTGCCTCCTTCATGGCAAATTCTATCATTTGAGGAATATCCTTATCCTTGATAATATCGATCTGCTCAGGTATGTTCATGTCTTTTTTCATCTTGTGTATTGCCGCAATGAAGGCCAGTGCCTTTTCCTCATCGCTGCCGCCGCCGATACCTACAACGTCTGCCCCACGCGCAAGGGGCTTATACACCGACGGGCCGTAGTCCTCGAGAACATAGGGCAGGATTACAGCGTTTGCCAGGCCGTGGGGGGTTCCGTAAAGCCCACCGAGAGTATGAGCGATCGCGTGGACGTTTCCGACGCAGGCGCGGCTGAACGCCCTTCCGCCATAAAAGGAGGCAAGCAGCATGTTGCCACGCGCTTTGAGATCCGTTCCGTCGGCATAGGCCTTTTTCAGGTTTTCAAACACAAGCTTTGTAGATTTTTCCGCCAGAACACGCGTATACTTCGGCGCAAACTTGTTGACGTAGGATTCGACCGCGTGGGTCAGCGCGTCCATACCCGTGGTGGAGGTAACGTGGGGTGGAAGGCCGACGGTCAGTTCGGGGTCCAGAACGGCATAGCGGGGAAGCAGAACAGGGTCCTGAATAGCGTATTTGTGATGTGCGGCGTAGTCCGTAACTACGGCCGCGAGCGTCGCCTCCGAACCTGTACCCGCCGTAGTCGGAACGGCAAAGAGGAGAGGCAGCTTCTTACGAACCTTGAGGGTGCCGCCCAGCTGAGCTATTGAGCGGTTCGGCCTCGCAACGCGCGCGGCCGCAGCCTTCGCACAGTCCATCGAAGAGCCTCCGCCGAAGGCAATAAAGGCCTGACAACCGTTCTTTTTGTACTTTTTCAAAGCCGCTTCAATGCACTCAATGGAAGGGTTGACCTCTGCGCCGTCATATAGCACATAGCTGAGCTTCGCTTCGTCGCAGGCAGTATAAAGGCTGTTCAAAAGACCGATCTTCGAAAGCACTCCGTCTGTAACGATCAAAACCTTATCTATACCCTTCGATCTGATAAAAGCGGGCAGTTTTTTTATGCTTCCCGCTCCCTCCAGAAGCTCCGGACTGGGTTGTGGCATAGCGACCGATTGAACGATGCTCAATACGAACTGGAATATGCGATACCAGGCTTTTTGCAGAGTCCACATACTTTTCGCTCTCCTTAAATGTTTTGGGTATTTTAGTTAAAAAAACTAATGCAGCCGCAAAAATCAGTTTGTTCAGACGTCTTTTTATTTATAAATACTACCATAAAATAGCATAATTTTAAATAGGAAACAGCAGCTTTGTACATATGCCCAGTAATACCGGCGAAGTGCAGTGCAAATCACCATATACATGTATTGTAAATCATTACATGCATATCGTACAATATCAATTAAGAAGCAGGCTCATACAGCTTGCAATAACGACGAGATTGATTTAGAATTATGAAAAGTATGACAATAGAGAATGTACATAAGAAAAAACAGCGTGCAGGCTGTCCTGTTTCAAAGCGACGGAGCTTTTCCAACTTTATGGCTGCGATAATGTAACAATCCGGCAAATCTACGGGGGAGGCGAACATTACGCTTGACGCCTTTTATTATTTGGACTTAGAAGAGAAACTCTTATACTCTTATGCAGCCTGTACTTTAGCCGACTGGCGGGAAGAGACCGCCGACCAGGTTCTTCCGATTGGAGCTTGTGATGCTTAAGGTAATAACAACATGGGAAGCGGAAGTTCTGCTGAAGGAGCGCTTTCCCTTATTTACGCAGGCGGAGGAAACGGAACTCGACCGGGCGCCCGGACGAACCCTGTTCTCAGATCTGGTAAGTCGTGAATACGTTCCGGATTTTGACCGCTCGACGGTGGACGGCTTCGCGCTCCGATCCTCCGATACCTTCGGCTGTTCAGAATCGATTCCAGCTCTTTTGCGGTTGACCGGTGAGGTTCAAATGGGGCGGCCTGCCGGAATCAACGTAAAACAGGGCTCATGCGTCTATGTGCCGACCGGCGGTCAGCTTCCGCAGGGGTCTGATGCTATCGTCATGCTGGAGTTCACCGAGGATTTCGGCGGAGGAACGATTGCGGTCGCAAAGCCCTGTGCGCCGGGGAGCAACGTGATTTTCCGCGGGGATGATGTTTCGAATGGGGAGCTCGTATACCGCCGCGGATATCGGCTGCGTCCTAAGGATATCGGGGCTCTGGCAGCGATGGGACGCGCAAGGGTCTCCGTGTTCCGGCGCCCGGTATTGGCCGTGATATCGACTGGTGACGAGCTTGTGGAACCGCTGGAAGAAAACCTGCGTATGGGACAGATGCGTGACGTAAACGGGCCGATGCTGAGCGCTGCGATTGCAGCGTCGGGCGGAGAAGCCCTTTATATGGGCATCGTTCCGGACGATCCCGCGGTTCTGGAAAGAACCCTGACCGAAGCCGTGCGGAAAGCGGATGTTGTTTTGCTTTCCGGCGGAAGCTCGGTTGGCGCCAAGGATGCGGCGGAAAAAATCCTCTCAGGTATGGGAGAGATGCTCTTCCACGGGCTGGCGCTCAAGCCCGGCAAGCCGACGCTCGCCGCCGATATCGGGGGAAAGCCTATTTTCGGCCTTCCCGGCCATCCTGTTGCGGCTTATTTCATTTACTGCCTGCTTGTAAGGCCGCTAATATATGCTATGATGTCAGGCTCCTGTCCGGAAAGAAGCGTCCGGGCAAAGTGCGCCCGCGCCATACCCTCGAACCACGGACGGGAGGAATGTGTGGCGGTTAGACTTGACGGAGACACGGCGACGCCCGTTATAGGCAAATCTGGACTTATCACAACGCTTTCCGGTGCCGATGGCTACATACGTATACCGCGCGAGGCGGAGGGTGTGGCTCAGGGGGACAGCGTGCGGGTTTTTCTATTTTCGGAGGTAATATGAAATACGAATACCTTACGAACATACCGCTGGAACAAGCAAAAAACGATTATCTGGCCTTCCTGCGCGAAGCTGGCATGACGGGGAGGGAAGAGACGATCCGGGTTGGAGAAGCCCTAGGGCGGATAAGTGCCTGCGCCGTGTACGCAAGGATATGCGCGCCGCATTATAATGCGGCCGCTATGGATGGAATAGCCCTTCTCGCTTCAAGAACCTTTGGCGCGACGGAGACAGCTCCGGTCGCTCTCACGGAAAGCGACTTTGTTAATATAGATACCGGCGACCCTCTGCCGGAGGGCTGTGACGCCGTTGTTATGATCGAGGATGTGGTTTATACGGAGAGCGGAATACTGCTCTACGCACCGGCGACGCCATGGCAGAATATCCGCCAGATCGGCGAGGACATAAGTGCGGGCGATATGATACTGCCGTCCTATACGCCGATTACGCCGGCGGCGATGGGAGCTATGCTGGCGGGGGGCGTCCTTGAGGTTGCGGTCATGATAAGGCCCGTCGTAGGCATCCTGCCCACTGGAGATGAAATCGTTGCTCCCACTGCCGACCCGCGCCCTGGAGAGATAGTGGAATTCAATTCTGTGATATTTGGTGGGATGCTGACCCAATGGGGAGCGCAGCCGAAAGTTTATCCCATTATCCGCGATGAACCGGAGCTTCTGCGGCAAGCGATTGAGAAGGCGGCCGTGGAGTGCGATGCGCTGCTTATCGGCGCGGGTACAAGCGCCGGCCGCGATGATTATACGGCCGCGGCCCTAAAGCGGATCGGTGAGGTGCTCTGTCACGGTATTGCAATCAGGCCCGGTAAGCCGGCCATTCTCGCCCGTGTGGGAGCAAAACCCGTGCTCGGCGTTCCGGGGTATCCCGTTTCAGGGATTATTGTGTTGGAGGAGATTTTCAAGCCGGTGGTATCCGAGCTGCTGCGCCGGCCTTTGGAGGAAGCGCCCGCTGCCCGGGCGTTGCTTGGCAAGCGAGTAAATTCCTCGCTCAAATACAGGGAATTTGTTCGTGTACGGCTCAGCGCCGGAGAAGGGGGACTAACGGCGGTTCCGCTCAGCCGCGGAGCCGGAGTGGTCACAAGCTTTGTCAAGGCGGATGCTATTCTGGACGTTTCTCAGAACGCGGAGGGGTTCGAAGCGGGAGAGACAGTAAACGTCCGTCTTCTTAAGCCCATGTCCCAAATTCGTAATACGCTTTCGATCGTCGGAAGCCATGACCCGCTGCTGGATGAAGCGGCGGATATTCTCCGGCGTGAGGATCCGGCTTTTTCCGTTGCCTCATCTCATGTAGGGAGCATGGGCGGCATCATGGCTGTTAAGCGCGGAGAGGCGGTACTGGCCGGAGTCCATCTGCTGGATACAGATACGGGGATTTATAACGTAAGCTATATAAACAGGTATTTTCGGGACGGGGATGCTGCGCTTCTGCGCTGTGTCGACAGAGTTCAGGGACTCATGGTCGCGCCTTCTAACCCCCTGGGCGTCAGGAGCTTTGAGGATGTTGCCCGTTTGCGTTATGTGAACAGGCAGGGAGGCTCAGGGACCCGCATACTCTGCGACCACCTTATAAGGCTGAACAATCTGGACCCGGCAAAATTGGACGGCTACTTCCGCGAGGAATATACGCATACGGCCGTCGCGGCACAGATTGCGGCAGGTACGGCTGACGCAGGACTGGGAATCTATTCGGCGGCAAAGCTCTGCGGACTCGATTTCATACCGATATGCAGCGAGGAATATGACCTTCTCCTAAAAAAGGATAACCTTGAGCTGCCGCTTGTGAGACGCTTTCTAGCCGTTCTGCGGGGTGGAGAATTTCGGCGGAGACTGGAGATTCTTGGCGGATATATCCTGAAGAATCCGGGAGAGATAGTCAAATTATGAGAATTGTTGAGATACGCATGAAGGGAGCGGGTGGAGCCTACCGGTGCGCGGACACCATTGAGCTTTCATCCGGTGACTCGCCGCGTCAGATATGTCTTGCCGATGCAAAAGCTCTCAAAGAGGCAAGGACGTTTACCGGCCTCTGCACTCAGAAGTTCAATGCGGACCTCATTACAGAAGGACTGGATTACGCCGCGCTTAAGACCGGATGCCGCCTTCATGTCGGCACGGCAGAGCTTGAAATCACCGATACGCGCAAGCGCTGCTTTGACGAATGCCCTTTGAGACAGGCAGGCATAACCTGCCAGCTGCACGGTAATTGCGCCTTTGCCCATGTCGTTTCCGGTGGTATCGCACGCTGCGGAATGAGCTTGAGCCTTAACTAATGCAAGCCGGTGTTATCAGGTATAAGGAGGAAAAATGGATAAACTTACTCACGTTGACGAACAAGGAAGAGCCCGCATGGTGGATGTGGGGGACAAGCCGGACACTCGGCGCAGAGCGCTGGCACAGGCCGTTGTCACCATGAAGCCCGATACGCTCGATCTGATATGCTCCGGGCAAATGCCTAAAGGCGATGTGTTCGCCTGTGCCCGTATCGCCGGGATCATGGCGGCGAAGCGCACGCATGAGCTAATCCCGATGTGCCACCCGCTGCCGCTGGATTCCGTATCCGTCGAGCTGACGGCCATGGAACCTGACAAGGTTCGTATCGAGACGGCCGTCTCCTGCGTCTGGCATACCGGAGTCGAGATGGAGGCGCTGACGGCCTGCTCGGTTGCGGCGCTGACAGTCTATGATATGTGCAAGGCCGTTGACAGGGGCATGGAAATAGGTTGCGTGATGCTGCTTGAAAAGAGCGGAGGCAAAAGCGGAACTTTTATAAGAAATCAATAGTTCAAAAACAAAAGGAAACCGGCAGGGACATTTTCCCTGCCGGTTTCCTTTTGTTTTACAGACAATCGCGCCATGAGCTGTCTGCGTGGTATAAATCGTCGATATCGGCAAAAAATACGAGAAAACGATTCCATGGGAGCGGCTATGTTTAATTATATACAAAAAGTTATCAAATACCGCAGGACGATGAGAAGCGGCGAAGAAGAAACCCGGGAAGCACCGCCGGAAGGTGAAGACGAGTTGTCCGAAGAGCTTTATAAAAATCTGCAAATGATAAGAAGTGTGATCGTCGAAAGCAACGACCTGGTCGTCCGGGAATTCGTTATTGCAAAAAAGGTCAAAGCCGCAATAATTTATATCGACGGTATGGTGGATAAGGCACTGATAAACGAAACGCTGCTCAAGCCGCTTATGTATCACTCGGAAATGGATGCTCCACCGAAAACAGTTGATATTGAATATGTGGAATCGGAGCTTCTTTTCGTGGGCAGTACGGCTTCAAAACAAAAAGTCGGAGAGGCTGTCGACAAAATATTATCCGGAGATACGGTTTTTTTAATGGACGGAGCGGCAAAAGCTCTGATAATAGCGCTGCGCGGCTGGAAAACGCGCGGAATAGAAGAACCGGAGACGGAAGCAACTGTGCGCGGCCCCCGTGAGGGATTCACGGAAACGCTGCGCATCAACACCTCAATGCTGAGACGGATAATTAAAAATCCTAAGCTGAAATTTGAAACGCTCCAAATCGGAGACCGAACAAAAACAGACGTATGCATAGCCTATATCACGGATCTTGCCAGGCCCCAGCTAATTGAAGAGGTCAAGCGCCGCCTCGGAAAAATCAATATCGACGCGGTACTCGAGTCGGGATATATAGAGCAGTATATCGAGGACGCCCCATATTCGATTTTTTCAACCGTCGGCAACAGCGAAAAACCGGACAAGGTCGCAGCTAAGCTTCTTGACGGCAGAGCGGCGATACTGGTGGACGGCACACCCTTTGTGCTCACCGTGCCCTGCGTTTTCATAGAGAGCTTTCAAATAGCGGAGGACTATTATTCGAGGACAATATTTGCCAGCTTGATAAGAATGCTGCGCTTTGTCGCTTTTGCAATCAGTATACTTGGCCCGGCCATATACGTTGCGCTGACGACCTTTCACCAGGAGCTTATTCCAACACAGTTGGTTCTGTCGATGGCTGCAGCCCATGAGGGAGTTCCGTTCCCATCACTTGTCGAGGCGGCCGTTATGCTTCTCTTTTTTGAAATACTGAGAGAGGCCGGCGTGCGCCTTCCGCGGCCCATAGGTCAGGCGGTGAGCATCGTTGGAGCACTGGTTATCGGCGAGGCTGCGGTCTCGGCGGGGCTGATTGGAGCGCCCATGGTCATTGTAATTGCCGTCACGGCAGTTTCAAGCTTCACTATTCCGGTTCAGATTGATTCGGGAACGATCATAAGGATTGTGCTGTTAATACTGGCGGGATTTATGGGTGGCTTCGGGATAGCGATCGGGCTGTTCGCGCTGCTCATCCATATGGTCAATTTGAAATCCTTCGGCGTACCCTATCTGATGCCGCTGACTCCGTTCGATAAGGGCGGGCTGAAAGACTCACTCATCCGGGCACCGCTCTGGACGATGACAAAAAGACCCAAGGGAATGGCCATGGATGAGGTCAAGCAGAAAAAACCGTCCGGATCGCCGCCCTTTAATGAAAACTGAAAGCCGGAAAGTCCTGTTGCGGAGGCTGCGAATGAAGATTAATGTACGGCTATATAGAATTGTAATATGTTTTCTGGCATGCGCTTTACTGAGCGGATGCTGGAGCAGCCACGAGTTGAATGAGCTTGGCATAGTCGTGGGTGTAGGAATAGACAAAGCTGAGAATGATACGGTAAAAATCACGGCGCAGGTAGTAAAACCGGGGCTGATATCGTCCGGCGGGAAAAGCGGCGGTGGGAGCGGCGATGAAGCGTATGCTAATTTTGAGGAAACCGGAAGGACGGTCTTTGCCGCAATCAGAGGTATTACCAATCAATCAAGCCGAAAAATGTTCTTTCCGCACAGCCAGGTGCTGATAATAGGCCGAAGCGCGGCGGAGGACGGTATCACGAAGTACCTCGATTTCTTCATGCGTGACCCGGGGACACGACTGAATGTATATGTTTTAATTGCACAAAACGACGCGACTGAAATTCTTGACACAAAATCGAAACTTGAAAGAGTGCCTGCAAATTCGATTTCGCTTACGCTGGAAACGGAATTCCGAGCCGCTTCACAGGAAATGGATATCAGATTAAGGGATTTTAAAGAGCGGCTTCAGCTTAAAACAGTCGCGCCTGTGGCTCCTATGATTGAGGTTTCGGAAGAAAACGGGAAGAAAACGGCAGAATTGAACGGAACCGCTGTTTTTAAGGGGGACAAACTCGCCGGAACTCTAGATAAGTCCGAGAGCCGTGGCCTTATGTGGGTGCTGGGAAAGGTCAAAAGCGGAATTATAGAAGTGGAGTGCTGCGAGGGCAATTTGGTCAGCATTGAGATAATCCGCGCTAAAGGGGAATTTTCGCCTGAGCTTGCCGACGGTAAAGTGAAAATAAAAGTTAAAGTATTCGCAGAAGGCAATATAGGTGAAGACACAGGAACTAAAGATCTCTCCGATCTTACCCAAGTCGCTTTTCTAGAACAGAGGGGGGCTGAGGTCATAAAGAGCGAGATTATGGCAGCATTCAAAAAGGCAAAGGAGCTGGACGCGGATGTTTTTGGCTTCGGTGAATCTGTGCACCAGAGATACCCAAAAGAGTGGGTCTCACTGGAGGATAAATGGGACGAAATTTTCGGTGAGATCGAGGTCGAGGCGGAGGTCGAGATGAAACTGCGTCTTATGGGCAGGATAAACGCCCCGGCGGTGCCGCAATAGGAGGATATGATTTATGAAGCTTGAAAAGGGCGTTATTACGAATACGCAGCTAATATATCTCATTCTCAGCTTTATGCAATCCATTGTGATTTCGATAAACTTTGTTTACAGCGTCAGCAAGAGGGATACGTGGATCGCAGTGCTCACAGCGTTTGTGATAGCGATCCCCATTGCACTCATATATACGTCAATTGCAGGGAGATATCCGGGAAGAAATCTCGTCCAGATTAATGATGAAGCTCTGGGTCCCTATATCGGTAAGCTTTTTTCGGCCCTCTATATCTGGTTTTTGTTTGAGCTGATAATTCATTACGCGTATTTTTTCAACAGTTTCTGGATTACGTATATTATGCCGGAAACCCCTCGGATGGCTTTCGTAATCATGTTTGTTCTGGTTTCGGCTTTTGCTGTCCGCAGCGGGATCGAAACAATAGCGCGCTGCAGCGTGATATTCTCAATGATAGTTTTAGCATCAGTGGTCTTTGTCGTATCACTGCTGCTCAAGGATATGAAATTCAATAATTTTCTGCCTGTTCTCGATCTGACGCCAAAGGAATTTATTCACAGCGTCCATATTATTTTGGCCATACAATTCTGCGATATCGTAGCTTTTCTTATGATTTTTCCCAGTACGAAAAACAATGCTGGCGTCAGAAAGCCGGTGCTCATTGCACTCAGTCTGAGCACCCTGCTGCTTATTGTAACCGTACTGGTCAATACGGCCGTTCTGGGTGTGAGGATGATAAATTCCACATCCGTATCCTTTGCCATAACCCGTGAAATCGATATCGGGCACATTCTAACGAGGCTTGATGTTCTCGTTGCGCTGAGCCTTCTCGCAACTGTTTTTATGAAGGTTTCAGTATTTTATTATACTACTGTATTAGGCCTTGCTCAACTGCTTGGGCTTCGCTCATATAAACCTCTTGTTGTTCCTGTCGGAGTGATTGTCGCGGCCATATCAACTCATCTATATTCGTCTGACATGGAGCAGGTCTACGCCGCAAATAATATATGGCCATTCAATGCAGCGCTGTTTGAATTGGTCCTTCCTTTGATAACGCTGATAGTGATAGCAATACGAGGTATTTTTAAAAATACGGGAGGTGCGGAAGAATGATAGTAGTAATGCTCATCGCTTTTGCAGTTCTCGCAGTGCTCGAAGTTCCGGGCCTCATCAAAAAAAAACAGTGGCGTGAGCTCGTCTCATATTCGGTGCTGATGCTGATTGCGATCGCTATATCGATTCTCTATTATAAGCGTATCGAAATACCTAATCCGGTCAAAAATACCCAGTTTTACGTCAAAAACATGGTTGAGTATCTGTTTAACTTCAGCTATGACTGACGTCTGTCAAGCAAAGGAAATAGTATAGGAGGCAGGAGAGCATGTCCCTGCCTTGGCTTTTCGCACGGCCAGACAAAAATGCACGGTCGGAAACGGCATTTGGACTTGCAGCAAATACATAAACTGTACCAATAAGCGATGGGAGGGCGACAAAATGTTGGCTGGCGCTTTCATGCTGTTGGTGAGCAGTGCGTTTCTGATGCTTCGTTTGGGCAAAAACTCGGGGTCCTTTCCCAAACCCCTCAGTGCGCGCGACGAAAAAAAATACCTTGAGCTTTGGTCTGCGGGAGATATTGAGGCGCGCAATGTGCTTATTGAGCATAATTTGAGGCTGGTAGCGCATATCGTCAAAAAATACTACACACAGAGTGCGGAACTGGACGACTTGATTTCGATAGGCACAATAGGACTGATAAAAGGAATATCTTCATACAAGCAGGAGAAGGGTGTTCGCCTTGCTACATACGCAAGCAGATGCATTGAAAATGAAGTGCTGATGTATTTCCGTTCCGCGAGAAAGTCAGCGTCGGATGTTTCGCTTTCCGAATCAATCGAGACGGACGGAACGGGAAGTTCACTGTGTCTCATGGATGTCGTCTGCTTTGAGGACGATATGCTTGAACAGATCAGCCGCAGCGAGCTGTCGCGAACGATAGGCAAGCTCGTCAGCGAGGCGCTTGACGCACGGGAAAGCGAGATCATCCGCCTGCGCTACGGGCTTGACGGGGAAAGGCCGAAGACACAGCACGACGTTGCCGAGATATGCGGAATAAGCCGCTCCTATGTATCGGAGCACGCCTAATGTAAGCAGTCCGGGCTTAAAAAAATCAGATGCAGAATATTTGCATAAAAGGGAGTGAAAAAGCGCTCCGTTTGTTAGAACCAATCGGAGCGCTTTTTTATGTTTGAACTCTTATCTGGTTTTAAATCTGGTCGTACTGTCCTTCAGATAGGACGCCTGGCCTGAAAGCTCCTCGCTCGCAGCTGCGCTCTCCTCAGAAGTTGCGGAGTTCATCTGAACGACGGAGGATACCTGCTCAATGCCGATGGAAATCTGCGTAATCGCCGAGGACTGCTCCTGAGCCTGCTCGGAAATTTTCTCGACAAGCCTGTTTACCTCGTTTGCCTGTGAAGCGAGTTCCCCAAAGCTTGCGTTCGTCCTGTTGACAAGCTCCATACCCTTCTCAACAGCGTCTATCGAGCTTTCGATAAGTAGCGTGGTGCTCTTTGCAGCCTCAGCCGATTTCTGCGACAGGTTTCGCACTTCGTCCGCGACGACGGCAAAGCCCTTGCCGGCGGCTCCGGCTCTTGCGGCTTCGACAGCTGCGTTGAGGGCGAGAATATTTGTTTGGAACGCGATATCGTCGATTGCCTTTATGACCTTGCTGATATTTTTTGAGGTGGCGGAAATCTCATCCATGGCCTTACGGGTAAGATCCATATCTGCTGCGCTTGAATTCATTATTTCTTCAGATTTGGCCGACAGAGACTTTGCCCTTTCTGCATCCTCGGCGTTGGTTTTGACCCGCTGGGATACTTCGGTGATCGAGGCCGACAGCTCTTCAACGCTGCTGGCCTGCTCGGTCGCTCCCTGGGAAAGAGACATGCTTGAATTGGCTATCTGCTTTGCTCCGGACTCGACCTGCTCGGCTGACGAAATAATTGTTGCCGCAAGCTCGTTAAACTCATTAACAAGCGTTTCGAGCGATTTGCCGAGCACATCATTTTCGGACCTTACGGTAACTTTAACAGTAAGGTCGCCTCCGGCTATTGCGGCCGTCTCCTTGGACAGCGCCATGGTGCCGGATATCATTTTGTTATATGAAAGCGCGACCTTTCCAAGCTCGTCGTTTCTGTATTTGATCTGCTTTGTCTCCTCGGTCACCGCCTTTTCAACGTCTATGTCTCCGGCCGCAATCAGTTCACCTATTTTAGCGAGCTCGTTCAGAGGATCGCTGATAACGCCCGATATGAGCCTGTTAAGGAACATGGTAAGAACGATGCCCAAAACCGCGATAATTACCATAACGATCACAGCAATATAAGCCAGCGAATCATTGTTTGACGATTTGTTAGAAGCAGACATTGAAAGATCATCGAACAATGTTGTAAAATCATCTCGTATGCTTGTTCCCATGTTGCCCAGATCCGTCGAGTTTTTTGTCAGAACGTCAAAATTATTTTTTTTCGCCGCATTAATGTTCTCGTCCAGAAGAACCGAGTATTGTGACCATGCGTCTTTGATGGCGGCATATTGACTGCCGAATTCATTCGTACTGAGCGAGGCCTCGCAGTTTTTCATGCTTTCCTCGAATAACGCTTTTGAGGCTTCAACAGTGTTTGCTGCCGTATTAATATCACTTTGTGCACTTCCCTCTGCTTTGCGGAGTTTATAGACATCATATCTTATCTGCTGAAAGTTTACTGCGGCATTACCGGCGTCCTGCAGGCCTTTCGTATATTCATTATAGAGGACGGAGTCCGCGTTGTTGATAATCAGAATACTCGCGGCTCCGACTATGCCTACAATCAGTGTTACAATGCAGATAATTCCAAAACCGGCAAATAGTTTTTTCGAGATCTTAGCGTTTTCAAACCATTTTTTCATAATATATCCTCTTTCTCAATTTTGTTTCTATATCTTTTGATAATCGCTTTTTTTCAGAAGTGCTTCACAGTCTATCAGCAAGATAACCTGATTATCTTTTCTGCCGATTCTGCTTATGTAATCACATTCGCTCTTAGTGCTCATTTCAGGCTTGTTCATGATTTCGTTATCGCTTATCGTCAGGACATCTGAAACACTGTCAATTACCAAACCAACGGAGACATCGTCCATGTTGATAACGATTATGCAGGTTCTGTCGTCGTATTCACGCCAAGGCATACCGAAGCGCAGGCGAATATCCATGACCGGTATGATCTTGCCCCGCAGATTCATGATTCCCCTGATGTACTCTGGCATTTCCGGCATCTCTGTGATTTGCTGTAGGCCAACGATTTCGATGACATACCTGATTTGAATGCCGAACATCTCGTTTCCGACCTGATACGTCAGGTATCTGTTGCGCAGTGTTTCTTCATTTGCTTCCGATGAAAATTCCAAAGTGTTGTCCATTCTTATCACGCCCTTCATTTTCTTTATTTATTAGGAGGATTTAAAGCCGAACTCTATTGATTCTTATCAGACTTGAAAATTCGGCTTCATTATCGAGAAATAACTGTACGAGCCTTGGGTCAAACTGAGTTCCGGAAAAAACCTCAAGTTCACCGCAAGCATCACGGTGTGTTCTAGCCGCCTTGTAGCACCTGCTCGTAATGGCGTCATAGGCATCGCATACCGCGGTAATCCGAGCAACGAGAGGTATCTCCTCATGGCTTATGCCATAGGGGTAGCCGCTGCCGTCCCACCATTCATGGTGGTAAACCGCCGCATCTCGAACAAATTTGGTGCACTGCTCCGGTATATCGCCCAGAAGGCCCATGTCGTCAAACATGGACTGCGCAAATAGCGTATGGTTTTTCATACTGCTCATTTCCGCAAAAGAAAACCTTGTGGATTTGACAAGAAGCTCACGCGGCACGAAGACCTTACCGATATCATGAAGAAAAGCCGCTTTTCCGTAGTAGGCAAATTCAGCTTTGCCGTACGCAGGGCAGCTCGGCTCTGTTGCAAGGAGTTTTCCGGCTAATATGCTCGTAAGCAGCCCTACATGGTACATATGATCGACCACGGAAATGGGCAGCATTTTAACAAAGTCGGAAATATTCTTTTTCTTTTTACATTTTTCGGCCATATTCACCTATATGTAAGCATAGAATTAACATACTAGCTGCACAGTTCGCACTCGGTTAAAGGACGTAATGATAAAAAAGATAAGGCAATTCTCGCTAAGATAAGGCCCGGTAAACTTGTGGTATTAATGTCTGTTTTATTTTCGCAGTTTATTTAAAACTGCGACCAAACGACAAAAACCCTTTAAAAATACCGGTCAAACCAATACATTGACTGGAAAAACGACGGCTAATGAGGCGACTTCCATGTTATTCAAGTACATTTCATTGAGCTTGTTTATCGCCAGTCTCTTCTGCTCAAACAGCGAATGGGCGTAAGTATTCAGCGTAATTGACACCGTTGAGTGTCCGAGAATTTCGCTCAGTGTTTTTATATCGACTCCAAGTTCCAGCGCTCTTGTTGCGAACGTATGCCTGATTGTGTGGAACTTCCTTTCCTTCACCCCGGCTTTGTTAAGAACCTGCTTATAAAGCTTTTGATATGTACGCGGATCAAACGGGCACTCTGTTTTAGTCAGGATGTAATGACTTTCACAATATTGCATTAATTTTCGCTCTTTAACAATCTCCAGCAAAAAGCTTGGTACCGGAATTTTTCGCAAGGATTTCTGGCTTTTTGGAGAGCCGACAAGAAGAGAGGTCTTTCCCTCCCCCGTATTGAAGTTTTCCGTCCTGCCGACAGTTCTGGACACCGACATAATGCCAGCCTCAAAATCAAAATCTCCCCATTTAAGCGAGCAGAGTTCTCCGAGTCTGATGCCAGTATAAAAACTAAGCAGTATACCAAGAAGTCTGTCGTCTTCTGAATTCAGCACCACATTTTCAATACGGCGTTGCTCTTTTATCGAAAACACCTGAACCTCGGTATTATCTTTTGGAGGCAGCTTCACCATCGCAATAATTGAAGAGCTGTTAGGGTTGTTCTTCAAAATATCTTTTAGAGCGGTTTTGAAAATTGACAGCAGCTTTCTTTTGTATACTTGTGATAATCGTTCATTGCTGTTCACTGATTTTACCAACTGCTCTACGCTAAGCTCCGTAATTCTATCGGCACCCAGGCTGTTGAAAGTTGGTATGACATATTTATTAATGCAATAATAATAGTTTTCGTAGGTTGACGGTTTGACCCTGCCCGAGACATCATTACTGAGCCAAAGCTTAAATAAATCTGATGCTTTTTGTGCTTCTGCGACGGATGATACATCACTGTTTTCAAGGCTTTTATCCCAATATTTTATTTTTTTCTCTCTAACTTCTTTATATGTCTTTGCATAAATATAGCGATATT
>JAYFQM010000067.1:0-6176 GCA_034927185.1 Oscillospiraceae bacterium | reverse complement strand
TTCAGGCTCCAAAATCGGAATTATTATGCTGACCGCCAAAAGCCAGGAAATGGACAAGGTGACAGGGCTTATGACCGGTGCGGACGATTATGTTACAAAGCCTTTTTCCCCGGCGGAGCTCACGGCAAGAATCGACGCTCTTTACAGGCGGGCGGGAGGCGACGCTGAGGAAGAAACGGTATCGGGCGAAATCATGAGCGGGCCGTTCCGCCTGAACACAAGAAACCGCACGCTGGAGAAAAATGGGAGCAGAATAAGGCTTACTCAGATCGAATACGCAATAATGAAGCTGTTTATCGACAATCCGGGCAAAGCCCTTTCACGCGAGGACATACTTAACGAGGTTTGGGGCAGAGACTACTTCGGAGAGCTCAAGATTGTCGACGTCAATATCAGAAGGCTCCGCATCAAAATTGAGGATGACCCTACAATCCCCTCCTTTATCACGACTGTCTGGGGATATGGTTACAAATGGGGATTCTGACCCATACTTATTTTTTGCTTGGAAGGGGACGGTGAGGCGCGATATGAATTTTAAGGGTATAAAGGGCAGGTGGATGGTTAATGGTATCGCCGGAGTTCTGCTTGTCGTTTTCGTATCCATTATCGCGTTTTCTGTAGCCATTTATAATTACTACTATTCAACCGCCCGCACCGGGCTTGAAAACAAAGCGAAAACAGCCGCCGAGTTTTTCACGACCTATGTTGCCAAGAGTTATCTTGAATATTATCAAAGCGCCTACCGCTATACTGAATCCTTTGAGGACAAAGACTACATCGAGCTTCAGTTTGTCAATACAAAAGGGCGGGTCGAGGTATCAAGTTACGGTATTTCAGCAGGCTCATATCCCGGAACGACGGATATCGAAAACGCGCTCAGCGGCGGCGAAATAAGCTATTGGAAGGGTACGAGCGCCGACACGGGCGAAAGGCTTATGTCGGTTTCGGCGCCGATGAAATATGCAGACGGCGCAATTGTAGGAGCAATGCGCTATGTCACGAGCCTTAAGCTTGTAGATAAAAGAGTCATCCAGACAACCGCGGTTGCTTGTGGGATCGGTCTCCTTGTTGTAATAATCGTGTTTTTTTCAAATATGTATTTTATCCGCACGATCATCGAGCCGATACATGGATTGACAAGACTTGCAAGGCAAATTGCAGAGGGAAGCTACGGTATTCAGGCAGAAAAGCAATACAACGACGAAATCGGCGATCTGACGGACGCCATAAACGAGATGTCGGCAAAGATAAGCCAGTCGGAGAAGATGCAGACCGAATTCATATCCTCTGTTTCACACGAGCTGAGAACGCCGCTGACGGCCATTACGGGCTGGAGCGAAACGCTGATGTATGACCCCGAAATCAAAGGTGATTCTCGTAGGGGTGTTGCGATTATCTCAAAGGAGGCCGGGAGGCTCACTAAAATGGTCGAGGAGCTCCTGGAATTCACGCGCATACAGGACGGGCGATTTAACCTCAACATTGAACAGATGGACATTGAGGCCGAGCTGGAGGATTCGATTTTCGCATACGGAGAGCTGCTTCGCCAGATGGATATGGAGTTCGAGTATACCCCCTCCGCTCAGAATATACCGCTCATCCCGGGCGATCCAGAGCGTATACGCCAAGTGCTTCTGAACATTCTTGATAACGCTTCGAAATATGGCAGAGAAGGAAAAACCATTGAGGTGTCGCTCGAAAAGCAGGGGGACTATGTCGTCATCAGGATCAGGGATCACGGCCCGGGCATTCCGCCTTCGGAGCTTCCGTTCGTTAAGAAGAAGTTTTACAAGGGCAGTTCGAAGGAACGCGGAAGCGGGATCGGTCTTGCCGTCTGCGACGAGATCGTCGCCCGCCATGGAGGAGACCTTTTAATCACCGATGCCGAGGGCGGCGGAGTCTTGGTTACGATCCGTCTGCCTGTAAGCAGATAAATAAATGGCAAAATCAAACGGATTACACCCGAAAGGAAACAGCGATGAGCAAAAAGAAAAAAGACGCGGAGGAATTCCGCACCAGTATAGGCGGACAGGCGCTGATCGAGGGCATACTCATGAGAGGTCCGACAAAGGAGTCCATAGTCGTGCGGACTCAGGACGGGCTTGTCGCCAAAGAGAGCGAGCCGCACTCCATCAGAGAAAAATATAAGATACTCGGATGGCCGTTTCTGCGCGGCATAATCATATTTATTGAATCGATGGTTAACGGCGTGAGAGCGCTGACCTATTCGGCTTCTATGATGCCTGAGGAGGAGCAGGAGCAGCCGAGTAAATTTGACAAATGGGTTGAAGAAAAACTCGGCTCGGAAAAAGCGGAGAAGGCTCTTATTGGCGTAGCCGTCTTTCTCGGGATCTGTCTGTCGGTGGGGCTGTTTGTGCTTCTGCCGACACTGCTCGCGGGCTTTGTGACAAATCTGACCGAATCTACCATCCTGCGTAATCTTGCGGAAGGCGCTCTGCGTCTTATCATTTTTTTCCTGTATATGTATTTCTGCACCAAATCACCCGATCTGAAAAGGGTGTTCAGATACCACGGGGCGGAGCACAAGTCGATTTTCTGCTACGAAAAGGGTCTACCGCTCACGGTCGAAAATGTGCGTATGCAGTCACGCTTTCACCCCAGGTGCGGCACAAGCTTCCTTTTCATCGTTATGATAATCAGCATATTCGTCTTTTCGTTCCTGAGCTGGAGCAACGTGCTTCTGCGCATGGTATTCAGAATCCTGCTTTTACCGGTTGTTATGGGCATTTCCTATGAAATAATCCACTGGGCGGGGGAGCATGATAACTGGCTTTCATCAGCTCTTTCAGCTCCCGGCAAAGCGCTTCAGCGGCTTACTACGGCCGAGCCCGATGACGGTATGATGGAGTGCGCTATTGAAGCGCTTAAGCTCGTCATACCCGAGAAAAAGGGTCAGGACAAATGGTAAGGCGGTTTTTCACTGAAAGGATTTTTATCAAATGCCAAAAACATATAACGAGATATACATCCGCACGAGAAAAAAACTCCGGGACAGAGGAATTGAGGCTGCGAGCCTTGAAGCAAGGCTTATTATCGCGCATGCATCCGGAAAATCGACGGAGCAGTTCCTGCGGGATATGAACCTGTATACTTCCGAAGCAGTTGCGGCAGTGGTGTCGGAGCTTACGGAAAGAAGGCTCGGCGGCGAGCCAGTTGCATATATTACGGGAAGTTGGGAGTTTTACGGTCTGCCGATTATAGTAACCAGAGATGTGCTAATACCCAGAAATGACACTGAGCTGCTGGCCGAGACGGCAATTACGGCGCTGAAGGGCAGAAAAATGGATGCGCGTGTCATAGACTTATGCACAGGCAGCGGCTGTATAGGCTGCGCGATAGCGCACGAGCTGCCCGCCACACACGTTGTGCTTTCCGACAAAAGCCGCGCGGCGCTCAGGACCGCAAAGCAGAACGTGATGAAGCTGAAGCTTAACCCACGCGTCACATGCGTCGAGCTGGACGCGCTTGCGCAGCCGCCGCTTATGCTCGGTAGCTTCGACCTGCTGACCTGCAATCCACCTTATATACCGAGTGCGGATATAGAAACATTGGACCCGTCAGTAAAGGACTACGAGCCGCATGCAGCCCTCGACGGCGGGGAGGATGGTCTTGATTTTTACAGGGCGATACTCCGGCTGTGGCATAATGTCGTCAGGGTTGGAGGACTTATGATTTTTGAAGTCGGCATAGGGCAGGCCGTGGACGTTATGGAGCTGATGAGAGAGGCGGGACTCAAAAATGTCGGCTGTGTCAAGGACACACAGGAAATTGACAGAGTTGTTTTCGGTAACGTTTAGTTTTTTAACAGATGAGTTTGGCGAATATGATTAATGAGGTGTGAACGGTATGGCGGAAAAGAAGAAGCTGGCTATTACTCCTGTCGGACAGGCGGAGGATAAGAAAAAGGCGCTGGACGCGGCTCTCGCGCAGATTGAAAAGAACTACGGAAAAGGCGCAATTATGCGTCTCGGCGACGATATACCCGTCAATGTCGAGGCAATTTCTACGGGGTCACTGTCACTCGACCTCGCGCTGGGAATTGGCGGAGTGCCGAGAGGACGTATAGTTGAGATTTTCGGACCAGAGTCCTCAGGTAAAACGACGCTCGCGCTGCATATTCTGGCAAGTGCTCAGAAGCAGGGCGGGGAGGTCGCCTTCATTGACGTTGAGCACGCGCTCGAGCCGGCTTACGCGAGGGCTTTGGGCGTCGATATCGACAGCCTTCTCATCTCGCAGCCGGATACGGGTGAGCAGGCTCTTGAGATTGTTGAAGCGCTGGTGCGTTCGGGCGCGCTGGACGTTGTCGTCGTGGACAGCGTTGCGGCGCTTCTGCCGCGCAGCGAGCTTGAGGGCGAAATGGGCGATTCTAGTGTCGGCGTTGTAGCCCGCCTAATGTCTCAGGCGCTCCGTAAGCTTGCGGGCACTATTTCGAAGACGCGGACAATAGTCGTTTTCATAAATCAGCTCCGCGAGAAAATCGGAGTTATGTACGGGAACCCTGAGACTACTCCCGGCGGGCGCGCGCTGAAATACTTCTCCAGCGTACGCATTGATGTTCGACGGACGGAGACGCTGAAAAACGGAACGGAGTCTTACGGAAACCGCACAAAGGCCAAAGTTATTAAAAACAAGGTTGCACCGCCCTTCAAAGAGGCTGAGTTCGACATAATCTATGGTGAGGGTATATCGAAGATCGGAGAGATTATAGATTTTGGCGTTAAGCTCGAACTGATAGACAAGGGTGGATCGTGGTACACCGTAGGCGAAACCAGACTTCAGGGGCGTGACGCACTCAGGGATTACCTCAAGGAGAACACTGAGGTCTGCGACGAACTTGAGAGAAAAATACGTGAGAACGCCGCACAGCTTATGAGCCCCCAGGCAAAATCGGCGGCTAAAGCGGCCGGCAGGGCCGTCGACGTTTCGGCAGACGATTTTGAAGGCTGATGGGTACCGTAGGGGATGAAATTACGATTACCGAGCTGCGGGAAACCTCACAGGGAAAATTTGATGTCGGGTTTTCGGACGGGTCTGCAATGAAGCTTCCGATCGACGCGGTGGCGGATTTGTCGCTATGCGCGGGCCGTGTACTTTCCAGCCGGGAATATTCAGGTCTTCGTTCCGCGGCAGAGCTGTCAAAATGCAAGGAGCGGGCACTCAGAATTATCGGCGCAAGACCTATGTCGGAAAAGGGACTTTACGACAGGCTTGTAGAGAAGGGTGAGACACCCGAAAACGCGGAGGAGTGCGTGCAGTGGCTGTGCCACCTGCACTATCTGGATGACGCTCAGTACGCCGGAATGATAGTGAGGCATTATTCTGGAAAGGGCTACGGGGCTCAAAGAATCAAAAACGAGCTGTACCGGCTCGGAGTTCCGAAAATGCTCTGGGACGATGCGCTTTCGGAGATGCCTGAAACAGACGATAAGGTTTACGAGCTGCTTTGCCGCAAACTGAAAGGTTCTGAACCAGAGAGGGCGGAGCTGAAAAAAGCGACGGACGCGCTGTTCCGCAGGGGCTTTTCGTGGGACGAAATAAAAGCGGCGGTGAACAGATATAGCTCAGGTGAAAACGATTAGATAGCGTAACCTTGCTTTTTAAGGTTTGAAAAGCGCACAGGAGGATTTTATGGCAAAAACCAAGGTGGCCCTGATCTCGCTGGGCTGTCCAAAAAATTTGGTGAACAGCGAACAAATGCTGTATTTGATGAGCGAGGCGGGGATGGAGCTTGTATCCGAACCCGAAGACGCTGATACCGTTGTTATTAACACCTGCGGTTTCATTGAGTCGGCCAAGAGCGAGGCCATTGAAACGATAATTGAGATGGGCGAGCTGAAAAAAGCGGGGAGGATAAAGAGCATTGTCGCCGCTGGCTGCCTTGTACAGCGATACAGGGACGAGATATTAGAGGAGCTTCCCGAAATCGATGCTTTGCTCGGGACGGGGAGCTACGGAGATATCGTGGAGGCTGTTAGAGCCTCGACGAAGGAGAAAAGGTTCGAAAGGTTAGGCGATATTGACGGAGTCGTCGAGGAGATGGGACGAATCGTTTCTACGGGTCCTTGCTGGGCATATCTGCGCATCGCGGAGGGCTGCAACAACCGCTGCGCGTTCTGCGTGATCCCATATATCCGCGGAAAATACCGCAGCAGAAG
>JAYFQM010000115.1:0-12647 GCA_034927185.1 Oscillospiraceae bacterium | reverse complement strand
AACCTCGGCGATAGAAGCTGAAAGTTCCTGAATACTGCTGGCCTGTTCGGTAGCACCCTGGGCCAGGGCTTGTGCGCCTGATGATACTTGAGAAGACCCGTCTGATACTTGTTCCGAGGCCTGATTGATCTGAGATAAAGTCGAAGATAGCTGATTGATTATTTTTATAATTGATGTTTGCAAAGAAGCAAAATCTCCTATGTATAATTCAGATGAGCTGCAATCTATTGTAAAGTTTCCGTTTCCCAGCTCACTTAACTTGTAATCAAGGTCCGCAATGATGCCGGAAATAATTGAAACAAGTTTCTTGATTGAATTTGATAATTCACCGATCTCATCTTTACCGTCATATGTTACTTTCGCACTCAGATTTCCTTTGGATAGCTCTTGAGCCGCTGTATGAATCTCCTGTACCGGCGGCAAAATAGCTTTTCTTAAAATAATCATAATCAAAAGAGCGAGAGATATTGCTAAAACCACTGCCGCAATTAAAATGATTCTTGATGAGGTTAAGGTGCTATTGGCAATGTCAGTCTGCGCCTCTGCTCGCAGTTCCTGTTCGTCTGATATATTAATCAATATGTTGGTGCTTTCATCAAACAAAGCTACGTACTGCGTGAAATACAAATCGGACGCCTTTTCTTTTTCGCCCTTTTTTAATAAATCGGAAATTTGCTCATGAACTGGAAGGACCTTGTTGAAACTGTCTGACAGGGATGCCAATTCTTCCTGGTCAGTTCTTGTGTTTTTACTGAATGAGTCAAACGTCGTAAATATTTGTTCAGCGTCCTCATCGGCCAAGCCTAAATATTCATTAATATCCTTTTGATTTTCGGACAACAATGCAGACAATATATTTCTCTGCGCTGAAACCATGTTTCTTCTTATCTGCCACACACTAACGGTATTTGGGAGAGTTTTGTAAGCAAACTGCTCAGTTTCAGCCCCTATTCTATTTAAAGAGTAAATCGAAACACCTACACTTAGTATCATCATTAACAAAATAATACCAAAGCTTAATAATAGTTTGGCATTCAATTTCAAATTTTTTATCATATCTCATTACTCCTCGCGTATTCAATTTTATTATTATTTTTATAGAGAGGTATTACGGCTACTCAAGCTTGATGGCTATAATTCTTCTTACCATCCGGGTCCGTGCAAAAAACCTTTACATGGGTAAGGCTTCATCATGGGCTGTTCTTTTGGGATAAATGGGCGAAAGGCACATATGTGCGTTTATGCATACCTGCAATTTGGGGTGCATCGCATAACCGGATTGCAAAGAGCCGGTTTTCTGTGATAAATGTAAGATGTTCTTCTTTGCCAGCATTGGTTGCTTTATTGCTAATATCCACGTAAGTCACCACCTTTCTTTGCGGTTTTCTTATATTCGTTGAAAATAAATTACTGCATACCTAAAAGGTATGCAGTAATTTATTAACCACACCTTCTTCGGTAGCCCGGCTGCCATAGTAAAAACCTTAGGCCCGTGGCTTTGCGTCCCTAACTTTCATCAGGTTTGCTATTATCGGAATTTCTCTTTTGTTATGAAAATTGAAACAATATTGATAAATAGATTAAGTTTTTTTAATATTATATTACTTCCTATATTAATGTCAATAAAAACGTAAAATTATGCAAATAAATACAATATTCTTGTCTATTTTTACAACAAAGATAACAGTATGTGATAATATAAAAATAGTATCCTGTTCATTTTTAGGGTATAATGCCCGCATAGCAGTCATTATACTAATTTCCATTAATATACCGCAACGGCACTTTGTGCCGTTACCAAAAGCAGCTGAATTATTCTATGAGGTGATGCCAAATGACAGGTAACAGCTTACCCAACAAATTAATTTACGAAAAATCCCCATATCTCCTTCAACATGCCTACAACCCCGTTGACTGGTATCCATGGGGCCGGGAGGCCTTTGAAAAGGCTGCGGAAGAGGATAAGCCTGTTTTTCTCAGTATCGGATATAGCTGCTGCCATTGGTGCCATGTAATGGCGCACGAGTCCTTCGAGGACGCGGAGGTTGCGGACTTGCTCAACCGGAGATTTATTGCCGTAAAAGTCGACAGAGAGGAGCGCCCTGATGTAGACGCTGTATATATGGAGGTCTGTCAGGCACTTACAGGCTCAGGTGGGTGGCCCATGACAATTATTACCACGCCGGACAAGAAGCCTTTTTTTGCGGCCACCTATCTTCCGAAAAGCTCTCGTTACGGCATGACGGGACTTCTGGAGCTGCTGAATACGGTATCGGCCCGATGGGAAAAGGACCGGAAAGCGCTTTTGAAAAGTGGAGAAGAGATCGCGTCCTTTATGCAGGGAAGGGAGCCAGCGAATTTCGGCAAAGGCTTGCCCGCAAAAGAGCTTGCGTTTGCAGCTAAACAGAGTTTCCAGCGCAGCTTTGATAAAAAGTGGGGTGGTTTTGGATCAGCTCCTAAATTTCCGATGCCTCATAACCTGATTTTTCTGTTCCGGTTATCCTCTTTCGAGAATGACAATGATTCAAGGCGAATGGCGGAGATAACGCTGGAGCAAATGTATCGCGGAGGGATATTCGATCACATCGGCGGCGGCCTGTCGCGATACTCTACGGATACAAGATGGCTGATACCGCACTTCGAAAAAATGCTGTATGACAACGCCCTACTCATATGGGCCTGCGCGGAAGCTTTTTTGGTAACAAAACGCCCGTTGTACGAAAGTATGGCCAGGAAAACAGCGGACTATGTTTTAAGCGAGCTTCTTGACATATCCGGCGGTTTCATATGCGGGCAGGACGCCGACAGCGAGGGAGTTGAGGGAAAATACTACGCGTTTACAAGGGCGGAAATTGAAATGGTTCTCGGTCAGGAGGACGCGGAGTTTTTCTGCTCGCGCTTCGGGATTTATGAAAGCGGCAATTTCGAAGGCAAAAGTATCCCAAACCTGCTCGACTGCAAAGACTGGGAAACCGAGAGCGCAAAGATTTCGGAGCTCAGGTCGAAGCTTTACAAATACAGGCTTGAAAGAACGCGCATTGAAAGGGACGACAAAATTCTGTGTTCATGGAACGCAATGATGATAGTGGCGCTGACAAAGGCCGGGATGGTTTTCGGGGACGCTGAATATCTAAAAGCTGCCGCCAAGGCAGGAAGCTTTATTTCTAAAAATATGAGGGATGGCAGAGGCCGTTTGAAGATACGCTGGAAAGACGGGGAAGCGGCGAAAGAGGGCCTGATCGACGACTACGGGTTTTACGGTCTGGCGCTGCTTTCCCTCTATGAGAGTGCTTTTGATGTGTCTTATCTGACCGAGGCAGCGGAAATCGCCGATATAATGAACGAGCTGTTCCTGGATGAGCAAAATGGAGGATATTTCATGTATTCCAAGGATGCGGAACAGCTTATAACAAGGCCGAAGCCAACCTATGATGGCGCCGTTCCTTCCGGAAACTCCGCCGCGGCTCTGTTTCTCGGTAGGCTCGCAAGACTTACGGCGAGCGAAAGATTTGCCGAGCTCGCGGACAGGCAGATGGCTTTCGTGTCGGCTGCGGCTAAAAATCAGCCTTCAGCATTCAGCCTTTCTCTGATTGCACTGATGGAGTCGCAATATCCTTTGTCTGAGTTGGTATGCGTTTCAGCTGAAAACGAAATACCGGATGAGCTGAGTAAGCTGGCTTCCGAAATCCCGGACAGAAGCTTGTCGGTTATTTTTAAAACACCCGGGAATGCCGAAAAGCTTGCGAAGGCGGCTCCGTTTACTGCGGAATATCGCATTCCCTCAAGCGGACGACTTTATTATCTGTGCAGGGACAAAACCTGTTTTGAACCGGTGGCCGAACTTATAAAAGTGCTTGAGATGCTCTCCTAATGCCGCGAAAGCTATCAAAAAAGCAAGTTTTTTGGTGTATTTATTCAATTGGCAATAATAGCTTAACCCCTCATTATATGTGAGGGGCTTTTTTTATGTCATAATTTCGTGACCTTTACTCGCAGCCTCACATATGATGTGTTGAGCGTGACTTGCGCGCTTATTCGAAAAGAGCAAAAAAATATTCTCTCAAAAGGATATCGGTTTTACGATTTGAAATAGCTTCGCGGCGCTTGTGCGCGGACTATTACAGAAGGAAGGAAATCGGTTATGGAAAGGAGGGACTCGATGAATTGCGATAGAGGATGCAACCCCTGTGGTATTTGCCTGAGCGTTCTGGTAGCGGTTATTGCCGCCACAATTGTAGCGCTTTTGTTTGCGTTTGATATGATACCCAGTATCGTAACAGTGCTGTGGATCATGTTCGGGTTTGCGGCGCTGATGCTTATTTTCCTTGTGGTGGGCCTTTTTGCCTCGTCACTGGGCTGGCGCTCGATTCTGGGATGTTGCCTTTGCTGCAATGGCAGTGTTTTGCTGGCGGCGATTATTGGCACGATTATTACGACTATCATTGCGCTTTCAATAACGCTTGTTATTACGGACATTTTCGCCATAGTTTTGATTGCTCTCGCAACATTCTTTGTAGCTTTGTTGGTATTAGAGTTCATTCAGCTGCTTAGTTGCCTTTTAAACGGAGTTTGCTGCCGTTGTGACGACTAATTAGGGTCAATGCTCTTTTCAGATAGGAGTTTCAGATAGCAAAAAAGGAACTGCCGCATTTTGCGGCAGTTCCCTGCATTTCTCCCCCCGAGATTACTATACGCTTGAGGCGCCTCCGTCTACGATTATGAACTGACCCTGAACATAGCTGGATGCGTCGCTGGAAAGGAAAAGGATGGGTCCGTTAAGCTCTCCCTTGTTCCCTGGGCGGCCGGTGGGGTTCATGTATGAATAATAGCTTAAAAACTCCTCGGATTTAAAGAGCTTTTCAGAGGTCATTTCGCTTTCAAAAAGCGCGGGACCAACCGCGTTGACTGTAATGCCGTATTGCGCATAAGAGCAAGCGAGTCCGGTTGTAAGACCGAGAACGGCGGCCTTGGAGGAGTTGTAGGAATGGCGCATAAAAAGCTCGCTCTTGTCCGCGACAACGGCGTTTACGGAGGAGACGTTGACAATCTTGCCGTAGCCTCTCTCCACCATGTAGGGGATAACATATTTGCAGGTGAAGAACATGCTTTTTGTGTTGGTGGCAAAAACGCTGTCCCATTCCTCTTCCGTTGCCTTATCAATTTCGCAGTGTACGGCGATGCCTGCGTTGTTTAGAAGAATGTCAATTTTCCCGAAGCTTTCGAGAACGATACGAATGGCATTCCTGACGTCTTCTTCTTTTGTCACATCGCATTGAACAGCCAAAGCACGGCGCCCGGTCCTCTCGATTTCGGACCTTACTGCCTCCAGCTTTTCCTTGCGGCGCGCAAGAATGGCGACGTCGGCGCCTGCCTCCGCATATGCAAGCGCAGCGTCGGCTCCGAGACCGGCCGATGCCCCCGTGACGACAGCCACTTTTCCTGTCAAATCAAACAAACTGCCCATGATTACAGCTCCTCTCAAACGATAAGATTAGTATGCCACTTTTTGCAAAAAGATTAAAACATCCGTAACCAAATGCACAATAGCATTGAAGCGTGTCCGGGTCAATAGACAACCGAGAGGGGTTTGACTGTATTGGCTCAATTGATGAAGAAAATATTTTGGGAAGATTTTATCAAGAATAACGAAACAAAATACTGAGGCTGCCCATAGGATCGGGACGGCCTCAGTATTAACATATAAAATACCGATATGCTACAGCGTTGCGCAGAGGGCGTCCGCAAGAGCCTCAAGCTGGGGTTCCTGCGCCGTCTTGAGGGACGATTTTATCGAAAGCATAGGTTCAACAACCGTCATGTTCTTCATGCCGGCAACTATTTCGCGCATCTGCTTTCCGCTTTGCGCCGCCCAGGTGCCGTTTTCAATAAAAGCAACTGTACGGTTCTGAAGGGCGTGTGCCTTGAGCGCGAGGAGCAGGGTTTCCATGGAGGAGAAAATCCCACCGTTGTAGGTGGAGGAGGCGAAAACGATATGGCTGAAGCGGAAGCTGTCCGAAACGATGTGAGAGGGATGTGCAGACGAAACATCATACATACGTATGCCGCGGACACCCCTGTCGGAAAGCTTCATCGCCAGTATTTCGGCGGCGTTCATTGTGTTGCCGTATATAGAGGCATAGGGAATCATCACGCCCTTTTCCTCAGGCTCCCAAGCAGCCCATTTTCTATACTTATCGACATACCAGCCGAGGTTTTTCCGCCAGACAGGACCGTGAAGCGGGCAGATCATCCCAATATCCAGCGGGCAGACCTTGTTCAGAAGCGCTTGCACCTGTGCGCCGTATTTACCGACGATGTTTGAATAATAACGCCTGGCTTCGTCGAGCCAGTCCGCTTCAAAGTCCATTTCGTCGGCAAAAATGTTGCCGCCAAGCGCGCCGAAGGTTCCGAAAGCGTCCGCGGAAAACAGGACCTTTTCATATTCGTCATAGGTAACCATGACCTCCGGCCAATGAACCATCGGCGCCATATAGAAGGTAAGAGTATGTTTTCCCGTGCTGAGCGTTTCGCCCTCGCATACGATCAGGGAACGGGATTCGACGTCAAAATCAAAAAACTGCTTTATCATAGTAAGCGTTTTTGCGTTGACGACAAGCCTCACCTCCGGGTAGCGCAGGACGAGCTCGCCGAGTGTCGCGCAGTGGTCCGGTTCCATGTGGTTAACAATCGCGTAGTCCAGCGTGCGTCCGGCGAGCGTGAACTCAAGGTTTTCAAAGAAGCGTCCGCTTACGGCCTTGTCGACAGTGTCGAGCAGAACCGTCTTTTCGTCATTGATAAGATAAGAATTGTAGGCAATGCCATTTGGTATGGGAAAGGCATTTTCAAATTTGGCAAGTCTTCTGTCGCTTGCGCCGAGCCAGATGATATCGTTCGTAAGCTTTTTTGTGCAGTGCATGTTTTCCTCCGAGTTGTTCTACTTTTTACTATAAAGGTTGAGGCCGACGAGCAGGCAGCCTTCGATGTACGGCAGCTCTTTCCCTTTCAAATACGAGATGAGCTCAGCACTCTCTGCGCCGGGCTGGATAACGACGCATTTAAAAGGCTTTTCGCATTCCGAAATTAGTTTAAGCCCCTTAACGGGGTTAATACAAAGGTCTATTATATCGATTTCCTCACCCAGCTCGTTAATTGAGGAAAACTCCTTGCCGACGCCGTAAGCCGTGTAGCCGTTTTCAAGCAGGCGGTTTTTGATTTTGCAGGCGTATTTATCTTCGTTTAAGGTGTCGCCGACTACGACGAACACATTTTGCTGCATCACTTCTTGTAAATCCATTAGTGCTCCTTTCGCTCGGATGCTTTATTGCTCTTTCTGCAAAAGCAGACGTCCCTCATTATTCTTCCCTGAGAACGCACCGTTATCTACGACGACGGTGCCGTTTACAAGAACGAAGCTGACGCCCTCCGGCCTGCTCTCGTCTGTTGCGCCGGGACCGATGGCTTTTTCATCAAAGACGGCGATATCGGCAAAAAAGCCCTCTTTCAGCAGTCCGCGTTCGGCTATTCTGTAACGCTCGGCGGCCATACCGGTCATGCGGTGAATCATGTCCTTCAGCGCAAGCCCGTTTTCGCGCGCGATTTTGAGGAAAAGCGGGAAGCAGAGGTAGCAGGAGGGATTTTGCTTGCCTTCCTCCTCGATCCATGCGTCCGTCATAAAGTAGCAGTTTTCGTCCTTCATCAGACGAAGGACTATTTCATCCGTCAGATATCTTTGCATCAGGACTCGGCCGCGGCCCTCGCTCAGCTCGACGAGCCTTATGTATGCGCGAAGCTCGGAAACGCCCCAATCCTTGGCAATCTGAGCAACTGTCTTTCCGATAAGTTCGTCCTGACCTTCGGCAATCCAGGTGACGACGATATCATTAAAGTTGAAGCCGAGAACTCTTTTTGTGACGCCGATTTCAATCGCCAGGCGGAGCATTGCGAGTTTTCCGCTTCGTTTTTCCGCAGGAAGAGATAGGAACCATCCGGGAAGCACGACAGTAATAATAGAGGCCCCGTAGGTCAGCGAATAAGAGTCGTATTTAAAGTCAAATCCCTCATCGTTCATCCTTTTGACGATTGCTAGAGCCTCGTCAACGGTTTTCCAACTCTTTTCACCTACAAATATGAGGTGGGAATGCTGAATCTTAACGCCGGTATCGCGGGCGAGCCTTTCCATTTCATCGAGCGCTCGGAGATTGTGAGCTCTCCCGCCGACCGGGGGATTATAAGAGGTCGAGGCGGCGGAATTCGCCCTGCCGTGAATCGTGAGTATTTTCCCGTGCCTTGCGCATATCGCGGCTGCGCGCCTTAGCTCCTCATAAGGTGCGTAGCGGTCAGGTTCGTACATTAACCCAAAGGATATGCCCGCCGCGCCGTCCTTAAGTGCCTGTTCGAGGATTTCTTCGGTTTTTACAAGCTCTTCATCGGTAAGCTCCCGGCTGTCGTAACCCGCAATTCCGATTCTGGCGCTCATGTGTCCGTAAAGCGGAACAACATTGAGCGGCATATTTTTGATTGCGGCCGCGAAGCCCGGAAGCGTGCTTGTATCGCCCTTGATTTCACTCAGGTCGAATAGGCCGCTGCCGATAAGCTCACGGTATTCTGTGTCCTTATCGTAACCAAAGGGCGAAAATCCGCAGTTTCCAGTAACCTGCGTTGTTATGCCCTGTTCCAGAAACGGAACGAAGAAGCGGTCGTTGTTTTGTCTGGCAATAAAACAGTCGTTGTGCGAGTGGATGTCAATGAATCCGGGCGTGACGACAAGCCCCGAGCAGTCTATGACTCGGTCGGTTTCATCTGAAAGATTCCCGCCGATTCTTCTGATTCTATCGTCCTCGATAAGTATGTCCGCGCAGTATGGTTCCGAACCCGAACCGTCAACGATTTTTCCGCTTTTCAGCAGCGTTTTCATTAAGGTCACCTCAAGACACGGCATAATGGCCGTTTGCAGCCAGTACACATAATTTTCAAGTAATACCACAACGGCGCTTTACGCCTGTGGCATAAAAAAATACTACTTTAACAGAATACTACTTTTGATGGTGCTTGTGAAGAGGGGAGGAGGGAAAAATATGATAATTGCTGCCGGTGCAGGGCTATTTTGATTAATTATTAAAGAAATTGCTTATGGGCTGATTTCTGTTAAATCACGACCGTGCTGACAAGGTAAACTCACATATACGCATTATTAACAAATCGTTGATGAATTTACAGGTGGATTGGGCTAATATATATTAAAAGAACATACTGTCATATGAAAAAGAAATCGGACTCAAGGAGGACGCTATGTATTTCGACCCGACCTATATCTATCTTGTCCTGCCTGCGGTAATATTGGCGATGTGGGCGAGCGCAAGGGTTAAGCAGACCTTTAAAAAATACGACCGGCAGTTTTCGGCCTCAAATATAAGCGGAGCGCAGGCGGCGCAGAGGGTACTTTACGCAAACGGGCTTACAAATGTACGCATAGAGCGCATTTCCGGCAGTCTAACTGATAATTACGACCCTAGAGACAATGTTATAAGGCTGTCTCAGTCGGTTTATGACAGCACCTCCACGGCCGCGATCGGCGTTGCATGCCACGAGGCGGGACACGCCCTGCAGTATGCGCAGGGCTATGCTCCGATTAAGCTGCGCGCCGCTATAATTCCCGCGACGAATCTCGGCTCGAAGCTTGCAATGCCGCTTATTATCATCGGGCTTATTATGAGCTATTATGCCAGCGACTTCCTCTCGGTCGCCTATGCCGGAATAATACTGTTTGCTGTCTGCGTGGTGTTCCAGATAATCACGCTGCCCGTAGAATTCAACGCAAGCCACCGTGCGCTGCTTGCGATTGAGGGGCAGGGTATGCTGACGCAAAGTGAGCTTGCCGGCTCGCGCAAGGTGCTCACCGCAGCTGCGATGACCTATGTCGCGGCCCTGGCAGTCTCCCTCGCGCAGCTTCTCCGGTTTCTTTTGCTTGTCGGCAACAGGCGCAATTGAGAAAAAGGAAAACGATTTATTTATACAAAAGCACTGAAAACTCTTGTTTTCAGTGCTTTTGTGTTTCAAGCGTGGGAAAGGACGCGCTTGAAACGAGGGAGATGAAGATATTAGCCGGAGTCAGAGCTTAACGACGGTGGTGAGGTATTCGCCGATGGCGTCCCGTACCTCTTCGGGCGTTTTGTAACGTCCGTCAATACAGTCTACATCAAGCAGCAGCGTAGGAATACCGTAGTTCGACTGGATGTAATCGGACAGAATTTTCGTGGAGGCCCAGGTGTGCTTGCAGCCGATGTGCCCGAGGAAGACGGAGGTGTTGATGTTGAAATTGTCCATGAGGTACTTAATGCGGTCGCAGTAGTAGTCGACGGGACCGGCGGCACCGTGGATCATCGGCAGGTTCGTCATCTTGACTCCCATGACCTTATAGCAGTCCTCCGGATCGTCCAGGTGCTCGTAGATGTCGGCATGGAAGTGACCAAGAACGTCCATGATGCAGACAGCGCCGAATTCGCGCTCAAGATATCCGTATGTTTTGAGATTGGTCCAGAGCATATTTTGGAGGAAAAGCATGCGGTATTTTTCCCCGTTCATGCAGGCACCCATCCCAAGGTCAATCATCATCTGGCCGACTTCAAGCTCCTTTTCGAGGAAAGCCACCATTGCGGGGTCGGCGGCCTGACCGCTCATGCAGGCATTTGTTACTAGTATCGTACCCGGCAGCGGACAGGGAGAATGCCTTCTCAGGTTAGCGCACTGCTCAAGCAGCTCGTTGGTTCTGTTCGCGACCTTCAGGCTCTCCTTGACCTTGTCCCAGTCCAGCTTTTTCCCGGTCAGATTCTCCATAAATACGACGAATTCCTTCGTCTGCTGTGCCAGATAAGCGATTCCGCGCTCATCGCGGCGGAAGGGCATATCAATGTTGAAGGTCGGGCAGCCCCACATCTTGGACATGATTGGATAGGCAATGCGCGAGGAGTCGCAGGGGACTGTTGAATAGACGAAAGCGTCCGGTACTATGCCGTACTGGTCTGTCAGCAGGACGCCCATCTCGACCTTATCGAGCGCGCACATGCTCTGGTTGGTTTTTGCCTCGCAGGTATCTATGAATCTGGCTGTCATCTCAGTGTTTGGAGCAGTCGAAAGCGGAAGCTGATCCAGATAATAGGGCTGGCAGTCGAAGGCGTAGATCAGGTCCGCGGGAACGGGGCCGCCAAAGGCGATGACCTTTTTTCCGTTTTTGTGAGCGTCGCGGATCGCAGCCCACTGGGCTACCTGGATATCGAATACCCATCTGCCGTCGGGATCCTTGTTCAGGCAGTGCCCAAGCTTGGATTCAGCCGTACCCGCTATATAATCCAGAGTGCTCAGCTCTCCGCCGATGACTCTCAATAGTTCGGTATCAACATAAGCCATTTTCTAGTCCTCCTTTTCAACCATCTCGATAAATGCTTCCGCGCGAATTTCAAGCTGACCTAGGTTCGCAAGCTTTTCCTCGCGCTCTAGGTAGAGAACGGGAATCCCCGCATCCCTCAGGGCAGGCTCAAGGAAGGTGTTTTCACCGCCCCAGCATTCGCAGTTCTGCATTTTAACATAGAGGAGGCCGTCGACCTTATAATCCAGAGCTCTGCCGACAATTAGCCTGTGCAGAGCGTCGCGGTTGTCGATCATGCGGGGACATACTATACGGTCCAGATAATAGCCTGCGATGGAGCCGAGTATGTCGGACTTGTCTACTTTCAGCTCGTCGTTGAAGGTCATGCTGCCGAGACATAGCGTGTCCGCCACGACAAGTCCTCCCTTATCCTCGATCGCTTTGATATACGCCGGGTTGTCCAGGGCACTTCCGATGATCATCAGGCGCGCGCGTATGCCTGAAACAGGTGTCATATTCGGTACGTCGGCCAGAAAAGCCTTCAGAAGCTCTATGTATTCCTCTATAGGCATATTTGTCTCCGCCAGCGTAATCGTGAGAGCCTCGGCGCCGGTTATTACGGGGTGCTCGGCCTTTTGCAGCTCAAGGACCTGCTTGACAAGCCTTCGGGCTTCATTATAGAGGTCTATGGACCTCAAAAGCTTTTCCTCCGTGAGCTTTTTGCCCGTCAGCTTTTCAAGCTCGTCGGCAAGGATAATAAGCTCTTCCCGGTAATATGCTTTTGTCGTCGCGCTGCTCATGCGGGGCGCGCCGATTTCGATGATAGTCTGTTCCTTGCCGATTTTTCCGGAGTATGCCTTCCAGTTGTCATAGATCCTGACGGCCTGCATGCATCCGTCCGACGCTATTAGCCCGTCCAGCTCGTAAACGCCGTCGATAAAATACTGGAGAATTGATTTTGCGAAGCTGCAGCTGAAGCTGGACATCCACACCTCTGCCTCACTGTAATCCTCGCAGCCCGTTGCTCTGAGTCTTACAGGCAGCACGCCCGCCGCGTGGAGTATCTCCTGCGGAACATGACAACAGACAACGCCCAGAGCCTTGTTGCCGGCGCTTCTCCATGCGCCGACAGATTCTTTTGAAATTTTTGCATCTAGTAGTTTTTTGTAATCCATGCGTCTCCTCCTTGTTTTTCTATGCCCTATCGAACAATGATCATCGGAAAGTATATGCGTAAAAACCGGCTTATCATCAGTTTAATAACAGGCTTTCCCGCCGTTTCCAT
>JAYFQM010000170.1:0-18441 GCA_034927185.1 Oscillospiraceae bacterium | reverse complement strand
ATGCCTGTCCAATTGGATAACTCACAAATCCAACGGCCATTCGGAGTACCATCAACGAAAAAGAGCTGTATCGTTTTTCCAAATTGCATAAAATCCTCTCCTATTCAGTGACTTTTCGCCACTTCTTTGACGGCTCAATCTTTCCGCAGTCATCGCAAGTAGCTGGCCAGCCCAGCTTCCATTCGAAATATTCATCTCTTGTGATTTCTTTGGAGGTGTATTCCTCTTGCCGAATTAACCATTCGTGGAGAAAATCATCTACTAAATAATTGAAATACAGCCCCACTGGTGGGCGAGTTGGCCAATCCTCCGAAGGATTGTAGAACGCAACATTTGCATGGGGTTGATTGAGGCCGGGCTTGCGCTCAAGTTGGAACAGCTTAAAACTGCCTTTCGAACTTTCCTCCAGCCAGAAAAGAGTCAGCATGACTTCTTCAGCATGGCCAAGCCCTGTAATCCAGAAGTTTATCGGGTTTATATCCAGTACATGGGCGATTTTATCAAGCAAGTCCTTTTTGGGAACTCGGTAGTCAGTTTCATATTGGGCAATACGGTTATCCGCACCCTTTTCATCCAGGCCTATGGCAATGCCGAGCTCCTTTTGAGTCATCCCCCGAAAGGTTCGTATCCGCCGAATTTTCTCTCCGATTGTCATTTCGTCACCGCCTTTGTATTGAGTATAGTGCAATCAGGGAGAAAATGCAAGAAAAATATTAACAAAAATGCGAATGAGACGCTTGACATTAACATATATGTTAATGTATAATTCGCATAGAGCATTAACAAAAATGCGAATATAAGAAAGGATTGAACACACATGAGTAAAGAACTGTTTGTCACTGCAGCGGATGTATCAAAGGAGCTGGGAGTATCCAGCGCCTACGCATACCGTTTGATTCGCAAACTCAATGAGGAATTGAGCAAAAAAGGCTTTATGACCATAGCAGGGCGCGTCAGCAGAAGGTATTTCGAGGAGAAATTCTACGGAATGGAAAAAAATCAAATGGAGGAACAGTGATATGCCAGCTTACAAAGATGAAAAAAAGGGTAACTGGTACGCTGCTTTTTACTATCAAAACTGGCAGGGGGCTAAAGTTAAAAAACTAAAGAGAGGGTTCTCGACAAAGCGTGAAGCTCTTGAATGGGAACGCAGATTTTTGCTGCAGCAGTCTGCGGATCTGGATATGACCTTTGCGGACTTCGTGCAAATCTATGTCTCGGATATGACAGCCCGTATCCGTGAGCACACATGGCAGACAAAGAACAGCATCATCGAGGGAAAGATTCTCCCTTATTTTAAAGATAAAAAAATGTCAGAGATTGCGCCAAAGGATGTTTTCGCCTGGCAAAACGAGATGATGTCTTTCCGCTACGAGGACGGTAAGCCATTCTCTCAAACCTATCTCAAAAGCATGCACAACCAACTGAGTGCCATTTTCAATCACGCAGTGCGTTTTTATGAACTCAAGTCCAATCCTGCAGCCAAGGTCGGTAACATGGGCAAGAAGGAATCTACCAAAGAAATGTTGTTCTGGACTAAGGATGAGTACCTGAAGTTTGCTGATGCCATGATGGATAAACCGATCTCATTTTACGCTTTTGAAATGCTCTATTGGTGTGGTATCCGCCTGGGCGAGCTGCTGGCGTTGACAGCCGGAGATTTCAATTTTTTTGAAAAGCACAGTATCCATCAATAAGTCCTATCAGCGGCTCAATGGCAAGGATGTGATTACCGAGCCAAAGACGCCCAAGAGCAATCGTATCATTGCCATGCCGGATTTTCTATGTGAAGAAATGCAGGAGTATATCAAATCCTTATACGGTTGCAGTAGCGGAGACCGCATCTTCCCAATTACCAAGGCCTACCTTCACCACGAGATGGATCGTGGGGCGCGAGTAACGGGGGTAAAGCGGATCAGGATACATGATATTCGTCACAGCCACGTATCGCTCCTGATAGAAATGGGATTTTCCGCCGTGGCTATTGCCGACCGGGTAGGCCATGAGAGCATTGATATTACATATCGCTATGCGCACCTGTTTCCAACAAAGCAGGCGGAAATGGCAAATAAGCTGGCACTGGAAAGGAGTTAAAGAAATGTCGCTGAAAAATCGAGATAACCACAATCGCTGGAGAAATAAAACCGTAGCGTTCCGGTTATCGCCGGATGAGGATGAGCAGCTTGAAATTGCCGTTAAACTGAGCGGACTCACGAAACAAGACTACATCATACGGCGGCTGCTCTGCTGGGACGTTGTTGTGCAGGGCAATCCGAGGGTATACAAGGCGCTGCGTAACCAGCTCGCCGCCGTGCTGGAGGATTTGCAGCGCATTGAGGCGGGAAGCAAGGTGGATGATGAGCTGATGGATACGATTGATATGATCGCCGACATTATGGACGGAATGAAGGATGAGACGCATGGCGACTGAAAAAGAAAAACCGGCTGTCCCGGTTCCGCCTGCGCCAACAGACGGGGAACAGCCGCTTTCTAAAAACCCTGATAAAAGTATAGCAGAAGAAATTTTCGAAAACAATCCCCCAGAGAAAAATTACGAAGAGATGCTGCGAATGATGCAGCGAATGAACGATCCGGCCTATCTTCATACGGTGTCCATGAATGAACTCTATGAAAGTGTTTACCAGGGCAGACCGTACATTATTGACGGACTGCTTTGTATGGGAACGTATCTGTTTGTAGGAGCGCCGAAGGTTGGCAAATCATTTCTGATGGCCCAGCTTGCTTACCATATCAGTATGGGGCTGCCGTTCTGGAGCTATCAGGTACATAAAGGTACCGTCTTATATCTCGCTTTGGAGGACGACTATAGCCGATTGCAGGAACGTTTATTTCGTATGTTCGGCGTAGAGGGAACAGACGATCTGCATTTTGCAATCTGTGCAAAGCAGCTCAATTCAGGTCTTGAAGAACAGCTTCAGAAATTCGTGCGTGAGCACCAGGATACCAGACTAATCATAATTGACACGCTGCAGAAAATCCGGGAAGCAGGCGGTGAAAAGCTCAGCTATGCCAACGACTATGAAGTGGTCGGAAAGCTTAAGCAGTTTGCAGACCACAACAGTCTTTGTATGCTGCTGGTGCATCACACGAGAAAGCAGCAGGCTGACGATAAGTTCGATATGATATCCGGAACAAATGGGCTTCTGGGAGCAGCGGATGGAGCATTTTTGCTGCAGAAAGAAAAACGCACCGATGATACAGCAACGCTTGATATCTCTGGGAGGGATCAGCAAGATCAGCGACTTTATCTGAAACGAGAGTCCGAGCATCTGTCATGGGAACTGGAGCGAGCGGAGACAGAGCTTTGGAAGGCTCCGCCTGATCCAATTCTGGATTTTATTTCCCGGCTGGTGACGGCAGTGAAACCGGAATGGTACGGCAGTCCAACGGAACTTGTGGCAACGCTCGGCCTGGATATAAAACCCAATGTGCTTACCCTGCGGTTAAACGTAAACGCTGGTAGTCTTATGCAGGATCACGGCATCCGCTATGAGAGCAGCCGAGCCCACTCCGGGAGATTCATCAGACTCACGCTGGTTTCATCCGAGGCGTGTCGATCGTGACGGTCGTGACGATGTTTCGGGGAACGGCGGCGGTGTCAAAAACACCGTCACCATCGACACGACCGTCACGGAGCCAAAACGTACCTTCGTCCCCGCGGCACAATCCGCAGATTGTACCGCGGACAGGCGGAGGAAATATTACGGATTTCCTCCGCCTTGGACGGCGGGATGCTTCGTAAAGCAGAACCGCTGGCCGTGCCGTATTGCAATGTGGGTGCCACATGCAAACACGGTAGAGGCTTCCGCAGAAGCCGCAAACTTGCTCTCTGCCCACAGGCAGCCCACGGCACTTTGCAGCCCGCAGGGATGAAAGTGTCATAGTGGGTTATTACACTTTGAAAAAGTGCGTTCCCCGGCGGCTTTCGGCGTATATACAAACTTAAAAAGGAGGTACGACGCCAATGGCGAGAAAGGACGGTGTTGACCGAATCAGCGCAAGAAATGTCAACCTGTCAAATGCAAAAATCGGCAACACGCAACGACATAATGAACGCGAAAAAGAATCCTACACAAATCCGGATATTGTACCGGAACGCTCCAATTTCAATATACATTTCAAAACACCCGCTGATGATTATGAAAAGATGGTCGCTCAAATGGAAGCAGACAAGGTGATCTCTACACGTGGCCTAAAAGAGTATGCCAACCTGTATGGAGAGCTGATCTTCGATGTAAACTCAGCTTACTTCCACAATCACGGCGGTTATGAATTTGCCAAACAGTTCTATGCCGACTCGTATAAGGCAGCCGTGGAGATTGTCGGCGGTGAGCAGTACATCCTATCAGCCGTTATGCACGCAGACGAACGAAACCGGGCTATGTCCGAGGCCTTGAAACAGGATGTTTTTCACTATCATATGCACGTCATATATATACCCGTTGTGGAGAAACAAATCCTTTGGTCGAAGCGATGCAAAGACCCCGATCTGGTCGGCACGGTCAAGGAAACTGTTATGCAGGTTAGCAGTAGTAAGAAGTGGCTATCAAAGCCTGCACTGGATGACGATGGCAATATGATTATACAAAAAAACGGCAAGCCGGTGCTGCGAAAATCCTACAGCGTTCTACAGGATGATGTTTATAATTTCATGCGAGAAGCCGGTTACGACGATGTGGCGCGCGGTGAGCGCGGCAGTTCTGAGGAACACCTGACCGTGACGCAGTTTAAGGTTGAGCAGGAGCAGCACCGACTTGAAGAACTGAATATTGCAAAAACCGAGGCGCAGGCTGATATTGTGCATCTACAGGAAGAAAAAACTGACGCTCAAAAAGAAGCGAAGGAGGCAAAAGCCCGGCTGGATGATCTTGCACCGAAACTCAATAAGATTGAGATGCTGGCTGCAAAGTATTCCGATGATCCGGAAAAAATACTACCGGAGGCTGGGGCGCTGGAAAGCGCCAGAGCCTACCGGGAGAAAAAGGTCAAGCCACTTCTTGCCGGAATCGCGAAAGTTCTACGCTCGGTATATCACACCTACCTTGATCTTGTCAGTAAGTTTGAGCGGCTGCAATCTTCCTATAATCGGGAGGTCAGTAAAAACAATACGCTTTCCGAAAGACTGGAAGACCTCGTCTCTGAAAATCGGGTTTTGCGGAATGTGGCTGAAAATTATGAGCGTGTCAGCCGGGCTTATGGTCCGGAACGAGTGGCGGCTACTGTCGAAGCGGTCAAGCGGCAGGAGCAGGCTGAAAAAGAGCAAAAGCGTGTAGTTAGACAGCGGTATGACCGGGGTTCACGCTGATTTCACCTTAAACAACAAACGCCGCAAGGCGGCAAGTGCCATGGTATAGAAAAACAGAATACTAATAGGGAGGTAACAACCTTGGAAAACATCATGTCCTGTATATTCAATATGGATACCGCATGCGTAGAGTTGCTACTTGGTGATAAAACGATGGTTTCTATCAACTGTACAGCGGTCGAAAACGAAATCGCCGACAATCGGTTTGAACGGTCAGAGCTGGACTGGCTGGTCTACAACGATCCGGAGGCATACGCCGATTTGATCCTGAATGGAGAGCCGGAAAAATATCTGAAAGCTGTTACGGTATACAGACCGTTTGAAAGCTGAGCCCATTGGCAACGCCGCCTAAGGGAACAATCCCGTGGGCGGTGTTGTCTTTTGTAACTACTACATAGGGGTTAACCTGGCATATCACTGATTTCCCAAGTATTTGACACGATATCGCCGCTGGCAATGTCATATTCATATGTTCCGGACACTAATTTATAGCCCTGGGCAGTCCAGTGATAATCCACGCGGACTGTTGTGTTGTCCACCCATTCCACGGTTTTGAAATTGGGATCCGGGCGATTGTCGGCCGGCTGCGCCGCGGCGTCTAGTTGCGCTGAAACAGTGTCCATGTCCGGCAACTCGATGACCTTCCCGATTTCGGCCTCAACGAGGAAGCATTCCCCCCAGGTTCTGGCTGCTCCATATACGGCTACGTACTTGCTGTCACCGCTCCACAGGAATTCCGGCGTGTAATACCCCATCCCGCTCCATACAGTCGTTTCATCCGAGTTCCGAATTACGCGCAGGCCCTCATAGGGATACAATCCGGCGGTGGTGATGCCCGTGTTCGTCCCGTATGCCTCCGCAGTGTAAACACCTTCAGGGGAGTCCACGCGCAAAGTCTCATTTGGGGATACAACGGGACCTGTACGTGCAACAACATCGGAAATAGAGAGATTCGTTTTCTCCAGTCTGCACAGATACCATATTTCACCGTTATTGATTTCTGCAAACCACAGCGCGCCGTCCATGAAATAAAGCCTGAAGCTGCCTGTATCGTCGATATCATATTCCGTCCTGGAAGCATAGCCGCCGATATCCACACCTGCGGATGGGAATAACCCGTACCACGCCTCCGGGTCCACGGCCTCGGCGTACCACTTGAGGCCGGAATAGCCATCGCGCTCTTCCAGACTTTCCTCGTCCACAAACCGGAAGCCGTTTTCCTCCACCGTCACAAAAATCCCCGCAATGCCGGAGCTTTCCGGATGCGTATACAGGAGTTCCGCCGGGGCATAGACACCAAAATCCAGTGCGGGAGTGGCGGGGGCCTTGTCGGTAATCTCAAAGTCCAACCATACGGTGTATTTGTCATCCTCCGTAATCGGAACGTCCTTGTAGAAAAAGAAGTCCGTTTCCAGCCGGTAGGTACCCGTCCGGGAAAGATCAAAGAAGTAGTTATAGTAGTTCTTCACCTGTCCGCTCTCAGCGGCCAGCACAAAGGCAAGGTCGTTATGGGCAACGTCCCGCTGCGTGGCGCAGCTCACCCATTTTCCGTCTTCGTAGCGGTAAATCCAGTAATTGTCTCCAAAGTTGACCTCGTCCGCCGTTTCGTTGTGCCAGGTAACGGTAAGGATCGTCGGGTTTGCATCCAGCTTCAGGTCCCGGAGCGTCAGATAGACGCCGTCAAAGTCTGTTCCGCCGACCACGGAGGACACATATCCCGTTTCATACGTTTCTCCGCCCAAGCCACCCGGATTCGCCAGAAGAAGCACGGCTGCGGCTACACAGACGACCGCGGCTGCAACAACGATCCAGAACGCGGGCTTTTTGTAGCGGAGCATGTTTTTGATCCGATCCTTTGCACCGCTCTCTCCAAAGGCCAGAGGACTGCCCGCCAGAATGGGACGCCCAGTAGCAAGCCGCATAAGCGCGGCCGAATAGCCAGCCCGTCCCTCGAAATCCAGTTCCCGGGCCACCCGCTCATCGCAGCTTAATTCCATATCTCGGCTCATGAGTCGGAAAGAGAGCCAGATGATCGGATTGAACCAGTGTACGGACAGCGCGAGAAAGAAAAGCGGCTTGACAAGATAGTCCCGCCGCAAAATATGCGCGCGCTCATGCAGCAATACATACCCGCGCTCTTGCTCCGTCAAACCCGTTGGCAGATAGATTCGGGGCTTTATCAGGCCGCATACAAAGGGAGATTTGATCGCGTCCGTTTCAAATACGTTTTCCTCTACCCGAGTGGCCTCCCGCAGGCGGCGCTTCAGCAGAGCATAGGAAACGACGCTGTAGAGGAGCATCCCGCTCAAACCGAAAAACCATAAGAATGCGCCGATCGCCGCGGGAGCCTCCAGCGGATCGGCGACCTGCTGTTCTTCACCCTGCGGTAACGTCTCATTAATAACCTCGCTGACGCCGGGAACGACCAAATCAACTGCGGGATAGGCCGTATGCACGATGTTTTCCGGGATATAAGAAACAACGCCGCTCTCCGCCGCCGGTGCTCCGAGGCCTCCCAGCAGGGAGAGCGGTGAGGAGAAAGAAAAAGGGCAAAGAAGCCGGAACAGCACCACGCCCCAGAGGGCGCAGGAAATCCATTTCGGTGCTTTTTTCAGTGGCAGCCGGATAAGCATCACCGCCACAGCGACGAAGGTCGCGGAAAGGCTCATGTTGAGAATGACAAAAACCCATCGGTACATAAGATAGTTTTTCAAAACCTCATCCATCGCGGCCCCTCCGGTATTCCTCCAGCATTTTTTCAAGCTCCCGGGCCTCTTCGTCGCTCACCGCTCCTCCGTCCAGAAAGGATGCGACGAACCGGGGAAGCGACCCTTCGAAGTTACGCCGGAGCACCTGCTCGCCCTCGGCTCGCTGTGCCTGCTCCCGTCCGATGAGCGCGGTGACCACGGTACTCTCGCTTTTGAGGTAGCCTTTGCCGCACAGCCTCTTTATGACAGTATAGGTCGTGGTGCGTTTCCAGCCGAGTTGCTTTTCCGCTATCCTGCAAAGCTCCGGCGATAGAACGGGCTGCGCGTCCCAGACAATGCTCAGTAGCCGGTAATCCGCATTGCTGAGCGCGATCTCGTTTTCCATGGAAGTCCCTCCAGTCGAGTATGTTAGACTAAGTTCAGTCTAACACATTCGACTGGTGCTGTCAATACAGAAAGATGCTCAATTAGTTAGTAGGGCATCAGATTTTCGCCCTCGACGTCCTGATGCATGGGGAAAAATCAAACCACTTCTTTGCGCAAAATTTTACTATATATTGACAAAATTCGTTTAAGCGAATATATTATATGCAGTTATTATTGTAGCGATTTATCGAGGTATTGTGCATGAATGGATATATTACGGTTCAAGAGGCAGCAAAAAAGTGGGGAATTACTCCGCGGCAAGTCCAAATACTTTGTAAAGAAAATCGTATTATAGGGGCTACACGGTTGAGCCGAATTTGGATAATTCCCGAAGATTCCTCAAAACCAACAAAAGGCATCGAGAAAGATGGATTATCCAGACAACTATGAATTTGTTGCCAAAACACAAAAAGAAACGAAAGGAATCGAAATAATGGCCGAACAAGTTACGTATCCTTCTATATCCGAGAAAAATTGGTGGACAATTCGTGAAAAATTTAAGTCATCGCTTCCTGCTACCGTAAGCGCAAACTATATTAAAACCCTACTTACGTTGGGTAGCGAGGATTCTGCAAAAAGTAACGTAATTATTCCTATGAAACGATTAGGATTGATTGATGAAAACAACAAACCAACGCAATTAGCGAATGATTGGAGACTTGATGATAAATATAAATCCACATGCGAAATAATGATAAAAAACGTTTATCCGCAAGAGCTTTTAGATTTGTTTCCTGATGAAATTTTTGATAGAAACTCTGTTAATGGATGGTTTATGGGGCACGGAGTGGGTTCTGGCGCTGCTGGAAAAATGACTGCTTTGTTTGCATTGCTTAAAAGCGGAGAAATCAAAGATATACAAAGCCAAAAGACATCAAATGCTAAGAAACCCACAGCTAAGCCAAAATCAAGTACCAAGCCTAAAGCCGTAGAAAATGACTATACAAACACCAATGATGTTACAAGAACACCAGTATCAAAAACCACAGACAATATTGGAAATCGTCCGAATCTACACATTGATTTGCAAATACATATTTCTCCAGATTCTACGCCAGAACAAATAGAAACCATATTTGCAAGTATGGCAAAGCATTTTTATGGAGTCGAAAATTCATGAGTTATCCTATTGATGTTTTGGCTATCACAAAGTGTTTGCATAATGAATTAGTCATATTAGGTGCTTCAGAACCAAGAACGCCATCAGAAATCATGCTTTATGATAAAGTAGTTACAAATAAAGCATTAAGAAAAAAGACTGAAAAGCTGTTCAAAGATGGACATCATGCTCGTTCGGTTGAAGAAGCATATAAGCTTCTGGATAACCTTGTAAAGAGAAAGGCCGATTTGTTGCATACAGATTTAACGGGTTCCCCCTTGATGCAAACCGTTTTTTCTCCCAAAAAGCCAATTTTGAAGTTAAACGAAGGCGTTAGCACTTCTGAACAAAACGAGCAATCTGGTTATATGCAAATATTTGCGGGCTGCATGACTGGCATAAGAAACCCAAGAGCGCATGAATCAGATTGGGAAGATACAGAACAACGCGCGTTACAACTCTTGGCGTTAGCAAACCATCTTATTGAGCGTGCTTTAATGGCCGAAAAAGTTGCAACCTAATCTATTGCATCTTTTTCTCTATCCGCATCTGTGCTATACTGTTTATACCTATTGGAGGTGAGCACCATGATCCGTGCGGCGCAGCAGAATATGAAATACACCTTGTCCACGCAGGCGATCGAACGGATCACTCCCAGCAAGGACGCGCTTCGCCTTTGTGAGAAGTTATCTGATGGCAAACTTAGCGCTAATGCGGCTGTGGATGCCATCAAACAGAAGTATGGCTTAACAAGAGGGGCTTCGCGTGGCTGAGAGCTTCGGCAAATACGATGTATATGCCACATCGGGATCGATGTACTGTTATGTGGGCACCAATGTGCTGCGCAATCACTTTGGCATTCGAAATGCGGATGAGTTGAAGCGGATAGAGGCTGATATTACCACCATCCGGCAGCATGATTTACTTTCAAAGCCTGTTACCGGACGATTTACGGCAAATCACCTCTGCGGCATTCACCGATACCTGTTTGGAGATATATATCCCTTCGCCGGGCGCTATCGCCGTGAAAGCATCGCTAAGGGGCAGACGATATTTGAAAACCCTGCGAACATTGAGCGCAAACTCAAGAAGCTGTTGGCCCAGCTGAAAGAGGAACGTTTCCTGAAACAAACTACCGCACAGGACTTTCTGCCTCGTCTGGCCTATTACTTTACCGAACTCAACTATCTGCACCCATTCCGAGAGGGTAATGGCAGAGCTACACGAGAGTTTGTTCGTCAGCTCTTACTGGTCAGCGGATATGCCGTCGACTGGTCTGCTGTGAGCGTGGACGAGTTGCTTTTGGCAATGGGGGCTTCAGTATTTGACACCGCTCCTTTGATTCAGGCACTGAGAAAGTGCGTAAGCAGGCAAACTGACTGATACTATTTTGATACTAAAAAAGCTATTCGCACTCTGGAAGAGGGACATAGCAGCAAGAAAACCACGGTAAAAGATAACTGACATTAACAAATATGTTAATGATTTGATCTGACCTTTGCGAGTGGGAATGAAACCGGTGAAAAACCGCTAGAAATTGAAATAATTATCGCCCTAAAAGCCATGATAAATGAGCTTTTAGGGCGAGTTCATTACTAATATCAACATCTTGCTTTTTGGGGTGAAAAATAATTTTCAAAAACTTATATGGGAAAGTGCCGTATTCGTATTAGAACTGTGACGCAAAAAAGAGTACATGTATAGGGGACAATACACTACAATGGATAAGGTTGAATAAGGCAGTTTTTCGTGCGCTGCTTTCAATGTGCCGTTTTGCGTCTGCTTGCAACTGGGATCGGATACCTTTCGCCAAAAGGCTGGACAGGCTCATGCACCGACCATCAGCACCCACGTACTGCGCATTGCCCGTCGGCGGGCGGTTCGACTAACAGTGTCAAGGTTGTGGCCCCTTTCGGCATCAGGATACTCTGCATACCACACAAAATATGGATGTCGCTTGGAGTGTTATCGGTGCGGACTGTGATTTCAGTACCTCCGCGCAGTGCCTCGATGTTGCAGCGCAAACTGCCGTCGAGACTATAGACCGCCGCCTGAACGGATTGTCCTTCCGATAAAGAGTAGAGAGTGATCTGCAGATTTTGCATATAGTCATAGGCGGCCGATTGTGTGGGGGTGGAGTTTGTACATAGCAGCGTACCGGGGCGCACAAAGAGTGGGAGACTATAGAAATCGCAGTGCTTTTCATGCCAGCCGCCGGTCCAGGTCTTTCCGGTTGCAAGCTCAGTCCATCCATCGCCGGGTAAATAAAACGATGCGCTTCCGTCCGCGCGGAATACGGGGGCGACAAGCAGACTATCGCCCAGCATGTATTGGGTATCAATATATCGGCAGGCTCGGTCTTCACTGAATGACAGGGCCATGCTGCGCATCATTGGCAAACCTGTTTGGCAGGACTGAATGGCGGAGGCGTATAAGTAGGGCATCAAAGACAGCTTCAGCTTTGTAAAATGGCGTAATACATCGCAGGATTCCTCATCGTACGCCCACGGAACGCGGTAGCCATTGCTGCCGTGCAGGCGGCTGTGTGATGAAAAAAGGCCAAAGGCAATCCAGCGTTTGAATACATCGCAGGAGGCTTCCGTTTCAAATCCACCGATGTCATGGCTCCAGAAAGCAAAGCCGCTCATGCCTAGGGACAGCCCGCCCCTCAGGGATTCTGCCATGGAAACATACGTTCCGTTGCTATCTCCGCCCCAGTGAAGAGGAAACTGAGCACAACCCACGGTGGCACTGCGTGCGAACAGCACAGCTTCACCGGTGCCTCGGGTTTCCTCCAACAGTGTAAATACTGTTTTGTTATAGAGGTATGTATAGTAATTGTGCATACGGTGGGCGTCGGAGCCATTGAAATATACCACATCCTCCGGAATACGCTCACCAAAGTCTGTTTTAAAGCAGTCTACCCCCATATCCAACAGTGTGCGCAACTTTTCCTTATACCAAGTACATGCATCCGGGTTGGTGAAATCTACAATGCCCATGCCGGCCTGCCACAGGTCCCACTGCCATACACTGCCGTCCGGCCGCCTGAGCAGATAGCCCTTGTCTGCGGCCTCGTCAAACAGGGGGGACAACTGTGCAATGTATGGATTTATCCATACGCAGTTTTTAAGCCCTCTTGCGTGATTGCGTTTCAGCATACCTTCAGGATCAGGAAAGGTGTCGGAGTCGAATGCAAAATTACACCACTGAAAGCCCTTCATCCAGAAACAATCGTAATGAAAAACATCCAACGGAATGTCTCGCTGGAGCATGCCGTCTATCATGCCACCGGCAGTTTCTTCATCGTAGTTAGTAGTGAAGGAAGTTGAAAGCCATAGTCCGAAGCTCCATGCGGGGAGCCTTGCGGTCCGCCCGGTTAGCGCAGTATACCCTGACAGAGCCTGCTGCATGTCACTGCCGCCGCATACGTGATAGGTGACTCTTTCTTCTTTCACGGAAAACTGCAGCTTGGAGACCACTTCAGTGCCGATTTCAAACTCGACGGTCGCCGGAGTGTCGACGAATAATCCATAACCGCGGCTGGACATGTAGAAAGGAATGTTTTTATAAGCTTGCGGTGTGCAGGTGCCTCCGTCTTCGTTGCGGCAAATCACACGTTGGCCGTTTTTGACAAATGCAGTAAATCGTTCCCCCAGGCCATAGATTGTTTCATCCACATCCATATTCAGCATTTCACGCAGATAGCTGCAGCCGTTGTAATTAATATGTGCAAGACCGCCGTCTTCACTGGCTGTGAGCACTCGGTCTTTATAGCTGTATTCAATTCGCCACGGCCCGGTGCGTGATACGCTTACTTTTGTATCGCCGCTTTGCAGTGAGCAGGTGTCCTCAGTTTCTTCATAAATAACGTCGGTGCTTTGTATGTATTTCACGAAATCGGCTTTTGTCTGTACACTTCCCTTATGGTGCACGGCCGTACAGGTGATGATGTCCTTGCGCGGCGAGGAAAACGCAACACTCAGCACGGGAAGATTAAGCGTATCTCCTCTGCCGTGTATTGGCCGTGTCGGAACGACACAGCGCATTTGGATGCCGTCCCATTCAACTTGGTACGCCTGTGCCGCTTTATGGATGCTGCATCCTTCCTTTGTAAGCCACATACCGTTAAGAAAATTCATATATATGCCTCCTTAATTGAATTTAACCATTCTGTTGTGCTATAATGACCGCAAGCGGTTATTTATTCCGCAAGTAACGACGGTGGAAAATATGCTCGGCTATGGTATAATGAATGCATTACATGCGATGGGGTGATAAAATGAAAGCAACCATAAAAGATATTGCGCATGCCTGTAATGTGACTCCTGCAACGGTGTCGCTGGCGCTTTCGGGAGCGCCAAAGCGCGTATCGCCGGAGAAAAGAAAACTTATTGAAGAAACGGCCAGGCGTATGCATTATACGCCAAATCGGGCTGCACGAAGCCTTGCAACTCACGCCAGCAAAACGATTGGAGTAATAATGTCAGACCTTCGCAACACACACCTTACCGCGATGTTTATGGCGCTTAATGAGGTGGTGCAGGCAAGCGGTTACAGCACGCTGTGCCATATCGTGGATGATAGCGAAGGAGCCACAGCTTACGATGCTGTGCGCGAAATGCTTGGAGCCGGCGTCGATGGCGTATTTTTTGCACCGCCAGCGGTAAAAGGCAATGGAAACGAGCGTGCAATACAATTGCTGATGTCTGCAAAAATCCCGGTAGTGTGCAACTCCGACTACGGAATTACAGGGTTTGGAGCTGATGTGTTTTTTGATTTTAACGAAGGCGGGTATTTGGCTACTAAATACCTTGTTGAATGTGGTCATTCTCGCATAGGATGCGTAAGTGGGCCCTTTCCGTATCAGGTGACGACCCAGCGGCTGAACGGATATAAGCGCGCTCTTTCAGAAAGCGGAATCCCTTTCGACGCAGCTCTTGTTTACGAGGGGGACTATACAATCCGAAGCGGAGTTGATGCGCTGGCCTATCTTTTGGGCCAAAAAGCCACTGCAATCTTTTCTTTTAATGATGAAATGGCTTTTGGCCTGTATCAGAGCGCCCGTCACTACGGCGTTCATATTCCGGAGGAGATCTCTATAATCGGCTGCGATAACGTCCCGTTTTCCAATGTGCTGAATGTACCGCTGTCTACCGTCAATGTCCCAACGGAAATTATGGGGCACTTGCTAGCAAATAAGCTGATTACCTGCATCGAAAACGGAGATCCGAATGCCCAGCGTGAGCTGGTGTGGTATAAACCCGATTTGATTTTACGCGGTAGCGTCCGGAAAATACAGAAATAGAATAATTATAAGCGCCGCCCAGATGGTGCGGTGCTTTTTTGTTTGAATAATAGTTAAACGATTAACTACCATACTCGAACTAAAGCGGTCGAGATAGACGTTTGGTAATTGCGCATAAATTAAAACAAATAATTGTGATAAATAGCTGAAATGTTAGGAAATGATTGCAATTCACTCCGAAAAGAATTATACTACTGTTGTAATTGAAAGTCAAACCTATCCGCAAACATTTCATTTTTATGTTAAAATAAATTAAACGATTAACTAAACATTTCACGGGAGGCGCTTATGGCGGTGCACGATGGCGATATTGTATTGCAGAATATCCGAAAAGAGTTTCCGGGCGTTGTGGCTTTGGACGGCGTCACGCTGACGCTGCAGCCGGGACACGTTTTGGGGCTTTTGGGTGCAAACGGTGCAGGCAAATCTACATTGATGAAAATCTTATCCGGTACTTATACTTCATATGAAGGGAAAATCCTGTTTTGCGGGGAGGAAGTTCACTTTAAAGGTGAGAAGGACGCGCTGGAAAAAGGTATCTCGATTGTTGCACAAGAGCTTAATCCCATCCCGGAGCTTTCAATAGCGGAAAACGTGTTTTTGGGAAGAGAACCTAAAAGCGGCGGTTTTCTTGATAGAAAGCAGATGCTGAAAAATACGGAGACGCTTATGAAAGAATTGCGTCTTGACTTTAACCCTGCTACAAAAATGAGGGACCTGAGCGTCGCCCAGAAGCAAATGGTGGAAATTATCAAGGCTATTTCACGTAATAGCAAGGTAATCATTTTTGACGAGCCAACTTCGGCGCTGACCAGCGTGGAAACTGAATACTTATTCTCGCAGATGGAGCGTTTAAAGCAGCAAGGCATCGCGCTGGTGTTTATTTCACATAAGCTGGACGAGGTGTTTCGAATCTGTGACAGCGTGGCAGTTCTGCGAGACGGAAAGTTTATCGGAGCCTGTGACATAAAAGAAGTAACCGAAAACGAGTTAATTAAGATGATGGTAGGCCGAGAGATGTCCGACATTTATCCTCCCACGGAGCCGGCCTCCGACGAAGAGGTTCTGCGCGTTGAAAATCTCCGCAGTGAGGGAGTGTTTGAGGGCATCAGCTTTACACTGCACAAAGGGGAGATATTGGGGTTTGCCGGTATGATGGGAGCTGGCCGGAGCGAAGTGATGCGATCTATATTCGGACTGGACAGATTAGACAGCGGCCGGATATATCTTAGCGGCACGCCGCTGCGCATCGGCAGCACGAAGGACGCCATCAACGCAGGTATTGCCATGGTAACGGAAGACCGCGCCGCTTACGGACTGGTGGGTGTGCGCTCCATAGCCGAAAATATTACGCTGCCGTCTGCCGATATGTTTGCAAAGGGAGGCTGGCTGCTGAAGAAAAAGATAGATCCAGCGGTTGCCTCTATCTGCCAGCGCTTGCGGGTGCGTGCCCCCAACTCCGGCACAGCGGTAGGTACTCTGTCGGGCGGAAATCAGCAAAAAGTGGTGCTTGCCAAGTGGCTCGTGCGTAACGTACAGGTGCTGATTATGGATGAACCTACACGAGGCATAGATGTGGGTGCGAAGCAGGAGATTTATCGCTTCATCGCTGAACTTGCGAAAAACGGTATGGCTGTTATTCTCGTTTCCTCCGAATTGTCCGAAGTTCTAAGCATGAGCCATAGGCTAATGGTGATGGCAGACGGCAGAATCGTAGGAAGCGCCATGCGCGGCGAAACCGATCAGGACGGCATAATGAGAATGATTATAGAGGGCGGAAAACGACATGGAAATGAATAAAAAGAAACTGAGTGCAGCCGCTATTTATCGTAAATACGGCATATTCCTAATCCTTGTTGTACTGTTTATCATATCGGCTTCAATTAATTCGAATTTCTTGAAGCCGCAGAATCTACTGAACATTTTGAGGCAGATTTCGGTGGTTACCATCATAGCGTGCGCCCAGACAATGCTAATTGTCAGCGGGATGATTGACCTTTCTGCGGGGTTAGTGTGCACTTTGAGCATGTGTTTTACTGCGGGTGTTCTTGTCGGCACAGGGAGCGTGTGGCTTGCAGCGGGCGCGGGCATTGCAACGGGCATGGCAGCCGGCTGGATAAACGGCTTTTTGGTTACACGTTACAGTCTGCCGCCTTTCATTGCAACGCTTGCCATGACCAACATTGCCAAAGGTATCGTACAGATATACACCAACGGTCAGACTATCGGGGGAGTGGAATCGCTGCGCTGGCTGGGGCAGGGCGCCGTGCTGGGAATTCCCGTACCGGTGTGGCTTATGCTGATTGTGGTGGCTATTGTAGCGGTTCTGATGCGCAAAACCACCCTTGGTTTGCACATCTATTCCATTGGAGGAAATGAGAATGCTACCATTGCCTCCGGTATTTCCGTAAAGCGTAAGAAAAGAGTGATTTTTACTATCAGCGGTATGCTGATCGGCCTCGCAGGCGTGCTACTGACGTCCCGTTTGATGGCGGGTATGCCTAATGTGGGCGCGGGTTACGAGTTTGACGCCATCACGGCGGCAGTTGTGGGCGGCACCAGCTTTTTGGGCGGCATAGGAACCGTAACAGGTACGCTTATCGGTTCTGTTATCGTGGGCCTGATAAACAATATATTGAACCTTTTGGGCGTCTCGACTCAGTACCAGCTTATCATGAAAGGCGTACTGATTGCCGGTGCGGTCATAATCGACCTGAAAACAAAAAGCGGCAAACAAAAAGCGTAGCAGCGGCTTCGCTGTTCCATATAAAACATAAGGAGAATCGTAATGAAAAAGACACTGACAATCATTCTGGCTCTGGCAATGGCGCTTTCACTGGCAGCCTGCGGCACGGCAGGTTCGGAATCTACTACGGATAGCCCGGCACCAAACGGCTCGGCTGCACCGGAAGCATCCTACGTGGTAGGTTTTAGTAATGTAGATGACATTTATAGCTATTGCGCCAAATTCCGCGACTATCTCGTAGAAGAGTGCAAGGCCCAAGGCATTGAAGTGATCGTAACCAACGCAGGCGGTGATGCCAACGTGATGAATGGGCAGGTAGAAGACATGATTTCGCAGGAGGCGAAAATTGTGTCCACCATCGCCTGCAATCCCGACGGCAATACTCCGGCTCTGGAATCTGCCCGCAGCGCGAAGCTTCCATATGTGGCCTTCCTGAACTCAATCAAGGGCGGCGACGATTATGACGGTTACATATATATTGGCTCACAGAACTATGACGCCGGTACAATGCAGGGAAAGTATCTCGCGGAAAATCTGCCGGAAAATGCAAAGGTCATTTATCTGACCGGCTCTCTGAGTAACCAGGAAAATCTTGACCGTAAAAATGGTATGATGGACGCTCTAAAAGACCGCACAGATATTGAGTTCATAGCAGAGTACGACGTGGATTCCAAAAAAGACCGTGCAATGAGCACCACAGAAGACTGCTTGCAGGCGTTCGACTCCTTTGACGCCATTGTATGCCAGAACGACGATGCGGCACTGGGTGTTGTTGAAGCTCTGAAAGCCGCAAACCGTCTTGAAGGCGTAATAACCGTTGGCATTGAC
>JAYFQM010000172.1:0-9087 GCA_034927185.1 Oscillospiraceae bacterium | reverse complement strand
GAGGAGTCCTGAAACCGTGTTAAGAATGGTTGACTTCCCGGCGCCGTTGGCTCCGATCAACGTCACGATTTCGCCCTTGTTGACCTCGAAGGATACGCCTTTTATGGCGTGGATGCTGCCGTAGTATACGTTAATATCATTGACCTTTAGCATACGTCAGTTCCCCTCCTTTTTCTTGCCCAAATAGGCCTCTATGACCTGCGGGTTGGACTGGATATCCTCAGGCGAGCCCTTTGCGATCACCTTGCCGTAGTTGAGCACGGCGATACCCTCGCAGATACCCATAACAAGACTCATATCGTGCTCGATCAGCATAATTGCGATTTTAAAAGTATCTCTTATTTTCTGGATGTTTTCCATGAGCTCGGTCGTTTCGGAGGGATTCATGCCGGCAGCCGGCTCGTCGAGGAGAAGCAGAGCCGGGTTTGTACCGAGCGCGCGGACGATTTCAAGCCTGCGCTGAGCGCCGTAGGGCAGGGAACCGGCCTTTGAGTCCGCCATATCCTGCATATCAAATATTGAAAGAAGCTCAAGGGCGCGGCCTTTTGCTATCCGTTCACTCCTCCAATAGGAGGGGAACCTCAAAACCGCACTGGGCAGGTGATAATCCATTTCATTGTGCAGCCCGATGAGAACGTTATCCATAACGGTAAGCTCCTTAAAGAGCCTTATATTCTGGAAGGTTCTCGCAATGCCCAGCTTGTTGACCTGTACAGTGTTCATTCCGGCAGTATCCCTGCCGTCGAGCATGATGGTTCCGCGTGTAGGCTGATAGACCTTGGTAAGGAGATTAAATACGGTAGTTTTACCCGCGCCGTTTGGACCGATCAGGCCCGCTATCTCGGTCCTGCCGATTGCCATATTGAAATCGTCGACAGCGGTCAGTCCGCCGAAATCAATGCCGAGGTGGGAGACTTCCAGAATAGGAGTCTTGTCGACGTCGCGTTCAGGGATGACGTTCGGGGAGGGAACGGGGACAAGCTTAACGGGCTCTCTCTGGAATTTACTCATCTGCCTTGCCCTCCTTTTCGGTCAGGGCAGCTTTGCCGCCGCCTCCGTTGACGCCTTTTATCTTAAGAATAAGCTTATCAAGCAGGCCGTTGAGCGAGAAGTCATAGGTTCCCATAAGTCCGGTCGGCTTGAAGATCATCACGATGACGAGTACAAGGGAATAAACGACCATACGGTATTTATCGAAATCACGCAGGAGCTCTGGAAGCGCTGTAAGAACGCCGCCGCTCAAAACGCTGCCAAGCATGCTGCCCATGCCGCCCAGAACGACCATAACTAATATTTCAATGGATTTCATAAAGCCGAAAGCGGAGGGGTTCAGTATTCCAATGTTGCCCGCGTATAAACCTCCGGCGACTCCGGCAAAGAACGCGGATACAACAAAGCCGAGAGTCTTATAATAGGTTGTATTTATGCCGCAGGATTCGGTAGCAATCTCGTTTTCGCGGATAGATAAAATCGCCCTGCCGTGACGAGATTTCATCATCGTGTGGATAACGAAGCAGGTAATGCCGACACAGATGAAAGTAATCATAAAGGTTGTTGTTTTCGGAATCTTCTGTAGTCCCGCCGCTCCATATGTGAGCTTGAAGCCAAGTACGTTATCAATGTTCAGAAGCACGACCCTGATAATCTCGCCGAAGCCCAGCGTCAATATCGCAAGATAATCGCCCTTGAGCCTGAGCGCAGGAATACCAATTAACAGGCCGAACAGGGCCGCCACAATTCCGCCGGCGATGAGAGCAAACGGAAATGCCGCTATAACTGCCGCGGTTTCAGTTACCGCAATGCCCGCGGCTTTTGCCGCTGCAAGCTGATTTGCCGCAACAAGTTTCATTATTATTGCAGAGGTGTATGCTCCGACGGCCATAAAGCCGGCGTGCCCGAGAGGAAGCTGTCCAAGGTAGCCCGTTGCTACGTTCAGCGACACCGCAAGGATAATGCTGATGCCTATTGAAGAAATCACTCCGGAGTAGTAATTGGAGATTGTTCCGCCCGTTATGAGCGTATTCATAATAAACAGAAAAGCCGCAAACAGGACAATATTTATAAGGTAGCGAAGCGGCATTGGAATTACAGTAGAATTATTTTTCACAAAACCGCCTCCTAAACTTTCTCATTGATTTTCTTGCCCAATAAGCCGGTGGGCTTGACTATGAGTACTATGATAAGTATCGCGAAGACTACTCCGTCTTTCCATACAGAAAGACCGATTGCGGAAACTATGGCTTCAGCGATACCAATCGCAAAGCCGCCTACCATAGCTCCGGGAATGGAACCAATTCCGCCTAGAACCGCCGCGACGAAGGCCTTGAGTCCCAGCATGGCACCCATAGTGGGGAAAGCTTGAGGATAAGCACAGCTGTAGAGGACGGAGCCAATACCTGCCAAAGCGCTGCCGACGGCAAAGGTGAAGCTGATTGTGCTGTTAAGATTGATACCCATAAGCTGAGCTGTTCCCATGTCCTCGGAAACGGCGCGCATAGCCTTTCCCATTTTAGTTTTCTGTATCAGGAAGGTAAGCCCAATCATCGATATAACAGAAACGATGATCGTCAGCACCGCCGTAAAGCCGATGTGCTGTCCGCCAATGTTAATCGCAGGACCTGTAATGAGAGTGGGGACATTCTTGGCGCCTGCACCGAACTGGAGCTGAGCGAGGTTCTCAAGAAGAAACGATATTCCGATTGCCGTTATGAGCAGCGACAGGCGCGGAGCCTTACGAAGCGGAGAATAGGCAACTTTTTCAATTACCACACCGAGCAAAGTGCAGGCGATAATTGCAAGTGCAATCGCCAGAGCCGGAGGAAGAGATAAATTGACAACTACGAGCCATGCTACATAAGCGCCGACCATAATAACATCACCATGCGCAAAGTTGAGCAGCAGGATGATTCCATATACCATGCTGTAGCCGATAGCTATCAAAGCATAAATACTGCCGGATTGAAGTCCGTTAATCAGTTGGCTGAGTACAAGGGACATATATTTTCGTCCTCTCTGAAAGTGTTTTTGCCGCCGCCGGATGGCTGGCCCCAAAAAACTGGTTTCGGGTCACCCATCCGGCGTCCGCGCCGTAAAGGGGCAAAAATTAAATGTCTTTGTGCGGGAAGTCAAACTTCCCGCACAAAGTGTCGTTCAGGTATAGTAATATATTAGTATGTCTCTGTAAAGGTCTCGACTCCGCCGACAAGCTTCACTATGTTTGCGTCCTTAACGGGATTGTTATGCTCGTCAAAGGTGTAGCCCTTGCTGGTGATGCATTCGAGGTCGGCGCTCTTGTCGCGGATAGCGTCTATAACGGCCTGCTTATACTCGTCGGTACCGGCTGTAAGACCGGCATCCTCGGCAACCTGAAGTGCGTTGCAGAGAACCATTGCGGCGTCATAAGCATTGGCGGAGAACATGTTGAGGGTGTCCGCGCCGTATTTTTCAGTGTAAGCAGCTTCAAAGGTCTTGACCGCATCGGTGCTGGCGGGAGCATAGCCGGAGCAGTAAACCGTGCCTTCAAGGTCAGCTGCGGAAGCGTAGGCAGATACGCCGCTCATGCCGTCCGAACCGATGAACGTGGCCTTAATGCCGACTTCACGTGCCTGTGTGATTATGAGGCCGTCGTCTTCATAGTAGTTAGGGCAGAAAACAACGTCGGGGTTCTTGGAAGCGATGGTTGTGAGCTGGCTCTTGAAATCGACGTCTCCGGTTGCATAACCTTCTTCGTCAACTACGTCGATGCCGAGATCTTCGCACTTGGCCACGAAAGCGTCCTTAACGCCGACGGCGTAGTCGTTGCCGGTTTCATAAATAACGGCAGCAGTCTTGGACGAGAGCTTCTCGCTTGCGTAGTTTGCCATTTTCTCACCCTGGAAGGGGTCGATGAAGCAGGTACGGAACACGTTGGTGTAGACCGTGTCGGATTCTTCGTCATAGGTGACGCCCGCCGCCGTTGCACTGGCGGTGATCATGGGCATATTGAGGGGAGCGGCTTCGCCGACAACAGCCATAGTGTTTCCGGAAAGCACATCGCCGATCAGCGCGGTGATTCCTTCGTCAACAGCGCGGTTGAAAGCATTGATGGCTTCCTGGCTGTCGCCCTTGTTGTCGTAGTTTACGATTTCGACTTTTTTACCGTTGATTCCGCCGTTGGCGTTAAGCTGATCGATGTAAAGAGTCGCACCGTTCATAACGCTGAGGCCGTACTGGGCGTAGTCGCCGGTCTGGCAGCCGATGATACCGACCTTAATGGTATCTCCGGAAGCTGCCGCACTTGCAGGGGCTGCGCTTTCACTTGCATCTTCACCGGGGGTCTTGCTGCCGCATGCCGCGAAGCAGCCGATGACGAGCACGAGGACAAGCGCAATGCTCAGAAACTTTTTCATTTTTCTTCCTCCTAATTCGATTTTTGCATACTTATACAAAAAACGACTCCGCAAGAGAACGAAGTCATCTTGAGTATCGGTTAAAACGAATAAAATTTAATAGGTCAATGTTGACATTTTAAATCTTTATCACAATAAAGTCAATAGTTTACTGCTCTTAAATCGGCCTATGATAATGAATCGCTTTTGTTTAATTCGCATGAAATACCATCATGTGATAAAGTGAGGCAATACAGGTTCTTATACTGTTTAATGAAGTGATGCATAAAACTGATTTAATTGGTGTATATATTGTGAAAACTGACACTTACATAAGGGCCATTACTGTGTTATAATTCAGAAAACAGTTCAACGGAGATTCATTATGAAATACGACGCTGTCAGAACTCAACAGGCTTTCTCGTTTAGCTTCTGCTTTACCGGCTTTTTCTTCGGTAAGGCTTATTTGAGTTTGTCTGATAACGGGTAGCGAATCGAACGCCGTCGATTGATCCAAGCCCCGCAGCAAACTCGCTGCGGGGCTTTTTTTAATACTTGCTCTATGCTATAATGGCCGCAATACGGTCATTATACGGGATTGAATCATATGTTCCATAATTGTGATTTTTCCTGGATATGTTCCGGCATTGCGGAAGAAGCTGGGAGGAACAATTTTGGACATTTCAATCAAGGGCGGAGGTTTATCGGGCGTTTTGGGCTCAGTCCCATCGAAATCGGACACGCACCGTGCTCTTATCTGCGCGGCGCTGGCCGATGCCCCGACTCAAATCCGCTTTCCGGCCAGAAACGGTGATATTGAAGCAACCATAGCCTGTCTGAGCTCTCTGGGCGCGGAAATAACCGACTGCGGAGACGCATTTTTGGTTATACCGATTAAAAAAAGCACAATTGAAAACGCGGAGCTGAATTGCTCCGAAAGCGGCTCAACGCTTAGATTCCTTTTGCCCGTGGCGGCAGCGCTGGGGTACAAATCGACGTTTTTGGGACGCGGCAGCCTACCGGTCCGCCCGATCGGCGGATTGAAAGAGTCCCTTGAACAAAACGGCGCGGTGTTTTCAAGAAAAAGCCTTCCCTTATCCGTATCCGGAACGCTCCGTTCAGGAACATACCAAATAGCGGGGGATGTGAGCTCCCAGTATATCTCGGGGCTTCTGATGGCTCTTCCGCTGCTGTCGGGAGACAGCAGGATCGATCTGACAAGCCCCTTGTGTTCTGAACCCTATGTCCTGATGACGATAGAAATGCTGTCGCGCTTCGGCATAACAGCGGCGCGAGAAGGGAAGGGCTTTATGGTACCCGGGGGACAGCGCTTCAAATCACCAGGAACCGTGTTTATCGACGGAGATTGGTCCGCCGCGGCATTCTTCCTCGCCGCGGGCGCCGTCGGCGGAAATGTGACGGTTACAGGCCTGCGGGCGGATTCCGCGCAGGGAGATAAGGTCGTCGCGGAAATTCTGAAAGGCTTCGGCGCGGAAGTCGATCGGTTCAGCGACCGTGTGTGTGCCCGCTATAAGCCGCTGAAGGCCCTCGAATTTGATGTTTCGGCAATACCTGACCTGTTTCCCATCCTTGCCGTAGTCGCTTCGTGTGCTGAAGGTCGGTCTGTTCTGTATAATGCGAAGCATCTGCGCTATAAGGAAAGCGATAGGCTTAAGGCTGTTTCGGCCATGATTAGCTCTCTGGGAGGAAAAGCCTCCGAGTATCCGGACAGGCTGGAAATTGTCGGGACACAGCTTACGGGCGGAACGGTCGATTCCTTCGGAGACCACAGAATCGTAATGTCTGCGGCGATAGCCGCGAGCGTTTGCGTGGGACAAACGGTGATATGCGGCGCCGAAGCGACAGGGAAGTCATACCCTAAGTTTTTCGGCGATTTTACAAAGCTCGGCGGAACGGTTGCCGTCCGCGAAAGGAGGATACAGCTATGAATTTAGATGAAATCAGAAAAGAAATAGACGAAGCTGATGAAAAAATACTTAAGCTGTTTCTCCGCCGCATGGAGCTCGCAAAAGAGGCTGCGCGCGAAAAGAACAGCAGTGGCAAGCCTCTTTCGGACGAAAGCCGCGAAGCTGAAATACTGAAAAGAGCGGCGAAGAACAGCGAGGATATGTCATCCTATTCCATCCGGCTGTTCAAGGAGCTTATTGTTCTCAGCAAAGAATACCAAAGCGAAACACCGGAGGACGAGAGGCATCGGAAGATGTGCATTGAAACCGGCAATATAGTAATTATCGGTATGCCGGGCAGCGGAAAAAGCACTGTTGCCGAGTGCATCTCTGCCAAAACCGGCAGGAAATTCGTTAATATAGACACGGAAATTGAGAAAGCGGCGGGAAAGTCGATACCAGAAATTTTTGCCGAGGATGGAGAGCAGGCTTTTAGGTATATTGAGCGTGAGGAAACCGCTAAGGCAGGCGCGCTGACGGGAGCTGTGATTGCTACGGGGGGAGGAGTAGTCAAGGATTTCCGCAACTATGCGCCTCTTCACGCAAACGGCAGAATATATTATATTCGCCGCGAGATTACCGAGCTTGAGATCGAAGGCAGACCTCTTTCAAAAAGTCTCGAGAATCTGAAAGTGCTTGAAAAAGAACGTGAACCACTGTATTGCCGCTTTGCAGACGCAGAGATACAGAACGATGTGACGCTTGAGGAAGCAGCACGCCGCATACTCCTCGATTACTGCGTGAGCTTCGGAGGGGAGACAGGCGACGTAAAAATGTGAACAGCGAGGATGATTCCGTAAAAGGCAGAGTCTTCGATAAATAAACAGTAAAGAAGGTATTAAATTGTCGTATCATATGTACAACAGAGAAGCGGAGGCGATGCCTCGCGAGAAACTCCGTGAACTGCAGAGCGAGAGACTCTGCGAAATGGTAAAGAGAGTTTATGAGAAGGTCCCAATGTATCACGAGCGATTTGACAGCATGGGACTTCGTCCGGAGGACATTAAGTCCATTGACGACATTACAAAGCTTCCATTTACTTATAAGCAGGATCTTCGCGACAATTATCCCTTCGGACTGTTTGCCGTTCCCATGGACGAAGTCGTCAGAATTCACGCATCCTCCGGAACGACCGGAAAGCAGACCGTTGTCGGCTATACCGCGAATGATCTTAAGCTCTGGGGAGAGGTCATGGCAAGAACTATCGGAGCGGGCGGCGTGACAAAATCCGATATAGGGCACATCAGCTACGGTTACGGACTGTTTACGGGCGGACTGGGCGGAGGACTCGGCTCCGAGACAATCGGCTGCGCTACTATTCCGGCTTCAACGGGCAACACAAAGCGTCAGGTGACTATTCTTGAGGATTTTAAACCGACCTTTATTCTCGCGACGCCTTCATATGCTCTGACGATTGCGGAATATATGGCGCAGAATGGTATTTCATCTGATAAATTGAGTCTGAAAGCCGGATTTTTCGGCGCGGAGCCGTGGACCGAAAGCATGAGAAAAGAGATTGAAAAGCAGCTGAACCTCAAAGCGTACGATATCTATGGACTCTCAGAGGTGATTGGCCCGGGCGTCGCATATGAGTGTGAATGCCAGCACGGCCTTCATGTCAACGAGGATCATTTCTATCTGGAGATAATCGATCCCGAAACAGGGGAGCAGCTCCCCGACGGTACCGAGGGCGAAATTGTGTTTACCTGTATGACAAAGGAAGCGCTCCCGCTGATACGCTACCGTACACGGGACGTAGGAATGCGGATTCCGGGGGAATGCGAATGCGGGCGTACTTTCGTGCGTATGGTTAAACCCGCCGGGCGAACGGATGATATGCTCATAATACGCGGAGTCAATGTGTTCCCGTCACAGATCGAATCCGTGCTCATGGAGATGGACGGCATAGCGCCGTATTACCAGATGATAGTCGAAAGAACAGGCAACCTCGACAACCTGACCATTCTTGTCGAGCTGACGGAAGAAACTTTCACCGATGAGGTTAGAAAGCTCGAGGCAATATCCAAAAAGGTCACAGACGCTATTCATTCGGTGCTCGGCATAGCCTGTAAGGTCAAGCTCGTCGAGCCAAAGAGCATCGAACGCTTCGAAGGTAAAGCAAAGCGCGTTATCGATAAGCGCACACAGGTTAATTTTTAGGAGGAATGAAAATGCTGCTGAAACAAATCTCGGTTTTTGTGGAAAACCGCCGCGGCGCTATAATGGACATAACAGGCGTTCTTCTTAACGCAGGCGTAAACATCAGAGCAATCTCAATTGCAGATACTACTGATTTCGGCGTAGTGCGCCTGATTGTCGACAAACGCAAGGACGCGCTTGCCGCGCTGCGCGAAAATGGCATGACGGTGAAGGAAACCGACGTCGTGGCTCTTGCCGTCGACGATACTCCGGGAGCGCTTCATGAGGCGCTGAAAGCGCTAACGGAAAGTGGCTTAATGGTCGAATACAGCTATGGGTTCGTTTCGCCCATAGGCGACGGCGCGACCATAATCCTGAAATGCGACGATCAGGAAAAGGCTCTCGGTTGCCTGACGTCGAAGGGTTTCAGGCTTCTTACAGCCGACGATGTCAAGTATTGAACGCAACGTGTTTTTTGTGCAAAAGCGGCCCGGCTAAAACTTGGCCGAGCCGCTTTTGCTGTGATCTCGGGCACTATTTACTTTACTTTTCGGATACAATACGCTATAATACAAAACGTTGCAAATATACGCGCCCGTAGCTCAGCTGGATAG
>JAYFQM010000167.1:0-17494 GCA_034927185.1 Oscillospiraceae bacterium | reverse complement strand
CATATTTGAATGGTCCCATGATGTCATACTTTGGGTACAAGAGGTCCCGGTATTCAAGATCCCCAAAGATTTCAAATCCATCGCCTCGAGCGTCAAGATGGATACCATCAAGCGAAAAGCGGTTGTTTCCTATGTTAACCGCAGGTCCTTTTCGATCCATTTTCACGGACTCAATTGGGAAATCAGTGATGTATGCGGTTTTGTCCGATACAATCTGCAATGAAGCCGAGCTTCCGTTTTTATTTCTATGCACCGCCGGAATAAACGCCAGCGCACACTCCCCTGCCTGCTGTTTAAAATACAGGCCTTCGAAATAGTTTTTCATTTATACGCCCTCCGAACATTGATTATTATGTCCGCGATAAGCGTTATGATAAGGTTGGTATAAAAACGTTTGTCAGAGCAGTCTGATTTCGTGCCGATTACGCTTACGGCTGCTCCTTCGGATAGTAACGCTCCAGCCACCCAAGTTCTTCTCGGCAGTCGTTGCTCTCATACCAGCCCTCCCCGAAAAGCCTGTATGCACGCTGGAAATACTCCTCGTACATTTTTCCTACTCTGTCCATTGAATAGTTCCTCTCCGCCCACTCGCGGCAGGCGAGAGGCTTGATACGGTGAATATTGTTGACTGCCCAGCAAAACTCCTCAAAAACCCTGCACCTGTATCCTGTAACGCCGTGAAGAACCGTCTCCGGAAATGCTCCCCAGTCCGTGGTGATGACCGGTGTTCCGCAAAGCTGAGCCTCAACGTTCACCCCTCCGAAAGGCTCAAGATAGTATGTTGGCATGAGTACGGCCTTTGCATTGCTCAGCAGTTCCGCTCTTTCCTCAGGACCTACGGCGGGTTTGTAAACTATGTGCTTCTCATTTCCCAGGAAAAGTCCTTCCACCGGATTATCCAAAGAGCCCTGCCCGACTATATACAGCTGATTACCTGTACGTCTGGCGATCTCCGATGCCGTCTGGACCCCCTTTCTGCTTATTATCCTTCCAAAATACAACAGATAATCCTTTTTCTCAGATTTGAATGGAAAGTCGGCGGGATCGAAATAGTTGGGTATGACCGCGTCATACCAGCAGCCGTCATCTATATGCAGAAGACCATAGATATAGTGCATCCAGGCGTAAGACTCGAAAACGCGCATCGACGAGAAGACCCCGGTATAACCGATTCCCGGTTCAATTGTAAGCAGATTCACAGCGTCCGCAATTGGTTTGTGGTTCATGCCCATTGGGCATAGGAGGATATCCCTTTCCCCTTTATTCTCAAGAATCGCGCTGATTGCGCTGTTATTGAACAGCTGATGCGCAATATCGTTTGGGTTCATCTTAAAAAAGCTTGTTGTTCTGTCGTAGTCGCCGTAAGTTTTTCTCAGAGCATCCTGCGTTAATACGGGAATAAAGCGGTCGCAGTTGAGCTCCGAACCTTCCACACCATAAAAATAGACCGTATGTCCGTTTTTTTTCAGCATATCGGCAAGTTTGATGATTTTCTGAGTGTATGCACAGGAAGAGTTTCTTCTATGCGTTTCCAGATGAGCAAGACCTAAAAGATGAAAACGAAGCTTAGGCATTTGATACCTCCTTTAAACGAATATGTACCGTTCGTATATGTATATGAAGGATTGGTATATAAATATGGGTACCGACGCTTACCGGCACCCAAAATATATGATGAATAGCATTAAATCGTGAAAAACAGCGTCACCGACACTCCGCTGTTAAGGGCGGAAACAGTCGCGCTGGTCGTAATCTGTACCGACAAAAGTTCGCAGGTGAGAACACTTGCCGAACCTGATGCGGCCGCGCAGCAATTAGATGGATTCGGTCCGGTGACGGTAACCGAAATTCCTGTGCTTGCGGGCGTGGTAAATCCGCAGGGGCTGGTAAAAACAGAGGCTGTTACCGTTTCGCCCGTGGCAAGTGGATTATCTCTGACATTCAGGACAATCCCTGTGATTGTCGCATTAATCGGGATAACAACAGAACTGAGCGCAAATAAAGGAGCTGCGGAAACTGATCCGAGTCCTATCCAGTTGCCGTTAACAACGGGAAGAGCCGTGGCGAGATATAAGGTCATGCTTCCCGGTCCCGTTGAGCCAGTCGGCCCGGTCGGGCCTGTTGCACCCGTAGGACCTGTTGCACCCGTAGGACCTGTGGGACCTGTAGCGCCGGTGGCTCCCGTCGCGCCTGTGGCTCCTGTTGCACCAGTCGCTCCGGTTGCGCCTGTTGCCCCTGTGGGGCCTGTTGCGCCGGTGGCTCCCGTCGCGCCTGTAGTGCCTGTTGCACCGGTAGGACCTGTAGCGCCAGTGGCTCCGGTGGCTCCGGTGGCTCCAACACCACCTGTTGCACCTGTAGGACCTGTGGGACCCGTTGCGCCTGTGGCTCCTGTTGCTCCCGTGGCCCCTACACCGCCTGTTGCACCAGTGGGACCTGTGGGACCCGTTGCGCCAGTGGCTCCGGTTGCTCCGGTGGCTCCAACACCACCTGTTGCACCTGTAGGACCTGTGGGTCCTGTTGCACCAGTGGCTCCGGTTGCTCCCGTAGGACCGGTAGCGCCAGTCGCTCCGGTTTCCCCTGCTGGGCCGGTAGGCCCTGTAGGACCCGTGGGGCCTGTCGGACCGGTAGGCCCGCAATTAACAATAACATTGCAGCCTCCCCTATCGATGCTTCTGCCGCATCCGAGGCTGCCGGTACTGTAATTCCAGACCTTCATATTTTCACCCGTATCGTCAGCTTCACTATTAAGCTTTTTATTGTTATGATTCATAAGCCGTATCAACACCTCCTTTCAACATCATATTATGGAAGTATTCGAAATGTGTGCCGCTTATTTTGAAGAGATTTTGCATACAAAATCAAAAACAAGCCAAAAAGCGATTAAAAAAAGCATTTAATGGACACAGCGCACATAAAAGCACATCCTTTAAAACATAAAAAAAGACCGATACCTGTATGTACAAGAAATCGGTCTTTTACTTATCAAATTAGTTACGTCAGTATTCCTGCACCGGCCCTGAACGCTATAAGCTGTCCGGCAATGCTGATTGCAATTTCCGCGGGTGTTTCGGCCTTTATTGCCATGAGGCCGATGGGTGCGGTTACTCTATCAAGGTCGGCCCGGGTAAAACCGTGCTCCATGATATTTTTTTCGACTTGCGCGATCTTTCGCCTGCTGCCGATCACACCGATGTATTTTGCCGGTGTTTTGAGCGCCTGCTCCTCAATTGCCTGGTCAGACCTATGTCCGCGCGTCATGATAATTATATAGTCGTCGCCTGTAACCTGCTTCATTTCATAAATCTCTTCGAAATCTACAAGCCTTATTTCTGCGGCGGCAGGAAAAAGCTCGGCGGAGACAAACTCGGGGCGGTCGTCAAGGACAATACAGCGGAAATCGAGATGGGCCAGAACGGGGACGAGCTCCTGAGCAACGTGACCGCCACCGAAAATATAGACAAAGCCGGAGGACAATATCTTTTCTGCGTAATATTTTTTGCCGCCGTGCTCAAAAATTCCCGTTCTAACAGAAATTTCATCCATGAGCGTCGGCGTGATATCGCCGAACAAACCGAGCTTTTCCGAATACAGTCCAATTTCGCCCTCAAAGCCGTCAGTCAGCTCAGTAATAAGCAAGGTTGTTTTCTGCTCTTGGAACTGCGCAAGGGCTGTTTCGCAAAGACCGATGATATCGGAGCTTCCGCCGCTGAAATAACGGAAGAAAATCGTTACATTGCCGCCGCAAACCATTCCAATATCCTCGATCTGGTTTTTGTCGAGTATAAACTGCCTGACAGCCGAAGTGCGCTCGTTGATTGCATTCTGCGCAAGCTGTATCGAGCGGAACTCAACGGCCCCTCCGCCGACTGTACCGCAAATTCGTCCGCCAAGCCCCACAAGCATACGGGCGCCTGCGCCTCTCGGAGCCGCTCCGGAGCTTGCCACGACGGTGACCAGTACAAGGTCTTCATTATTTTCAAGTCTGTTTTTCATTTCGGAAAAGAGTTTTTGCATCGCGGTCCCTCCCAGATAAATTTCGGGAACTTGCTTTGTCTGCTTTGGCGCGGAGAGAGCGGTGACCACATCCTCCGGAGTGTCCAGATCAAAAAGCTCCTGTGAATCGACAGGGTAATAAAAAACATCCTCCGGATGCCATTTAACAATCTGTTTTCCGCCGCTGTCGCCTTCAAGCGACAAAAGCTCCTGCATGTGGATTCGTGAGAAAATTACGGGATTCCCCAAAGCGGCGCGGTCCGTAACACAAGCGATTGTTTTTCCACTTTTAAGAAACTTTCTGAAAAAATTTGCCGTTGTCTCAGATTTGAAATACGGCTGGTCAGCGACGAAGAACGCATAAAAATCAGACCGGGGCAGATTTGATATTCCAAGCTTTATTGACGCCGTGATCCCTCTTCCGCTCTCGGCGTTATACACAGCGACTGCTCCACTTTTTTCAGCCTCCGCCAGAATTTCAGCGTAGCGGCTGACAACGGCGATGTTCACCGCATGTTCCTTTTTTAGCTCTCCCGCCGCTTCGATAAGGCTTGAAAGCCCGTGAGCGTACAGTGGCCTGCCGTTAAGCGAATACAAAAGTTTGTTTGACCCGAAACGCCGTCCAAAACCCGAAGCCATGAACACTATGCCAAGAGTCATTTGTTGTTCCTCCTATAACGGCAGCATAGATGAGACTATTCCCCTTTCGGCTCCGAGCTCATCTATAATTCGTTTGCCAGCGTCCACGAGCGTCTCGGTATCCGCCTGATTAAATATTGGTATGATACAGGCGGACGGAAACTCTTTTTTTAGTGGCTTCAGATATCCCTCGCGCATAAAAAGGCATAAATGTCCGGTGGTAAGGATTTCGTGCTCATCCTGAATAGCAAGTTCCATCCTTGCCAGATCCCATCTGTGGCAAACCTCTTTTCCGGGACACCCGAGCGCACCAAGGCCTAAAACAGGAAGTATAATATCCGTATCGGTCGGTATTACGGGTTCGCTGCAATTCGGGAATTTTAGCGGGAGCCTCTTCGAGCCGTCCGCCTCGATAAGAACAATATCCGCGAAAGCCTTCGCCTGATGATAAAGCCCGTCCCCCGGCCAGCTTATCTTGCCGCCTTCCGTTTCTTTTCCCGCGACCGCGATTCCGTCCTTCATTAGTGCGTTTTCAATATCGGCTACATTTCCGGTAAAAATGCCGTACCGCTCCGGACGGTACATATGCGTCGTCGTTAAAACAAGAACTATTTTATTCTTTTCTTTCTGCTCCTCCGCCAAGCGCATCATTATTGAGGTTTTACCTCCGGAGCCGACGAAGGCTACTCTGGTAAACGGCTTAACAAGTTGCCCCAAAGCGTCGCTGAGGCTCTCCGTCTCAGTCCACCCTCCGTTTTTTACAAGAATTCGCATTCCAGCTCCTTCAGCGCTGCAATCGCGGCCATGACTTCAGCCGAAGTGTTGTAATGCGAAAAGCTGAACCGTACCGCGCCCTTTTTTTCCGTTCCCAACGCCTTGTGCATCAGCGGAGCACAGTGCCCTCCGCCGCGAACGTAAATGCCGTAATCCGACTCAAGCCTTGAGCAGATTTCTCCTGAATCCGTGTTTCCCAGATTAAGTGAGACTATAGGCGCACGGTCAAAGCTTGAAAAATCGCCGTAAATATCTATAGAAGGCAGCTTCTTCGCCTCCTGATAAAATTCTTTCATAAGCTGCTGTTCTTGCTTCCTTATGTTGGTAATTCCGTACTCCTTAACGAATTTGAGCGAAGCGTTGAGCCCCGCAATTCCGTGACCGTTAAGCGTTCCGGCTTCGAGACAGGTCGGCATTTCACCCGGATGCGTTCTGCTGAAGGTTCTAAAGCCGCTTCCGCCTGTTATCAGAGGCCTGACCTCAACGCCCTTTCTCACGCATATCGCTCCCGTCCCCTGCGGTCCCATAAGTCCCTTGTGTCCCGAAAAACAAAGGATATCTATAAAGTCCGCCTCCATGTCGATAGGAAAAACTCCAGCGGTCTGCGAGGCGTCAACGATGAATAAAATCCCTCTGTCTCTGCAGAATTTTCCGATTCGGCGTATATCCGTAAGATTTCCCGTCAGATTCGAGGCGTGGGCGCAAATAACGGCTTTTACAGCGCTATCTGCCTGTTCCTCAAGCTTGTCATACAGCAGGCGGCCGTCACTGTCGCAGCCGATGATCGAAAGCCCGATACCGCGCTCCTCCATTTCATAAAGCGGACGCAATACGCTGTTATGTTCAAGCACTGTCGTAACAGCATCATCACCCGCGGAGAAAATTCCCTTTATCGCAATATTCAGGCTCGCCGTGGCATTCGCCGTGAAAGCTACTCTGTCCGCCGAGCCGGCATTGAACATTTGGGATATCAGCTCCCGTGTCTCGTGGATCGTTCTTGCGCTGCTCATAGCCGCGCCGTGAGTTCCCCTAAAGCCGTTGCCCATGCTGTTTATCGCCCGCGCCACCGCGAGTCCGACCTCTTCAGGCTTTTGCATACTCGTTGCTGCACTGTCCAGATAGATCATACGCCGTCCCTTCTTTCAAGATAAAGCAGAGCGGTGAGCACGGAGCCGCCTATGCATCTAGCCTTGTCCGATATGGTAAAGCAATTTGCAAGCTCCGAAGCTCTCGGGTCAATATCCGCGATTTTAAGTCCTTTCATAACCGGGAATTCCGATCTGATAAGCCCGCGAAGAACTCCGGAAATCGTTGCCTCGACGGGAAATTCCTCACTGCCGCTTTGAATTACGGCAAGCGTCTGCCCTTTTTTCACAATATCACCTATATGCATGATATTGAACAGCACACCGTCGTGTCCGGCATGGATCACCCTTTCAGCCGCATATCCCGCGATGCTGCCAGGGACACCCGTATTTTTTACTGCCGGGCCTTTTTCGATTATTCGTCCCAAATTATGTCCGCGCATAGTCTCGATGACCAGATCCACATCCTCGCCCGCAACAAATCCGGGACCGAGACCTATGGTTTTTGCCGCCATCGCGCGGTTTGTGCCTAGATTTCTCTTTGCAAGAATTCCGTCTATAAGCGCCCAGGGGCGGACCTTTTCAAGGGTTTTACATTTCTCGTCGACCATCATAGCAATGTATCCGTTGTTCATAATTTCCTGCGCGCGTTCATATGAGTCCGCAAAAACGCAGGTCATACCCTCAACAAGACTGGCTCCGTCGTAAACGGCTTCGGAAAAGGAAACCTGCCGCCGGATAGCCGTTGGGCGCTCCGCTTCAAGGACAAGTACGCTAAAACCGCAGCGGTGAAGCGTATATATAGTACCAGTTGCAATGTCACCGCCGCCCCGGACAATAATCAGCTTATCCGTTCTCATCTCCTGTTTCACGGACGTACTACAAGCGAAGCTCCGGTAAGCGTTTCCACGATGTCATACATATTCGTCACTGAGCCGACCGCAAGCTTTTCGCCGAGTCCATAGTGGTTAAGGCAGGTGCCGCAGGTCATAACGGTTACTCCGCGCGCTTCAAGGCTTTTCAGGTCTTCAAGCGATTCGGAGCTCTCGCAGGAGAGCTTCGCTCCGCCGTTGTAAAGCAAAACTGCTGCCGGAGGCTCCTCTTTTTTTGTCAGCGCAAACACAAAGCCCTTCATGAGAAGCTTTCCCAGAACGTCGTCTCCGGTGCCCATTGTTTCCGAAGTAATAGCTACAACGGTTCCCTGACCGGTGTGGCATACGATTTCAAGGTCTTCTTCAGCGATGTCCGCCAGCTCACCGGAGGCAGTGATTCTCACGAGAAAATCCCTTTCCGCGGTTTTCTCGGACCAAAAGCTCAGCTTTTTCTGGACGGCGAGCTTATTGAGGTTCTGCACCGCAATTTCGTTATCGACTCTGACCTCAACAGTTTCGCCGGGAGCCGCCGCCGAAAGAGCCTCCTTGGTTTCGATTACTGGGAGCGGGCACTGTTTTCCTCTTGCATCGATTTTCATTATGCAACTCCTATTCAACATAAACGGATTTTTTACGTTTCTCCGTGACATAGCCCACGATGCCGCAAGCAAGTCCCAGAGCTTTCAACTCGGCATAAGCGCTCTCCGCATCGGTCGGATCAATGCTGATCAAAAGCCCTCCGGAAGTCTGCGGATCAAATAAAATTTCCTGCATGGCGAACGTGCATGAACTCAGTTCAACCTTATCATCAGCAAAATTACGGTTTCTCTGCCCTGCCGCCGTAATATAGAACTCGTCCGCATAACCTAGGCTTTCCGGAATAAACGGAACCTCGTCCTTTCTGATAACGGCGGAAAAACTGTCTCCCAGCATTTCGCAAAGGTGTACGAGGAAGCCGAAGCCTGTGACATCGGTACAGGCGTGGGTCTTGTATTTTCCGGCAATTTCAGAGGCATATTTGTTCAGCGTAGTCATTGACCTCACGGCTTTGGACAAAGCTTCTTCGGATGCGGCCTTAAGTCTTGAAGCGGTGCAGACAATTCCGACGCCCAGGGGCTTAGTAAGGATCAAAGCGTCTCCCTGCCTGCAGGCAGTATTTGCAAAAACCTTATCCGGATGAATCGTTCCGGTTACGGAAAGTCCGTATTTTACGTCGTTATCAGCGATTGAATGACCGCCGACCAGAACGCCGCCGGCTTCCCTTACCTTTTCGCTCCCCCCAAGCAGTATCTGGCCAAGGACGTTCAAATCCATTGCTTCAGGGAAACAGACTATATTGAGGGCGGTTTTGACTTGGGCGCCCATCGCGTATATATCACTCAGCGCGTTCGCGGCCGCGATCTGCCCGAATATATACGGATCGTCCACCATCGGCGGGAAAAAATCAAGAGTCTGTACAATTGCAAGCTCGTCGCTGAGCTTATACACCGCCGCGTCGTCCGAGCTGTCGAATCCTATCAGAAGATTCGGGTCGCTCACCTTTGGGAGCTTTTTCAGAACGCTGCTCAATGCTCCCGGACCGAGCTTAGCCGTACAGCCGCCGCCCTTACAGAAAACGATGGGTTCTTCCATCAAATCCCCCCATAAACTTATCAAATTTCAATGTTTCCAATTCACCAAAAAAATTCTCAGAGTAGTATTTTTCAAACACTTCAGTGCATTTTTCCTGGATATCCGCCGCGAAATGCTCATAACGTTCAAGAAGGAATCTACCCTCGGACGTAAGACGGGAACCTCCACCATTTTTGCCTCCGATATCACGGTCGGTAAGAGGAAAGCCCCAGATACGCTCAGTTTCCCTGATAATTTTCCATGCCTTGCTATAGGCCATGTTCATCGACTCCGCGGCTTTCTGAAGAGAGCCGGTTCGTTCAATTTCCCGCAAAAGCGTCGCGATACCGGGACCGAACGCCTTTTCGCCTCTGAAAAGCCTTACCGCAAGACTGAAACTCAATTTGTCATCCATGCGCGCTCCCTTTACCCGTTATATCTCGGCGAGAATAACGCGGTTCAAACGAACGGCTTGTAGAATTTCTCAAGCCGTTCGTGATTTTATAATAATAGTTCGGTTATACCCTCAAAAGGGACTTTTTCCTTTTTCAGCAGTTTCATGACAGCTCCGGCACTTTCCGGAGCCGTGCTCCACGCCATACCGCAGCCAGCTGATATCGCGGAAGGAACGGGTATAAGCCTGCCCGGAAGCCGCTCTTTCCTGCAAAGGCTTTCGGCTTCCAGAGCGTATGTGGTTGTAGAAAACGTGATAACAGCTCTGAGCTCTCTGTTGACTGACATAAACGTTATACCTGTCTTTCGGCGAATCAACCCGTCATTTTTTTCCTAGTCTATTATACATCGCTTTTCTAACCGCACGCAAGATGTTTTCGTAGCCTGTGCAGCGGCACAGGTGCCCGGAAAGCAGTTTTCTCAGCTCATCGTCCGTATATTCCCTGCCCGATTCAAGAATCTCATAGGCGGTCAGGATAAAACCAGGAGAACAGAAGCCGCATTGAATAGCAGCCTCGTCCACAAAAGCCTGCGGCGCTTCGGACAGCTCCCCGTTGGGTCCAAGCAGGCCTTCAAGCGTAATGATGTGCTTTCCATCCGCCCAGACTGCGAGATATATGCAGGAGTTGAAGGTTTCCCCGTCGATAATGACTGTACAGGCGCCGCACTCGCCGACCTCGCAGCCCTTTTTCACCGAGATCAGGTGGTAATCGTTGCGTAGCATATCGGTCAGCGATGCCCTGACATCGACGCTCTTCTCGACATCTTTTCCGTTGATGTTGCAGCGAATCGTTTTATACTGGATTTCGTGCTTTTCATTCATTACAATACACCTCCCGCTAGTTTAACTGATTCAACGAAAGCCCTTTTTGCGCTTTCCACGGCGATATGCTGGCGGAACGCCTTTGAGGCGCGCCAGCTGTCACGGGGGTTGATATCCTCAAGCACGGTTTTGGAAAACATTTCGGCCAAAGCCCCGGATACAGGCTGGCCGTTGGCCGCTTCCTCGGCTTTCAGCGCACGCAGCGGAACGGGGCCCGCAACGCCGAAGGCAATACGAACGCGCTCAAGCGTTTTTTTGTCCTCAGAGAGCCTTACGTTGACGGAGGTACCAAGAGTCGCTATGTCCATCGCACTCCGCATCGCGTATTTTATATAGTGTCCGAAGGTGTTTTTATAGCTCGCTTCAGGAATCAGAATGGCGGTCTGAATCTCTCCCGGCCTGATATCTACCTGACCTGCTTTAATATAAAAATCATGGATTGGAATCCTGCGGATGCCTTCCGGACCAGTCAGCTCGATAATGGCCTCCCATGCGTGGAGAGTCGAAGCGGAGTCCGCCGATGTCACTCCGTTGCAGGTGTTGCCGCCGATCGTTCCGATATTTCGAATCTGCGGGCCTCCGACCTGATCCACTGCCTGTCCCAGCACGTTTATAAACTTTTTAATAATCGGGTCTCTCGTTATGTGAGAAAAGCTGGTAAGCGAGCCGATACGGATGTTTCGTTCGCCGTCAAGGGAAACGCCCCGTATTTCGTCAAGGCCGTATATGCTGATGAGCTCCTTCCCTGCGCGCTTGCCCTCGCGCATCTGGACAAGAACATCAGAGCCTCCGGCAATAATCTGTGCCTCGGGGTGGCTCAGCCGAAGCTCGACAGCGTGCTGAACGCTTTCCGCATCATAAAGTGCTTTCATGTCATACATTGAGTTTTCCCTCCCCTATTCGCCGATCAGCCCGGCCTCTTTGAATTTCTCGAAAAGAATATGCGGTGTCATCGGAATTCTGTTGAGGGCGACGCCCGTTGCCTGAAGAACGGCGTTGCGGATCGCTGGGGCGCCGGAGCAGGTCGGCGGCTCACCGAGCGCCTTTGTTCCGAAGGGACTTGTAGGCTCGGCATTTTCTATAAAATCAACGCCCAGAGCGGGATGATCCATAAATGTTGAAAGCTTATAGTCCAAAAGATTATCGTTAAGAGGTTTTCCGGTCTTTTCGTCAAACAGAAGCTGTTCTGAAAGGCCGTAGCCTATAGCCATGCTCATACCGCCGTGCACCTGTGCCTCCGCAAGAGCGGGATTAATCAGCGTACCGCAGTCATGCACGTTTACCAGATTGAGCAGCTTAACTCTGCACATAGGGATATCCACTTCAACCTCGGCAAAGGAACAGCCGAAGGAATAGGCATTGGATTTGATCTGAGCGGTTGCTTCGGCTGTTATGTGCTGGCTTTGCTCCATGCTGTAAAGAGCTTCGGTTGCCAGCTCACCCAGCGTGAGCATAACCCGTCCGTCTTCCTTACGAATAATACTCCCGTCAACGAGGTCAATATTTGAGACGGGCATCCTTGTCAGCTGATGAGCGGCCTTGAGGATTTTCTCGCGCAGGGCAACTGCTGTCTGCATAATTGAAAATCCGCCGATGTAGGTTTGCCTTGAGGCATAAGCGCCGGTACCAAAGGGCGTAACATCAGTATCCTGAGTAGAAACCACATGAACATCTTCAAACGGAATGCCGACGGCATCCGCCACCATCTGGGAATAGGCGGTGTCGCAGCCCTGTCCGATTTCGGTTTCTCCTGTCTGGAACTGCAGGCTGCCGTCCTGATTGAGCACCATGCGGCAGGACGAGGATTCGAGGGAAATCGGCCATACTCCCGTATTGTACCAGAAAGCCGCGACGCCGATCCCTCGGCGGATGGGCCCGGTCTGGTTCTGGTATTCCGCGAGCTTGCGGTAATAGTCTATATGCTCCATGCCCTTATCAAGGCATTTGTTGAAAGAATCGCTGTAGTTCTCATTTTTTGAGAATGCGTCGACATATCCCTTCGGCATTATGTTTTTATGGCGGAATTCAAGCGGCTCTATGCCGAGCGCTCTCGCAACGTCGTCGATATGCGCCTCTCCCGCAAACATTGCCTGGGGAATGCCGTAACCGCGCATCGCTCCGGCGGCCGGCTTGTTTGTGAATACCGTATATGCGTCGCCCTCAACATTTACGCAGGGATACATCTGCGGAAACGCGCCCATACCCTTTGCGGCGATTCCGTGACCATGCGAGGCGTATGCGCCCTGATTCGAGAAGCACTCGATTTTTCTCGCGGCAAAGGTTCCGTCGGGCCGTACCCAGCTGACGATGTGGCTGCGGATCGCGTGGCGGACTCTCGTGCAAACAAAGGTTTCCTCCCTTGTGCAGTCCAGCTTGACCGGTCTTCCGCCGACCTGTGTGGTAAGATATGCGCACAGCGGCTCGTATAAGGCGTCCTGCTTGTTGCCGAAGCCTCCGCCTATATACGGCTTTATTATCCGGACTTTTCCCCATGGAAGCCCCAAAGCTTGACCAACAACGCGGCGGACAATATGCGGGATTTGCGTGGAGGTAACGACGACGACGCGCCCCGCTTCTTCATAAGCAAAGCAAATGTGGTTTTCGATATGACAGTGCTGCACTGTCGGCGTATCGTACCAGCCTTCCACCTTGATCAGTCCCGGCTCCCTGATTGCCTCCTCATAGTTTCCCTTTCTAAGCTCAGTATGAGCCAGAACATTGTTCGGATACTCTTCATGAATCAGCGGAGCACCTTCCTTCATTGCGTCCTGAACATCCAGGACAAATGGAAGCTCCTCATATTCGACCTTGAGAGCGCGGAGGCCCTGTACTGCTGCGATTTCATTTTCAGCTATGACCGCGGCAATATCGTCGCCGTAAAAGCGAACGTGCCGGTTGAGCAAAAGCCGGTCGGCCACATCCTGATGATGCGGGTCTGTGGACCAGGGATGACCGGCTGTGGGAAAAGGAATGTCGGGAACCTGGAAACAGGTAATGACTTTTACCACGCCTGGTATCTTTTCAGCCTGCGTGACGTCTATTGATTTAACAAAACCATGCGCTATCGTCGAGTGGCATACCTTTGCAATCAGCGTATTTCCAATGCAAAGATCATCAGTATATTTTGCCCTGCCCGCAGCTTTTTCGTATGCGTCGACACGGATAACGCTCCGTCCTACGCTTTTGCTCATAAAATTCGACCTCCTTCGAGAACTGGTTTATAGTCAAGACAGCTATTTTTTGCAGTACGGGGTATCGTCAAGAGGCAGCTTTGTGCGGAACCTGCCGTCATAGCGGAAATAGGCGTCGGCGATGGCCGGAGCTGTCGGTATCGAGGTAATCTCTCCGATTCCGATTGCTCCGCAAGCTACATCCAGACCTTCCTTTTCCACAATAATTGCCTTAATATCGGGAATCTGATTTGCGCGGAAAAGTCCGAGTGTTCCAAACTTGGCGGTTGGCCTGCAGTTGTCGAGCGGGTAGCGCTCGGTAAGCGCGAAGCCCATAGACATCAGAACGCCGCCCTCTATCTGGCCTTCCAGCGAGAGGGGGTTAACGGCCTTTCCGACATCGTGCGCCGCGTATATTTTCAAAACCTTTCCGTCATCGTCCAGAATGCAAAGCTGCGTGGCATAGCCGTAGGCGATATGGCTTTTTGGATTTGGCACATCCGCTCCAAGCTTATCAGTTTTTCCAAAATACTCACCGTAGAATTCTTTTCCCTCAAGTTCCTTGAGACTCTTCCCTTTCAGTTCCTCATTCAGGCTCTCGCACGCGCGCCTGCAGGCCTCGCCCGTAAACAGTGTCTGTCTGGAGCCGGAGGTCGTTCCGGAATCGGGCGAGCAGTATGTGTTGGACCGCTCATAAACAATGTCTTTATAACTGATACCGGTCTGATCAAAAATCATTTGGGTAAGAACGGTGCCCAGACCCTGCCCGATGCATGAGGCTCCAGCAAAAATATGCAGCTTACCGTTTTGAACCGCGAGTCTTATCCTTCCGGTATCCGGCAGACCGACTCCGACACCAGAATTCTTCATAGCGCAGGCAAGCCCCACATACTTTCCGGAGTCATAATAGGGTTTTATTGCGTTGAGGGTCTCGACAAGCCCGGCGGATTCGTCCACGATCTGTCCGTTTGGCAGCTCCTGCCCGGGGCGGATTGCGTTGCGCATCCTTATCTCCCAGGCGGATATTCCCACCATATCGGCCATCCGGTTGAGCATGCTTTCGATACCGAAACAGGTTTGCGTCACGCCGAAGCCACGGAAAGCTCCTGCGGGCGGATTGTTTGTGTAATAGGCATAGCCGTCAATTTCAAAATTCTGATAATTGTATGGGCCAGCTGCGTGAGTACATGCACGTTCCAGAACGGGTCCTCCCAGCGAAGCGTACGCTCCAGTATCCGCGACCACCTTTGCCATGACGCCCTGAATGATTCCGTTTTCGTCGCAGCCGAGCGTGAATTCCATATCCATCGGGTGGCGCTTCGGGTGAATCAATATGCTTTCCTGCCGTGTTAGCCTGACCTTTGCGGGCCTTTTGCAAAGATATGCGATCAATGCAGCAAGATGCTGCACCGTAACATCCTCCTTACCGCCGAATCCTCCGCCCACGAGCTGGTTTTCAACCTTGACCAGCTCCGCGGGTAGACCAAGCATACCCATAGTCTCATGCTGAGTATCATAGGCGCTCTGGTCAGAGGAAAGGACCATTACCCCGTCCCCGTCCGGATAGGCGACGGAGCATTCCGGTTCCAAAAATGCGTGCTCTGTCCACGGTGTGGAGAATTTCTGTGTAAGCACAAATTTGGAATTACTGATGGCATCCTGCGGGCTGCCGCGCCTAACGTGCTTATGCGCAAGCAGATTGCCGCTCCTGTGAACAAGCGGAGCGTTTTCTGCCATTGATTCCTCGACTGAGCGGACGGGTTCCATTTCCTCGTAGTCAATACGGATAAGGGCCTTGGCTTCCTCAAGTATTTCAGGGCTTTCGGCAGCCACAAGGCAAATGGCATCGCCGAGATAATGTGTGATGTCCCCTACGGCTATCATGGTGTCCCAGTCCTTTAGAAGATGTCCGACCTTGTTTTTACCGGGGACGTCCTCCGCGGTAAATACCGCGACAACGCCCGGCAGAGCCTTTGCTTCCTCGGTATGTATCGCAAGGACACGTGCGCGCGGATATTTTGAACGGACGGCGCTGCCATAAACCATATTGTCCATAAAAACATCGTCGGTGTATACGCCTTGGCCGGTGACCTTTTCACGGACGTCGATTCTTGGTACTCTGGATCCCAAGCTCCAGTCTTCCGAAATTTCCGGCACCTCTCCCTTACGGAACAGCTCAGCCGCAAGAAGCATCGCGTCTATAATTTTCACATAACCGGTACAGCGGCAGATATTATTTCGGATGGCATATGCCGCTTCCTCCCGCGTAGGGTTCGGATTCTCGTCCAGAAGGCCCTTTGTCGCAATCACCATTCCCGGAATGCAGAAGCCGCATTGAACCGCTCCGGCGCTTCCGAAGGCGTAGGTATAAACTTCCTTTTCAAAATCCGTAAGCCCTTCAACGGTGATGATCGACTTCCCGTCCAGCTTATCCGTCTGCGGTATGCAGGCCTTTGTAGGCTTGCCGTCGATCAATACGTGGCAGGTTCCGCAAGCGCCCTCGCTGCAGCCGTCCTTGACGGAGGTCAGACACAAGGTGTCACGAAGTAAGCGGAGAAGTTTTTGATTTTTTTCTACGGTCACCGTTTTACCGTTCACAGTAAATGTCGACATCCGTATTCCTCCTTTATATGCGAAAACTACCGAAAACAGTATAAACCCTTATAATAAGGGATTTATAGAAAACTATTTCCGGTAGTTTGTAGAAACACTCAACCAATTATGAGCATATATAAACCCATCCAGGCAATATTTAATTATCGGGCTCCTAAACAGAGATTTAATAAATACAGTACCTAGATAAAATATACTAAATTACTATCAAATTTGCAACATGTTTTGCTGAAGAAGATACCACTTCCAATCATTACATTATAAGCCGAATTTTCCTCTTTTCAGGAAGCGGCCCGTATGCTCGGCGATGATCTTATGGTCCTCCACAGCCTTAACGCCTCTCAGGTATACCTGATCCACCCGCCCGAGAGTTTCAAAACCCTCGTAAGGGGCGTAGTCCGTGTTATATGCCTGAGTCTCAGCACTGATTAAGCCGCTTGCAGCGGGGTTAAACACAACAATATCCGCGTCGCTGCCCGGAGCTATACATCCCTTGCGCGGATAGGCGCCATAAAGCTTTGCAGGATTTTCGGAGAGCAGGCCACACATTTGAGTAAGCGAAATTCTGCCATTTTTTACGCCGTAGGTGTAGAGCAAAACCGCTCTGTCCTCAACGCCCGGCATACCACCTGGAATTTTCGTAAAGTCGTTTTCGCCCATACGTTTCTGCGGGAGACTGAAGCTGCAATGGTCGGTTGAGACTGTCTGTATCTGATTATCGGATAGAGCCGACCATAGGCAGTCCCTGTCCCCGGCTCTTCTCAGAGGCGGGGCTATGACGTATTTTAGGCACTCCGGCAAAGGAAGCTCATAGAGCGACTCATCAAGCAGCAGATACTGCGGGCAGGTCTCAAGATATACCTTCTGCCCTCTTGCTCTGGCCTTCACTGCTTCCTCATACCCCGCTTTTGAAGTAAGATGTACTATTATAATCGGCGAATCTGCGAGTTCCGCGATTCTCAGAAGTCTGTTAATGGCCTCTGCTTCAGCCTGATACGGCCTTGTCTGCGGGTGAAAAGCAGTTTCGTTCTTGCCGAGACGTTGCTTTTCTTCGACAAGTGCCTTGATAAGCGAGCTGTTTTCGCAATGTACGCCCGCAATGCCGCCGGCTTCCTTCAGACGCTTCAGGATTTTATAGATATCCCCGTCTCCGACCATCATATCATCATATGTCATATAAAGCTTAAACGACGTTACGCCCATATCAATCATATCCTGAATTTCGTCGCTGACGCTTCCATTCCAATCAGAAATGGCCATATGAAAGCCGTAATCGCAGGAGGATTTATCCTTCGCCTTTGCAAGCCAGTGAGCAAAGGCCTGGTTCAGACTCTCGCCGTGATACTGTGTCGCGAAATCAATTACGGTCGTTGTTCCGCCGAGCAGGGCGGCGCGGCTACCAGTTTCAAAATTATCGGCCGTAACAGTACCGGCTACCTCAAGATCGAAATGGGTGTGGGC
>JAYFQM010000086.1:0-11897 GCA_034927185.1 Oscillospiraceae bacterium | reverse complement strand
AGTTCTGCTGGTGCAACGGGCACAATACTAGGCTTAACTGTCTGGAATACCATAGGGACAGTGAATTTCAGCTAGGAACAGAGGATTTTATTCTGCTCCTTGCCAAAGAGGACGAAATTGAAAACGGAATGCTGGATACGTCAAAGGTCAAAGCTTTCCGCGCGCCGGCCGGGGTTCTTCTGGAGGTTTACGCAACCACTCTTCATTATGCTCCCTGCCATACGGACAGGACGAAGGGCTTTCGCGTTATGATTGCCCTCCCCAAAGGCACCAATACCGATAAACCGGCGATCTCACCGGTCACGCTGGAGGACAGGCAGCTCTGGGCCTGCAACAAGTGGCTCCTCGCGCATCCTGAATCCGAAGAGGCCGCTGCCGGAGCTTTCGTCGGACTGACAGGCAAAAATATAGACATTGAAGCGGAAAATGATCTCATAAGGAGGATATGATAATGATGACAAACATACCCGAAGTAAAGCTGGGCATAGTTGCGGTTTCTCGGGACTGCTTTCCAATTGCGCTCTCGCAGAAACGCAGGGCATCAATCGCAGCCGCCTGCGGTCAGAGGAAACTCGATATATATGAAGCCAAAACAACTGTTGAAAATGAAAAAGACATGCTTTGTGCGGTTGAGGAAGTGAAAAACGCCGGCTGCAACGTGCTTGTTGTATTTCTTGGCAACTTCGGCCCCGAAACGCCGGAAACACTGATTGCAAAATATTTTGATGGGCCCTGCATGTACGCGGCTGCGGCGGAGGGCGACGGCGACCTCATAGACGGACGCGGAGACGCGTTCTGCGGCATGCTCAACTGCTCGTACAATCTCGGTATGCGCCACCTGAACGCTTACATTCCGGAATATCCTGTCGGTACGGCTTCCGACATCGCGGATATGATCGCGGACTTTATCCCGGTTGCTCGCGCGGTCATCGGCGTTAAAAACCTGAAAATAATTACCTTCGGACCGCGCCCGCAGGACTTTTTCGCCTGCAATGCTCCGATCAGGGGACTCTATGAGCTGGGAGTCGAGATCGAGGAAAACTCGGAGCTTGACCTGCTCGTAAGCTTCAAGGCCCATGCCGGTGATCCCCGTATTCCGGAGGTGTGCGAGGACATGGCGAGGGAAATGGGCGAGGGAAGATACTATGCCGACCTTAACAAAAAGCTCGCGCAGTTTGAGCTTACGCTGCTGGACTGGGCTGAGGAACACAGAGGCAGCAGGAAATATGTTGCTTTCGCAGATAAATGCTGGCCCGCCTTTCCGCAGGAGTTTGGTTTTGAGCCCTGCTATGTGAACAGCCGCCTTGCTTCCCGCGGCATACCCGTTGCCTGCGAGGTTGATATTTACGGAGCGCTTTCCGAATATATCGGGGCCTGCATCACCGGAGACGCGGTGACTTTGCTTGATATAAACAACAGCGTTCCTAAGTCCCAGTACGACGACGAGATCGCGGGCAAATTCGACTATAAGCACACCGACACCTTTATGGGCTTCCACTGCGGCAATACCCCGTCATGCAAAATGTGCGCGGACCGCGCCGTCAAGTACCAACTCATCCAGCACCGTCTGCTTGAGCCGGCAGGAAGCGAGCCCGATTTTACCCGGGGAACGCTCGAGGGCGATATTGCCGACAGTCCCATAACCTTCTACCGCCTGCAATGCGACAGCGAAGGTATCCTGCGCGCGTATATAGCGGAGGGCGAGGTTCTGCCTGTCGGAACGCGCAGCTTCGGCGGCATCGGCATTTTCGCGATTCCGGAAATGGGACGCTTTTACCGTCATGTACTGATTCAGAAGCGCTTTCCTCACCATGGAGCGGTTGCTTTCTCACATTGCGGCAAGGCAATATTCGAGGTTTTTAAATTCCTGGGCGTGGGAGATATAGGGTTTAATCAGTCGAAGGCCCTGCCTTACCCCACCGAGAATCCTTTTGCATAAACGCGTATGGAAGACGAAAGTGTTGTTCGGGAAATACGCGGCATATACGACGATTATATAGCCGATGTGAGGACTCTTCTGTCAAAACGCAAGCCGACCGACGGACTTATGGGCTTCGGAAAGAGAGCGGGAGAGGATGCGTGTCATGAGCGTTTTGCCGACATAATCGAGCGCAGGCTTAACGATTTTGCGCAAACTTCCCCCTCTTCGGAGGACGCTTACGCGGTGATGCGCATGGTTTTTGAGTTCCCGCAGGAATATAGGAATGATTCTCTGATTTACTGGATGCTGCTCGCGGTTCAGGGGATGACGGAAGGGCTTATTCCGTTTCTCTCGAAAGAGGACGCGGCGGCGCTGTCGGAACTGTATTCGGAGCTGTACCCAAGATACAGCCGGCTGCCTGTTCAGAGTGCTGTCGCAGCGCATCTATACTTGCAGTCCGGAAGTGAGGAAAGAAAAACAAACGGGCTGTTCGGCGGCTTATTCAGAGGCAAAGGCGGAGGAAAAGGCTGAATACCCCTCATACTGAAGAAATACGCGGCGTGAGAGACGAGACGATTTGGCCGCGAAGCGTACCATACGGCAGAGGAAAGGGCGCGATTATTTGATCAAACATATCTTTGGATACACAGAATCAGGCGAGACGGTAACGGCTTATCGGCTTGCAAATGGGAAAGGCGCTCAGGCTGTCATACTGGACTACGGCTGCGTTGTTCAGTCTCTTTCCGTACCGAACGCTCAGGGAGGTTTGACCGATGTGGTTCTGGGCTATGACACCATTTCGGAATATGAGGGTAACGACGATTATATGGGGGCAGTCATAGGGCGTATGGCCAACCGTATAGGCAAAGGCGAGTTTACACTTGACGGAAAGCTCTATAAGCTTGCAAGGAACGACGGGGACAATCATCTGCACGGAGGGGTTAGGGGGTTTGACAAGTTTATCTGGAACGCTTCGGAGGAGGGAAATACGATTATCTTTACGCGGCTTTCACCCGACGGCGAAGAGGGTTACCCGGGTAATCTGAGAGTTCGTGTCGCCTATGAGCTGACGGAGGAGAACGAGCTTCGTATCACTTATGACGCGGATACGGACGCGGACACGGTCGTGAATTTAACAAACCACAGCTACTTCAATCTCGGCGGCTCGGGTTCGGTACTTAACCACAGCCTGTGGATTTTTGCCGATAAATTCGCAGAGAACGACGCGGCCTGCCTTCCGACGGGAAAACTGCTTGAAACCGCCGGTACGCCCTTTGACTTTTCCGTACCAAAGCCGATCGGCCGAGATATTGGTCTTGACGATGTCCAGCTGCGTAACGGCGGTGGTTATGACCACAATTTTGTGCTTTCCGATAAGGCGGAGCTGAGAAAAGCGGCCGTTCTTATTAGCCCCGATACCGGTATACGAATGACGACTTGTACGACTCTTCCCGGAATGCAGTTATACAGCGGGAACTGGCTCACTCGGCGCAAAGGAAAAAGCGAAAAACCTATTGACCGGCGTTGCGCTGTCTGTCTTGAGACGCAGGTTTTTCCGAACGCGCTTGCGTATCCCGATTTCCCGAGTCCAATTCTGAACAGAAACAGGCATTACCATTCGGTAACTGTTTATAAATTTGATACATCGATCTAGCGACATAGAAGGTCGATGTTATTAACCCCCCGCGGCACCTTTTTTCGCGGGGGGTTTTTCTGATTTGAGTTGATTCGCGGCATCCCGCCGCCTTGTATTTCGGCTATGTGTGCATGACAAATTCGGAAGGCTTTAGAGATTTTGTTGCGCCGAAGCCTACGTTTTATCACATAATCTGAAAGCGGGCTCAGCCTGATAGATAATTGCTGCCGGGAAGCTGTTTACACAGCTTTTTAAGTTTTGCCATTTCTTCGGAAAGCGCGTAGACAGTGTGATATCTGCGGTTTGTTACCGAGGCTATCGATATTGACAAAATCGGAAAATCCTCTTCGATGCCGTGTCTGTTCTTGGTTGTGATATAGCCTCTGTCCAGATCGTTTGCGCTGTAATATTCGAGCACGGCTTCATCAAAATCGCAGATAATTTTTTTGCTTGGCTCCTCGGCGCCGCTTCCGGCAATGATAGCCATGAAATCATCACCGCCTATATGCCCTATGAATCCGTTTGAAATGTGCTCTTTAAGTATTTTTGTCAGGCATTTTATAATTCTGTCGCCGTTTTCAAAGCCATAAACGTCATTATAGGCTTTGAAATTGTTCAGATCGAAATATAAAATACTGTACTCGTCGGGCGAACCTATACAGTGTTCGAGTTCCTTTTCGATTGTAACGTTGCCGGGAAGCCCGGACAGAGGATTCAGATGTCTTGCATTGTTGATGCCAATCTGAAGAGCCTCGTTCAAAAGATCGCGGACCGTGACTATACCGAAATACTTGCCGTCCTTCGTGACCGTGACAAAATCATACAGCTTGTCGGGATCGCGGTTCATCGCGTTTTTCGCCACCGTTTCGATGCTGTCGTGGTAGTCTACGCACAGGAATTCTTTGCTCATTATTGTTTCTATTGCCTTGTTCGAATGCAGCGAGTATCCGAACTGGAAAGAGAGCCGCCGATAAAGCTCGTTTCTGGTTATTATTCCCTTGACGTATCCGTCTTCCGTTACGCACAGCCCGCATATCAGGCGGTCATTTTCCATAATATCAAAAACCTGCCGGACGAGCAGCTTCGGATTGATGCATTTCCGGGCCGACGATATGTTGCAGACGTAGACCTCGGACGACATTCTGTCCATGAGATGGTTTTTTTTCTCGTTTGCCGTACATATGATCGAAAGCACTTCGGTGTCGATCGGGACAATGTCCGAAGCGGGCTTTTGCAGGAAAAAGCCTTGACCGTAATGGACGCCGATTTCTATAAGCTTTAGCAGCTCCTCCTGCGATTCGATGCCTTCGGCTATGAGAAACGTGTTGGTCAGTGAGGCAAATTCGGTAAAGCTCTTGATGAGCGACTGCTTTGTCGTATCCCTGTCTATACCTCTGATCAGGTTCATATCAAGCTTGATAAAATGCGGATGGATATCGGAAATCATATTCAGTCCGGAATAGCCCGCTCCCGCGTCGTCGACCGCTATTTTATAGTTCTGGTTCTTGTAATGGTCGATGGTGCCGATGAAGCCTTCCATGTTGCTGACAACGCCCTTTTCGGTGATTTCAAAGACAACGTTTTCGGGATTGACCCCATTTTGCGTGAGATATTCCTTGGTAAAGCCCTCTTTAAATTTCTCATCGTGTATTACATTCGGATTAACATTAAGAAAGAGCCTGAATTGGGCTCGAAGTCTGTGTATGGTTTCTATTGCCGTCATCCGGCACAAAAGTTCGAGTTCCCATGTCTTGCCATACTTTTCGGCGCAATCAAAAAGAACTGTGGGGTAATGCATTTCCGAATTTTCAGGTCCGCGGCTGAGCGCCTCGTAGCCATAGACGGCGCCGTCCCGCAGGGAAACGATAGGCTGAAAAACAGTTTCGATCAGTCTGTTGTTGAGCACGTCTGTAAATTGTTCCAGTTCGGTATATTGTCGCTCATCTTCAAATTTGCTATTGATAAGAATTCCCCCGTTCCGTATTACCGTTCAAGGACATTCTACAACGAATGAGTAAAATGCATCATCAAATTCATGTAAAATTCGCGCAAAAATAAGCAGTTTATGACAAACGGCAAAAGCGGCACCTTTTGCAGAAGAATTTTACAACAAATTATAATTGTATGATTGCATATCCCGGCAACTCGCGATATATTAAAACTGTCAGTATTAACACAGTGAGGATAATATATGGAAATTCTGAGATCAAAAAAAGGATTCATCTGCGACATGGACGGCGTGATATATCATGGGAACCGTCTTTTGCCGGGCGTCAGGGAATTTGTGGACTGGCTTTACCGGGAAAATAAGCAGTTCCTTTTCCTGACGAACAACAGCGGCAAAACTCCGGGGGAGCTTCGTCAAAAGCTTCTGCGGATGGGGCTGGATGTGGATGAGAGTCATTTTTATACGAGCGCGCTTGCAACTGCAAAATTTTTGAGCCGCCAGAGCCCCGGATGCAGTGCCTATGTTATCGGCGACCACGGGCTTTTCAACGCCCTGCACGACGCGGGAATAATGATTAACGATGTCAATCCCGATTATGTGGTAATCGGCGAGACGGTCAACTATAATTTTGACTGTATCTGCCGCGCCATGCACCATGTTTTAAACGGCGCAAGGCTTATCGGAACGAACACTGACCTCACGGGTCCGACGGAGGACGGCATAATTCCCGCGTGCCGTGCGCTTGTTTCGCCTGTCGAGATTACGACAGGCGTGAGTGCGTATTACGTTGGCAAGCCGAACCCTCTTATGATGCGCACCGGTCTGAAAATGCTGGGTGTTCACTCAGAGGAAGCGGCGATGGTCGGAGACAGGATGGATACCGACATTATCGCGGGTATTGAAAGCGGACTTGATACTGTGCTTGTGTTGTCCGGGGTCACAGACAGAGAAGAAATAAAGCGCTTCCCGTATAGGCCGCGGCTGATTCTGAACGGTGTAGGCGATATAGCGAATATGTAAAATAAAGCGGCGGCAGGTCCGCCGCTTTATTTTTTTAACAGGCCGCGGGAAAATAGTGCGGGCGCAATAATAGTTTCCTTGGCCGAATTAAAGCTTGTGAAGGGTATCGGGTAAAGATAAAATGATATCATCTTTATTAAAAGTGAAGTGGAAAGATGGAGAGTCTATTAACCGTTTTTTATAAGTTTTTGCCCGTACTTCTTATGATATTGCTGGGCGCGCTTATCCGCAGGATTAAGCTGCTCGGGCCTAGTACTATCCAGGAACTTAAAACTATAATAGTCAATATTTCTCTGCCTTCTATTCTCCTGCTGACCTTCGCTGAAACGGATTTTGAGCCCAGGTACCTGTTAATCTTCCTTTCGGTTTTTCTTGCTTGTCTTATCATGCTTTTTCTGGGGAAGGGCTTTTCGGGAAGACTCTGCCCCGGCAACCCCTACTATTGCTCGGTATTTACAGGATACGAAAACGGTATGCTGGGGTATGCGCTGTTCACCGCTTTTTTCGGCTCTGAAAACGCCTATAAACTGGCAATTTTCGATATAGGACAGGTCGTTTTCGTCTTCTTCGTGCTTGTAAACTACCTGCGCAGGCAAAACGGGACTAATGCGACGGCAAGGCAGGTTGTCCTCGGCTTTCTGAAGTCTCCGATAATACTGGCTATTATCGCGGGCATAGTTATCAGCACAGCCGGATTGGCCGGAAGAATTCGTGATTATCAAATTACCGGCTCTATAGTAAACTTGCTAACGCTCCTGGGGAACCTGACCGTTCCACTAATCTGCATGATATTGGGCTACGAGCTCCGCATAAGCTTAGATAACTTCCTAAAGCCGGTCCTGACAGTGCTTCTGCGTATGGCGCTGATGCTTGCTTTGGCGTATGTCATTAACGAATTTCTTGTTATAAGACTGCTCCGTTTAGACAGCGGCTTCACAGTGGCACTTTATACAATGTTCCTGCTGCCGCCGCCATTTGTAATCCCGATTTTCATTGATCAGAAAGCGGAAAAGGAGAAAAATGATATTTTAAATGTGATTTCAATTCATATTATCATGACTCTTGCCGCGTTTCCGGTACTTATCTCCATCACATCCCAGTGAGTAGGCCGCTGTTTGCAGATTGCCTGACCTTAGAGATGATCCACAACTAAATTAATAACAATTTGCAAAAAATTATGTGGCGCAGGTGGTTGAGAAAAGAATCCGGCTTATATATAATATATAACAAAGAGACAGTCTCCTCGGAAGGAAGATAAGGCAATGTCACTAGAGGAACTTCGCGAGCGCAACAAGAGCCTTGTTACGGAAAAAGCTCTTGAGGCCTTCATTAAAAATGGTATCGACAACACGAAAATTAAGGATATCGCAAAATCGGCCGGGCTGACGGAACGCTCTGCCTACAGATATTTTGAAACGAAAACGGATATTGTTCAGGCTGCAGCATATCTCTTTTGGAACAACACTCTGGAGAAAATACGCGAAAGGGTGGAATCCAGCAGAATTTGCGAGCTAAACGGCATAAAACAGATCCGAGCGTTGCTATATCAGTATTCGAACCTGTATTTTGAGAACCGTCAGGGAGTCCTTTTCACACTAGATGCCGAAATGTACCTGTATTCCGCGGGGCGCAGCAAAACACTGAACCGTCCGCCTGAAAAATTTGATACCTCGACCAGCCCTCTCGTGCTCGCAATCAGGAAAGGGATTGAGGACGGGAGCGTGAACCCTGAGGTCAACGTCAAAGAGCTTTATTATAACGCCTATGACTCCATTCTGGGAGTCATGCAAAAGCTGGCGCTTGAAGCGTCGGGATTTACGGAGCTTGATAACAAACAGCGGATGAAGGACCTGTGCGACCTATTCGTAAGGGCCTTTAAGGGAGATTGATCGTGTATAAAACAGCATAGCCGATTAGTTTTCCCGGACAATTTTTCGGGAAAATATATTAGCCGTAAATGTCATACCGACTGACAGATAAGGCGCGCAATCTACCGTATCCGCAAGCAGAGAAAGGTGAGTGAGAAAAATATAAGTAACGGAACCTGCGCGAACTATTGTTAAAAAGAAAACAAAAAATGAGTTGGGAGAAAAATTATGGGGATTTTATACGAACAGACCAGTCTGACAGGCTGGGCAATACTGGCCTTGGTAGTTTTGGCGCTAATAGCGTTCAATGAGTTCGGGCGCACGACAAAATGGGGTGGGATAACGCTTTTCCTCATTATTCCAGCGCTCCTTACGGTTCTTGTATGGCCTACCACGGCGGCGCCTGGAAATGAATACGGTACGGGAACGTGGTTTAACTGGTTCAAGACCTATTCAGCGCTCGCCGGCTGCCTCGGTTTCATGGCAATACGCTATATTCCCGGGCTTTCAAAGAAAAAATGGGCGCTTGCTTTTCCTCCGCTGATTCTGGCACTTAACATTCTTGAAGCGGTTATCCGTGATTTCCAGTGCTATACCTTTGGCGTTTTCGAGGGCGCCAGAATTGAAAACCTTTGGACAATATCCGGCTCATGGAACATTATGAACGGTATCGCGGGCTTACTCAACATTCTGCTCATCTGCGGCTGGAGCGGCATTTTCGTCTCAAAGGATAAGAGCAAGGATATGATTTGGCCGGACTGTATCTGGCTTTACGTAATTGCTTACGACCTCTGGAATTTTGCGTATACATATAATTGCATCGCCGATCACTCCTTCTACTGCGGCGTCGCGCTGCTTGTCGCGAGCACAGTATGCACCTTCTTCGTAAAAAAGGGCGCATGGCTTCAGCACAGAGCGCAGACTCTCGGACTTTGGATCATGTTCGTCATGACCGTTCCGTCGTTTGCCGACAGAATCGCGCCGGTATATACGACGCATAATCCGAAAGCGTTTTTCGTTGTGAGCCTTGTTTCGCTCCTCTTTAATCTCGGAGCGGTTGTCTACCAGTTCAGGATTATCATCAAAAATAAGCTGAATCCATTCAAGGATGAAATATACAAGGAAACGAAGGAATATAAAAAAGCTATAAAAGAAAACGTATAGGAGGAATACTGTGGCAGCGAGGAAGAAAATACTGAAACTGGCGAAAAAAATCAGCGGCCCGACGGCGCTGATGGTAAAGCTCGACGAAAGTGCTCCTGAGTACTACATTCTGGACTGTGTTGTGACCGACGAAATGGCCGAAGTGGGCCTTGCCATGGAGTTGAGAAAAACTCAGACTGTTGCGCAGATAGCGAAAAAATGTGGCAAGCCGATAGAGGAAACAGCCAGACTAGCAAGGGAGCTTTCGCAGGTCGGTGCGTGCATTTTCCATGAGGAAAATGGCGAGGATGTCTATGAGCTGACCGTTTTTGTTCCCGGAGTCATGGAAAAAATGGTTGAAAACAAGGAACTCTGCGAAAAGCATCCGCCTATACCCAAAGCCTTTGAGGAGTATGCAAGGCTGCGCGGCTCGATGCTTGCGCCCATGATGCCCATCGGCAAGGGACCGATGCGCGTCATCCCCATTCAGTCCGCAATAGACGGGGACAGCCGCAAAATTGGCTTCGAAGAGGTTTCGGTGATACTGAACAAAGCGACACGCTTTGCCGTCGGGGACTGCACCTGCCGCCGTTCCAGACGTCTTCTCGGTCAGGGCTGCGGGCACCTCGAACAGGATATGTGCATCCAGCTCGATTCTGGCGCGGAGTACTACATACGCACAGGCAGGGCGAGAGAGATAACCCGTGAGGAAGCCTTTGAGATAATCAAAAAGGCTGAGGAAAACGGGCTTATGCACTCGATTCCGAACATTGATAACGGCACGACGCACGCGATCTGCAACTGCTGCGCCTGCGGCTGCTATTCCATGCGAAACGCGATTATGTTCAATTCTCCGGACATGATAAGGTCAAACTATGTCTCGGAGGTCGACAAGGAAAAATGCGTCGCCTGCGGGCAGTGCGTTGAAAACTGCCCGACGAATGCTCTGAAGCTTGGACAGAAGCTGTGCAGCGTTAAGCCTTTGACCGTGACGCCGGTAAAGACCGCGCACGATCATGTCCTGACAGAAGACAACTGGAACGTAGATTACCGGATAAACCGGAAGAATGTAGTTGACACGGGAACGTCGCCGTGCAAGACGAGCTGCCCGGCGCACATAGCGGTGCAGGGATATATAAGGCTTGCATCACAGGGTAAGTATGCGGAAGCGCTCGACCTGATTAAGAAGGAAAATCCGTTCCCGGCGGTCTGCGGACGCATCTGTCCGCACGCGTGCGAATCGGAATGCACACGCGGGGAGATCGACCAGCCGATCGCGATAGACGAAATCAAGAAGTTCATAGCGGATCAGGAGCTGAGGGCGGACGTACGGTTCGTACCGAAAAAACGTCACGACTACAGCGACAAGAAGATCGCGATAGTTGGAGCGGGCCCTGCGGGACTATCGTGCGCATACTACCTGGCGCTGGACGGGTATACGATAACGGTGTTCGAGAAGCAGGAGAAGCTCGGCGGTATGCTGACGCTCGGAATCCCGTCGTTCCGTCTTGAGAAGGACGTAATAGACGCGGAGATAGACATACTTCGGGAAATGGGAGTTGAGTTCAGAACGGGCGTAGAGGTCGGGAAGGACGTAACGCTCGACGAGCTGCGGAATCAGGGCTACAAGGGCTTTTATCTTGCAATCGGGGCTCAGGCGGGTCGCAAGCTGGGAATCGAGGGAGAGGATGCAGAGGGCGTCATCGCTGGAGTTGACTTTCTGCGGAACGTGAATCTCGGAAACGAAGCAAAGCTTTCGGGAAAGGTCGTCGTCATCGGCGGCGGCAATGTCGCAATCGACGTTGCGCGCACCGCGATACGCGAAGATGCCGAGAGCGTAGGCATGTACTGCCTTGAGTCGGCGAGCGAAATGCCGGCACTGCCGGATGAGATTGAGGAGGCAAGCTCCGAGAATATCGCGATCAACAACGGCTGGGGCCCGAAGCGCATCATCGTCGAGAACGGGAAGGTGACGGGAGTCGAGTTCAAGAAATGCGTCTCCGTGTTCGACAACGGGAAATTCGCGCCGAAGTACGACGAGAACGAAACGATAACCGTTGCGGCGGATTATGTTCTTCTCTCGGTGGGGCAGTCGATCGACTGGGGCAAGCTGCTTGAGGGCTCGAAGGTCGAGCTGGGACGGGGGAACGCGGCGCTGGCGGATGGCTTTACCTATCAGACGGCGCAGCCGGACGTCTTTGTAGGCGGGGACGTATTCACGGGCCCGAAGTTTGCCATAGACGCGATAGCGGCGGGCAAGCAGGCCGCGATATCCCTGCACCGCTTTGTACAGCCGGGTCAGGATCTCGTATTCGGACGCGACAGGCGCGAATACCGCTCTCTCGATAAATCCTCCCTTGA